>CACZHC010000090.1 GCA_902780865.1 uncultured bacterium
CTCGCGCCGATCGGGCAGGACGGCGAGATCTGCTGCCGCGGCTTCAACACGATGAAGGGCTACTACAAGATGCCCGAGCAGACGGCGAAGTGCATCGACAAGAACGGGTGGCTTCATTCCGGCGACATCGGCCGCATGGACAAGGACGGCTACTACTACATCACCGGTCGCCTCAAAGACCTCATCATCCGCGGCGGCGAGAACATATCCCCGAAGGAAGTCGAGGACTTCCTCGGCACGATGCCCGGCGTCAAGGATGTCGCGGTAGTCGGCTGCCCCTCGAAGAAGTACGGCGAGCAGCCCGCTGCGTTCGTCATACCCGCTGACGGCGTGGAGCTGAAGCCCGAGGACGTTCAGGCCTTCTGCAAGGACAAGATCTCGTGGTTCAAGATCCCGAAGTACGTGCACTTCCTTGACATCTTCCCGATGACTGCGTCGCAGAAGATACAGAAGTACAAGCTCCGCGAGATGGCGCACGAGCTCTGGCCCGACGCCTGACGATTAATGGAAAGGGCAATATGCATACGACACGGAGAACTGTTTTCAAGGGGCTGCTTGCGGCGGGGGCTCTCCCGCTCTTCAACATCGGCTGCGCGGGATTTGGCCTAAGCCGCGCACGGCAGATCGCGCGCGGCGCGAAGATACGCGTCGCGCTGATCGGGTGCGGCCTTCAGACGGGAAACATGATCGACGGCGTCTTGTGCGAGGACCTCGTCGCGATTGTCGACCCAGACCCAGCGCGCTTCGCCTGGCTCGACAAGGTCGTTGCCGAGACCTGCGGCGCTGCTGAAAGGGAGAACTACGCCAAGGCGCGGCGCTTCGCGACGTACCAGGACATGTTCGACAAGATGGGCGGCGAGATCGACGCCATTGTCGTCGAGACGCCGAACCACCAGCATGTCCTCCCCGCCGTGATGGCGATGCGGCGCGGAATCCACGTCTATCTCGACAAGCCTCTCTGCCTCACCGCTGCGGAATGCGACCTCATCCTCGCCGAGGCGCGGAAGAACCCGGGGCTCGTCACCCAGTGCGGGACATACGGGCACTCGTTCCCTTCGATGAAGTACTGCGTCGACCGCATTGCGGAAGGCGCGCTTGGGGAGGTGCGCGAGGTATGGGCGTACGACGACCGCTGCAACTCCATCTACCAGCGTCCCGCGGCGGTTCCGCCGCCGAAGGGGATGGACTGGGACCTCTGGTGCGGCGGCTCGCCGGTGTGCGACTACTACCCCGACTCGCCCGACCAGGACGGAATGCACCCGCACGGCTGGCACTCCTGGATTGGCTACGGCAACGGCTCGATCGGCAACCTCGGCATGCACATCATGGACGTCGCGTTCTGGGCGCTGGGTCTCAAGGACCCCGACACGGTGACGTGCCATGAGGCGAAGTTCGCCCTTGACGGCGCATGGGCCTACCGCGATGCGTTTGAGTTCCACTACCCGACCTCGAAGTTCGGCTACGACGTGACGATGCACTGGTGGGACGGCCTGAACGACGGCGTTCCATACACGAAGGAGTTCGTAAACAAGTACGGCATCCCCTACAAGCGCGAGCACCTGAACATTCCGCCGAAGGTGCTGGAGGTCGAGAAGGCGAACGGTTTCGAGAAGGATCCGTTCTACAAGAACGGGCTGCTTTTTGTCGGCACGAAAGGCAACCTCTGGTTCACGCACCATGGCGGATACCGCTTTATGCCGCGCAAAAACGGCTGGTGCATCCCGCGCGTGGACCGTCCGGACGACTTTAACTACCGCATCGTCACGCCGAAGCACTTCCACGAGTTCTACGAGGCGATTCGCGCTGGCGAGCAGACGATCGACAACTTCGAGTACTCCGTCCCGCTCGCGAAGACGGTCTGCCTCGGCAACATCTCCGCACTTGCCGGGAAGGGCAGCGTCCTCAAGTGGGACGGACACCACGTGACAAACAACTTAGCCGCCGACAAGAATGTCACTATGGCGTACCGCAAGGGCTGGGATCCGTTCGCGGTGGCGTAGTGATGGACTTTGTCAAGCGCAGCACGAAGTCGTTGATGGCCGAATATGCTTTGCAGGATTGACACGGACGGCTGAAATGTGGTAAAGTTCCCGACATCAACAACAACCAAAAGGAGACAAAGACATGGCTAAGTGGGTTTGCCCCGTTTGCGGGTATGTGTACGAAGGCGAGAATCCTCCGGAGAAGTGCCCCCAGTGCGGCGTTCCGGGAGCGAAATTCCTGAAGCAGGGCGGCGGCCTTGACTTCGTCTGTGAACACCATGTCGGCGACGGCATCGTCGACGATGCCGAGGTCACGCAGGGTCTCAAGGATCATTTCAACGGCGAGTGCTGCGAAGTCGGCATGTACCTCGCCATGTCGCGCCAGGCTGACCGCGAGGGCTATCCCGAGGTCGCAGAGGCCTACAAGCGCATCGCGTTCGAGGAGGCCGAGCACGCCGCTAAGTTCGCCGAGCTTCTCGGCAAGACGATCGACATCGTGACGGACTCCACCAAGGAGAACCTCCGCCGCCGTATGGAGGCCGAGTGCGGCGCGACCGCCGGCAAGCTCGCCATCGCCAAGCGCGCGAAGGAACTCGGCTACGACGCGATCCACGACACCGTCCACGAGATGGCGAAGGACGAGGCGCGCCACGGCAAGGCGTTCCAGGGTCTCTACAACCGCTACTTCAAGTAAGTAGATGGCAAGAAATTCGTCCGGGGGGGCGGTAGACGAACTGAAAGTCCGCCAGCGGCAAACTCCGCTGGCGGATGCTCTCGACCGCCAGCGCATAAACCGACTTGCGCACTTCGACGTGCCCGCACACAAGAGCGGGCGAGGCAATCCTGAGCTGACCGAATACCTTGGCGAGAGAGCTCTCGCCATGGACGTCAACTCGATGAAGCCGCTCGACAACCTCGGGCATCCGGTCTCCGTCATCAAGGAAGCGCAGCAGCTCGCTGCCGAGGCCTTTGGCGCTGACGACGCGTTCTTCATGGTGAACGGCACCACTTCGGCGGTGCAGGCGATGATAATGTCGACCTGCTCCGTCGGCGACGAGATAATCCTGCCGCGCAACGTCCACAGAAGCCCTCGGCATTCCGCTCGGCATGAGCGTAGCCGACGTCGAGAAGGCGATAGCCGCGCATCCATCGGCAAAGGCGATTCTCGTAAACAACCCGACTTACTACGGCATCTGCTCTGACCTTAAGCGCATTGTCGAGATTGCGCACAAGGCGGGAATGCTCGTTCTCGCTGACGAGGCGCACGGTACGCATTTCTATTTCCACGAGGACCTGCCCATCTCCGCGATGGCAGCCGGGTGCGACATGGCGGCTGCGTCAATCCACAAGACAGGCGGCTCGCTTACCCAAAGCTCGATACTCCTGACGCGCCGCCCCGTAAACCCAGACTACGTCCGCCAGGTCATCACGCTCACGCAGTCGACTTCCGCTTCCTATCTCCTTCTCTCGTCGCTCGACATCGCCCGCAAGAACCTCTTTTTCAAGGGGCGCGCGATGTACCAGAAGACGATGGATTTCGCCGACTACGCTCGTGAGGAGATAAACGCCCTCGGCGGCTACTATGCGTTCGGCCCAGAGCTTGTCGACGGCGATACTGTCTTTGCATTCGACCGCACTAAGCTTTCCGTCCATACGCGCGACATCGGCCTTGCCGGCATCGAGGTCTACGACTACCTGCGCGACGACTACGGCATACAGATCGAATTCGGCGACATCGGCAACCTCCTCGCGATCATCTCGTGCGGCGACCGCATGATGGACATCGAGCGTCTCATCTCCGCGCTTGAGGAAATAAAGCGCCAGCGCGAGAAGAGCCCGATCGGCCTCTTTGACCACGAATACATCGATCCCGTGATCGTCATGCCGCCGCAGGAGGCGTTCTACGCGAAGAAGCGTCGCGTCGCGATGAAGGAATCGACTGGCCTCGTCGCGGGAGAGTTCGTGATGAGCTATCCGCCCGGGATTCCGATCGTCGCGCCTGGCGAGCGGATCACGGCCGACGTCCTCGCGCACATTCTCTTCGCGAAAGAGAAGGGCTGCTTCATGACCGGTACCGAGGACATGAACCTCGACTACATCAACGTCCTCGCCTAAAGGTAGCGCAAATGCAAACCGAACTCTGGTATACCGACGAACACACGAAGGACGTCAGATTCTCGATGAAGACGATCGAGCAGATCGCCTCGAAGAGAAGCGCCGTACAGCAGATCGACATCCTCGATACGCCCGCCTACGGGCGCGTGCTCGTCCTCGACGGCGGCCTTATGATCACCGAGAAGGACGAGTTCATCTACCACGAAATGCTCGCCCACGTGCCGATGGCCGTTCATCCGCGAGTGCGGAACGTCCTCGTGATCGGCGGCGGCGACGGCGGCACGGTACGCGAGCTCACGAAGTACCGCTCCATCGAGTCGATCGACCTCGTCGAAGTCGACAAGGACGTGGTGCTTCTTTCCAAGAAGTTTCTTCCCTTCGTCTCTTCGAAGCTGAAGGACAAGCGCGTCTCGGTTTGGTTCGAGGAAGGGCTAAGGTATGTCCGCGGCAAGAAGGACGAATACGACCTCGTGATCGTCGATTCGTCCGACCCCTACGGGCCTGCCGAAGGTCTTTTCACTCGCGAGTTCTACGGTACTTGCTTCAAGGCGCTGCGCGAGGACGGTATCCTCATCAACCAGCACGAGTCGCCGTTCTATGCTGCGCACCAGAAGTCGGTGCGCGACGCGCACAGGCACATAGCGATGGAGTTTCCCGTCTCGACAGTCTACCAGGCGCATATACCGAGCTATCCGTCCGGCCACTGGCTGTTTGGCTTCGCGTCAAAGAAGTACCACCCCATCGGCAATCTCGACGAGGCGAGGTGGAACAAGCTGCGAATTCCGACGCGCTACTACAACACGGCTCTCCACCGCGGCGCGTTTGCGCTCCCCAACTACGTCCTCGACATCCTGAAGGAAGAGGAGCCGCAGCGCGGCTGACGATATGGAACCACAGCTAAACCAGTTTATCGGGTGCGACAAGCCGTTTGATGACGCGAAGGTCGTCCTTTTCGGCGCGCCGTACGACTCCACTACGAGCTTTCGCCCAGGTACGCGCTTCGGGCCCGCCGCGATGCGCGCGGAGTCGTTCGGCATTGAGACTTACTCGATGCTTCAGGACCGCGACCTTGCAGAAGATACTTCCGTCTTTGACTCGGGAGACCTTGAGCTTCCGTTTGGCGCGCCTGACGCTGCCCTCGGCATGATCGAATCGCGTGCTTCGGAGATTCTTGACGCCGGGAAGATCCCGTTCCTGCTTGGCGGCGAGCATCTCGTAACGCTCGGTAGCGTCCGCGCCGTAGCGAAGCGCTATCCTAACTTGCATATAGTCCATTTCGACGCGCACGCTGACTTGCGCGAGGACTATCTTGGCGTCAAGCTCTCGCATGCGTGCGTCCTCAGGCGCTGCCACGACATCCTCGGCGACGGGCGGATATTCCAGTTTGGCATACGCTCAGGAACGCGCGACGAGCGGCAGTTCATGAAGGACGGGCATGTCACGACCGAGCTTTTCTCCGATAGCACTCTTCCAGAAGTCATCAAGAAAATCGGTTCCGATGTGCCAGTCTACCTGACGGTCGACCTTGATGTGCTCGATCCTTCAGAATTTCCCGGCACCGGCACGCAGGAGGCGGGCGGCCTTTCCTACGGACGGCTTCTCGACGATCTGCGCATGATCTGCCGCGAGCTTAACGTCGTCGCGCTCGACAATGTGGAGCTCTCCCCCGCGCTCGACCCTACCGGACGCTCGACGGCTCTTGCCTGCAAGCTTCTCCGCGAAGAGCTGCTGGCGCTTTAGCGGTTTTTGCCGTTGCACGGCGACGGGATTTTGTCTATAATGTAGACATGAAAGAAATTTCCGTCCGAAGGGGAATCGCGCGCATTGTCGCTGCGCTTGTCGCCGCCGTCGCGCTTAATGGAGTCGCTATGGGAGCTTATGACTTCGAAAAGGCCTGGGAAGAGGTCTCGGAGGCGCAGAGGAAAAATCTGCCGCGCACAGTAACAAACAAGGTAGAGGAAATCGAGCGCGAGGCCACGGCGGCGCAGCGCTGGCCGGACGCCGCGCGCGCGTTCCTCGTCCGCGAGCGGGCAATGGAGGAGTTTACGGATGAACAGACAGCCGACTGGCTGCCCGCCTTTGCCGCGTCTGTTGACGCGAAGCCTGCGCCGCTCCAGGCAGTTCTCCAGCTCCACCTTGCCCATACCTACCGCGACAATTCGCTCGGCTGGCGCTTGGGTGGCAAGGCGCCGACGAAGCTCGACGATGACGCGGCGAAGGACAAGATGCCGCCGTGGTCGCCGGAGAAGATCGAATCTACCCTTGAATCGCAATTTGAGAAGGTGTTTGCCTTTTCCGACGAGCTGAAGAACCAGAAACTCGCGGATTGGACAGCGCTCTTTGATCCAGGCAACTACCCCGAGTCTTATGGTCCCACGCTCTTCGACTTTGCCGTGCGCGACGCCGTGCCATTTTACTGGTATTTTTTCCCCGACTGGACTCTCGAAAAGGGTATTGCGCTGTATGATGCGCTCATAGCGTTCCACATTGCCGACGGAAACGCAGATGCTCGCGCCTTTGCCGAGATCGACCGTGCCGAATACATTCAGTCCTTTGACGAGAAGCCGGAAAAGGAGCGTGATGCCGCATTTGAAAAGTTCCTCGACGGCTTTATCAAGGAATACGACGGCAAGACTGAAGTGGTTGCAATCGCCGCCGCGAAAAGAGCAGAACTTATGCGGCAAAGCACCAAGCCAGATCTCGTCGCAGCACATGATCTTGCCGCAATTTATGCCAAGAAGTATCCTGATTCGCCAGGCGGCAAGATGTGCGCCAATATCGTTGCAGAGATTGAGATGCCTACGCTATCGGTTGACGTTGAACGCAACTGGTGTGCGCCGTGGCCTGAAATCACGGTTGAGGTCGAGAACTTAAGCGAAGTTCATTTTCGGCTTGTTTCCGTGTCGTTTGACGATCTCGTGTCCGACCTTTCGATGGGCTCGGAGATTCACAATTCAACATCCAGATCGGCAACACAAGACAAATACTTGAAGCGTACGCCAGCGAAGGAATGGAAGGAAGTGCTGCCGCTTAAATCCGGCTACGAGGAGCAGTCGTTTATGCTCCCTGTGCCGAGCGATCTCAAGCCAGGGCACTATGTCCTCTACGCCGCGGCAAACGAGAAGTTTGGCGCGGACAAGCTTCCGCTCTTTGCAGAATATGTCACCGTGACATCGCTTGCGCTTGCGATGAGGACTGGTAACGGAGAGTTTAAGGGAACCGTCTACCTTGCGGAGTCTGGCGAGCCAGTAAAGGGCGCGACGGTGGAGCTGTGGGGTTATCCTGAGAAGGGCGGACGCTTGCAAGTCCTCAGGGAGAAGTATGTTACCGACGCGAACGGCGACTTCGCGGCCGTTGTGCCAGACAAGAACAACTACAATTCTTTCAACCGCTATGTGCGCGTGCTTTTCGACGGCAACGAAGTGCTGTCGCTTGGAAGCGAAGGGTCTGGCTATGTATACGAGAGGGACAAGACCGTAGAGTTCATCGACCTTTTCACTGATCGCGCTTTATACCGCCCCGGGCAGGAAATCAAGGTCAAGGGAATCGCCTACCACGCCATTCCATACACGCGAGATTTTCGCACGCAGACGCAGATGCATATAAACCTGACGCTGAAGGATCCAAATGGAAAAAACGTCGCCTCGGTGCGCTTCAAGCCCAACAAGTGGGGTTCGTTCGTCCATACTTTCGTGGCGCCAAGCGACCGGCTGACGGGACGATACACTATCAATGCCTGGTATCAGCTTTTTGACGGCCGCCGCGGCGAGGCGAACAAGCAGGTCAATGTCGAGGAATACAAGCGTCCGAAGTTCACGGTGTCGTTCGAGGGAGCGCCCGAAAAGGCGACGCTTGGCGAGCCGGTGACGGTAACTGGCAAGGCACTTACATACTCTGGACTCCCCGTCCAGCACGGAAAGGTCAAGTGGAATGTTGAGCGCGCGACGCGCTATCCCGAATGGTGGCGCTGGTTTGGCGGCGAGAACGACGACGGGGAGAACTTCGTCGACAAAGGCGAAGTGGTGACGGACGAGAACGGCGTCTTCAAAGTGACGTTCACTCCAGTTGCTTCGCCAACCGCCGACCTTTCGGGTGATCCGTCGTTTGATTTCACCGTGACGGCCGAAGTGACTGACGAGACGGGTGAGGAGCGGACGGCCGAGGAGTCGTTTGAGATCGGCACCGTTGCCTGGCGCGCGAGCGTCTGGACGGAAGGCGAGTGGCAGACACCTGCGAAGCCCGTTCCAGTGCGCGTGACGCTCGAGTCGCTTGCTGGCGCGGCGTTGCCAGTCAAGGGCACGCTCAAGGTCTACAGGCTTAAATCCCCTGCGCGTCCTGTTCGCAAACCGGCAGGCGAGGGGTGTTATGGATATGATCGCAACGCGAAAGGCCCGTGGGACTGGAAGACTTGGGAACAGGGCGAAGAAGTCCTGTCGGTCGAGGCGAAGGGCGAGAAGCCCGAGAAGTGGACTACGGAACTAAAGCTTGGCGTAGGTGCATATCGTCTCATATTCGAGGCAAAGGACCCGAACGGCAAGACCGTAAAGGACTTTGACCATGTCTGCGTGTTTGATCCTGCGTCGAAGTCGCTGGGGCTTGCCGTACCGGAGTTCTTCTGCGCCGAAAAGGGCACGGTCAAGGTCGGCGAAACGCTGCGTGCCTACTGGGGCACGGGATACGAGACGGGCTTCGTCCGCGTGAAGGTGACGAACAACGGGAAAGTGATTCTCGATGAGTTGGTGCGGGGAATGGGAAGTCCAGTTTGGTACTGGGAGCTGCCGATCAAGGACGAGCATCGCGGTGAAATCAGGATCGAGACAGTCTTCTTGCGCGAGAACCGACTCTATTGGAACGGCACGACGGTGAACGTGCCGTGGGACAACAAGTATCTTGAGATCACGGCCGAGCATCTGACGAGCAAGCTCACCTCCGGAGCCGAAGAAACCTGGAAGTTCAAGGTATCTGGTCCGGCGGAAGTTCTTGCCTTTATGTATGACCGCTCTTTAGACGCCTACAAGTGGCACGATGTGTCGCTTGGCTTCTCGAGCCACTTTACGCCGTGGACGCACTATATTTCCACGCCTCAGCTGGCGAACAATGTACATGAATTGTATCACCTCGATGGTCGATTCCCGTCCATGCTCCAGGGGATTAACTATTGCTGGCCGTCGTGGAGAATTTTCCCTTTCGTGCAAGGTAATACAATGATGGTGCGCAAGTCTGTGCGCGGATCCATAGGCGCAGCGTTCGCCGGCGCGCCTGTAATGGAGGAGGCATGCGAGGACATGGTGTGCTGCGCAGCCGCGCCTGCAGCGGAGAGGTGTTTTGGCGATGATGATAATGCCTCTTACAAGAGTGCGGAATCAAAAGATGAGAATTCTGCCGATGTCGCGCCGCGCAAGAACCTGAAGGAGACGGCGTTCTTCTTCCCCGATCTTGAGACGGACGCTGACGGCAATGTCTCGTTTACATTCACCGCGCCAGACGCGCTGACGGGCTGGAAGCTCCTAATGGTTGCGCACGACAACGAGCTTCGCGGAGGAATATTCCGCAACGACGAGATCGTTACGACGAAGCCGCTTATGTGCGAGCCGAATCCGCCGCGCTTCGCCCGCGAAGGCGACGACTTCCTCTTCCCCGTCAAGGTGACGAACACGGAAGAGTGGGAAGTCGGCGGCGAAGTGCTCTTGCATGTTGGAAGATTGGATTCAGATGAGCTAGACAATCCGGAGTTCAAGAGCTTCAGTCTTGCCCCTCATGAATCGAAGACCATCGAGTTCCGCGTTTCGATACCAGATGGGAGCCCCTATCTCTGGTACATCGCCAAGGCCACGGCGATGTCGAGTCCGGTGGTTCAGACGGCTGTGTGCGGAACACCTTCTGGTTCCCCGGTTAGCAAGACAATAGTCCCCTTTAAAGAGTATACGGACGGCGAGGAGGGCGTGCTTCCCGTCCTTGCACGGCGGATTCTCGTCAGAGAGGCGGTGCAGCTCAACGTGCGCGGGAACGCGACGAAGTCGTTCAAACTTGAGAACCTAATAGCGAGCAAGGGTTCCGATACGATCCGCCATCAGGACCTCACGGTGCGCGCCGTGTCGCGTCCGGCGTGGTACGCCGTCTTGTCGCTTCCTTACCTCATGGAGTTCCCTCACGAGTGCTGCGAGCAGACGTTCAGCCGCTACTACGCGAACGCGCTTGGGGCGCACATCGCGAACTCCGATCCGCGCATCCGCGCGATGTTTGACGAATGGAAGGCGGCGGGCGCTCAGGCGCTTAAGAGTCCGCTCGAGACGGATGCGCACCTCAAGTCGATTGCCATAGAGGAGACGCCATGGGTGCGCGAGGCGGAGCACGAGACGAAGGCGCGCGCGCGTCTGGGTGACCTCTTCGGCGAGGATCGCCTCAAGAGCGAGCAGGATCGTTGCATCGAGAAGCTGCGCCTTTCTCGGAGCGGCGACGGACGCTGGCCGTGGTTCCCGGGCGGACCGTCCTCGGACTACATCACGCTCTACATCCTCACCGGCTTCGCACGGCTCAACCATCTTGCGGATCTTGCGTATCCAGACTTCTTTGCATCGGCAGTCAAGGCGCTTGATCGTGAAGTCTCGAAGGACGTCAAGGAGCGGCTGCTCAGAGAGAAGCGCGACAAGATTCCGTTCCGCGTGTATGGATTCGACATCCGCTGGATGTACATGCACTCGTTCAGAGGCGTTGATCCCTCGAAAGACAAGGAGCCGGAGAAGCAGTTTGTCGCGCATCTCAAGAAGGAGTGGCCCGATCTCGGGCTCGAATCGCAGGCGCTGGCGGCGATTGCGCTGAAGCGACGTGGCGAAGTGAAGGTGGCAAACGAGATAATGGCGTCAATCAAGGAGCGCGGTGTTCTTTCTGACGAGCTCGGCATGTACTGGAAGCGGCCGTACTTCTTCTCGTCGAGCGTATTCGCGGCGCCAGTCTCGACGCAGGCGATCATAGTCGAGGCGTTCCGCGAGGTGACCCAAGACGAAGAGAGCGCGGAGGCGTGCAACGTGTGGTTACTCAAGCAGAAGCAGACACAGGACTGGACGACGACAGCGGCGACTGCGGACGCGATATACGCGCTTCTCCTCGGCGGCGGGGCGGATCTCCTTGCGGGCGACAAGCTTGCGGAGGTGACGCTCGCCGGGGTGAAGGTTCCGACCGACAACGCCGAAAAGGGCACGGGAATGTACTCGCACCGCTACGCCGCGGACGAAATCAAGCCCGAAATGGGCGAGATCACCTTTACGGGCGCAGGCGAGAAGGGCGTTGCATGGGGTGGAGTGCACTGGTCTTACTTCGAGGACGTCCTCAAGGTGCGAGCCCACGAGCCGAAGGAGCTCAGCGTCGAGAAGAAGTACTACAAGAAGACGAAAGGCGCGGAGGGTACGCGGCTCGCGGCGATTGGCGACAAGCTCGAGCCGGGAGACGAACTTGTGGCGCGCATTGAGATCAAGAGCGACCGCAGCTACGAGTTCGTGCACCTCTCCGACGGACGCCCCGCGTGCGCAGA
>CACZHC010000091.1 GCA_902780865.1 uncultured bacterium
GTACTCAAGGGGAAGTGGTATGACATGATTGCAAGCGGCGAGAAGACGGAAGAATATCGCGCCGACACGCCATACTGGCATCGCCGGTTTTCAAATTGGGTAATGAACCTTTCTTTCGACGGCCACCTTGTGATAGCTTTTTCACGCGGCTACCGCAAGCCCGATTTGTTTATCGAGGCCTGTGGCATAAACATCTATCCCAATCGGCAGCACCCAGACTGGGGAGAGCCGACCGGCTCGCACTATGTCATAGGGCTCGGACGCCGGGTGGCACTCATTGACGACAAGAAGGTATGAAGTTGTCTTTCAATCGAACATCAAGCCCCTTGCAACGAACTTGCAGGGGGCTTTCCTTTTGGCTTCATCGCGCTTGCCGAATCGGTTTCTGCAAGGGCGAATCATTCAAGATGCTTTCTCAACAATTTGATGTTTTCGCGGGTTCACGCCCTTGCGCGGCGGTGATTTTCTCAAATCGGCTTTTCGCTCGATCGGCGGCGCGGTCGTGATTGCGGCGGCGTTCAAACGCAATACTGGCGCGGTTCAGTCTCGCCTGGTCTCGCCTATTCTCAACTATTCGCACTTTCTCAACTCGCCTTGCGTAGATCAGCGCCTGACCCGTTTTTTCAAGGGTTTTTCACTAATTCTTTGCTTTTTTTGAAAGGCGAAAATTTTTTAAAAATTCCTATTGCACGTTGGTGTCAGAAAGTGTATAATGGTGTCAGAAAATGTCAAAGGTAGGCAAACAGAGTGTCGCAGAGTCGACTGGCGGTGGAAAGGGCTTCCTTCTTGGACGCTATGACCACGCGCTGGATCCGAAGAAGCGCTTCACCATCCCGGCTGGATGGCGGCAGATTCTCGGCGATCCGCAGTATGTCTCCGTGATGCCCGACAATGCCAAGAAGTGTCTCAACATCATTCCGCAGGAAGTGATGGAGGCAAAGTTGGCGAAGCTTCGCGAGAAATCGTTCTCTGATCCTGCGCTTTCTCGCGCGCTTCACATTATCGGTGCAAACTCCGAGCAACTTGCCCTTGACGTTCAGGGCCGCATCCGCATCAGCGACAAGCTCCTTCAGTTCGCGAACTTGACGACGACGGTCGCGATGGTGGGTGCGGTTTCTAAAATCGAACTCTGGAATCCCGAGGCGCTTCCGCCGGATGACAAGGTCGACCAGACCGAATTCGGTGAAGCGCTCTTGGTTGCCGGGTTCTGACGGAGAGAGACGGGAATATGAGCGGCCACATACCAGTTCTGCTGAAAGAGGTGATGGATGCGCTGGCCGTGCGACCTGGTGGGAGATATGTGGACGGCACACTCGGGCGAGCCGGACACACGAAGGAGATCATCGCCCGGGGCGGGATGGTCCTCGGCATAGACCGCGACGAACAGGCCATCCGCGAAATCGGAGAAGTCGCGGGGTTGACGGCCGTCAGGGGCCGACATGGAGACTTGAAGGAGATTGCGAATGAAAAGGGGTGGAACGAAGTCGATGGGATACTGCTGGACTTGGGTGTTTCGAGTCCTCAGCTTGATGAAGCCGGACGCGGGTTCAGCTTTCTGCGCGAGGGACCCCTTGATATGCGCATGGATAGGTCGAGCGGTCTAAGTGCCGCCGACATCGTGAATTTCGAGAGTGCGGAACGGTTGGAAGAGATCTTCCGCGAATATGGAGAGGAGCCCCACGCGCGGCGAATTGCGCAGGCGATCGCGGCGGAACGGAGACCTAGGCCGTTCCGTACAACAACCGACCTTGCGCATTTCGTCGAGCGGGTTGTAGGAAAGCGCGGCAGCCGCCATCCGGCGACGCGCGTTTTCCAGGCTCTTCGGATGGAAGTGAACGACGAGATGGGCGAGCTTGAGCGTGCGCTTGAAGGCGGGCTCGAGCTTTTGAAAAGCGGAGGGCGTTTCGCGGTCATAACGTTCGAGTCGCTGACAGACAGGATGGTCAAGAGGTTCTTCGCGAGGCACGTGGGCAAGATGGTTTCGCTGCAGCAAGGTGGAGAGCGGTGGGAGGGCGAAACGCCCAAAATGCGGGCGGTGACCGGAAAGGTGGTCGTCGCGTCGGAAGAGGAATCAGATTTAAACCCGCGGTCACGGAGTGCAAAGCTCCGGGTCGCAGAAAAGGAGTAGCGCTACAATGAGAAAAAATCGCAAGATGCCGAAGAAGATGTCCGTGATGGCTGGCCGTTCCGTTCAGTTCGGAGCAGTCATTGTCATGGTCGTCGCGATGGCGATTCTCAATGTGCTGGCCTCGTCGAGCTGCAGGCAGCTTGCCAAGGTCGTGCGCGAAAAGGAGCGCCAGCTGGAGAAGCTCGAGGATGCGCAGAAGCGCGAAAGCGCGCGCTGGGACGAGATGAAGACTCCGGAGCGTCTTGAGGCGACGCTGCTGGCGCTTGGGATGAAGATGCACTACCCCAAGCCGGAGCAGCAAGTCAGAATGGATAGATCTGGCAAGCCGTATCCAGGCCAGATTTCGGTTGCGCGCGCTTCGGAGCGAAACATGGCGGCGCAGTCGGCAAAGTACACTCCAGCCGCGAATCCGGTCAAGCGTGTAGCTGCGCCTCGCAAGCGCAGGTAACAAGATGCGTGGCGAGAACTGGCGTTTCTGGCTGCCTGTCGTCCTGCTTCTTCTATTCGCGGGATATTCCGCACAGAAGCTCGTCAGGGCACATGTGGATCCCGACGTCGCCGATCTCGACTACACGTTCACGCGCGACCTTCCCGGGTGCCGCGGCTCCATCTACGACTCGTTTGGAAAGTCGTATCCGCTCGTCAAGTCCGTGCCGATATGGGAATACCGCATGGACCCCGTCGCGCTCACCAACCGCCTCGTGCGTCGCAAGGGCGAAGAACCGCGTACGCGCGGGCAGATCGCCGACACGATTGCCGCGGCCCTCGGGCTTGACCGCGTGAAGGTGCGGAAGATGGCGCTCGACACGTCGAAGCGCTACCAGTTCCTCGCGATTTCGTCCGACCCCGAGGCCCACGAGACTCTTTGCGACTCGCATCTCGTCGCAGGGCTCAGGATCGAAGACACGCAGGTCAGGCAGTATCTCCACGGGCGTCTGCTGTCGCACGTACTCGGGTCGGTGAATGCCGAGAACACGGGTTCCGCCGGGATAGAGCTTCGCTACAACCGCGACCTTACGGGCGTCCCCGGCAAGATACGCGGCATGAAGGACGCGCATGGCCACGAGATATACGACAGGCGCATCGAGACGATCGCGCCGCTGCCCGGCGCCGACATATACCTGACGGTAGACCACAACATCCAGTACGAGGTCGAGTCGGCCCTCAAATGGGGCATGGAGGAGTATGGTGCCGCCTCCGGCTGGTGCATAGTCATGAATCCCGCTACAGGCGCGATTCTCGCAATGGCGTCCCGTCCCGACTTCGACCCGATTGCGTTCGGTCGCTCGAGCGACGCTGCGAAGGTGAACCGCGCGACGAATTTCACCTACGAGCCGGGTTCAGTGATGAAGGTCATCACGGTTGCTGGAGCCATCGACATGGGGCTTGTAAGCCCAGGCAAGAAGTATTCCACCAACAGGAACGACGAGCGCTACTACAAGCTTCCCGGCGACGGCAGCCACGTGTGGGAGCCGACGATGACGGTCGGCGACGCGGTGGTCCACTCGTCGAACATCGTCGTCGGCAAGATAGGCAGCGACATGGGGCCCAAGAACCTTTGGACTTACATGACGCGGTTCGGTTTCGGCGCGAAGACCGGCATCGAGCTTCCCGGCGAGGAGGTCGGCATACTTCCTCCCTGGCAGAAGTGGGACAAGGTGAAGTGGTCGCGCGCGCCGATTGGGCAGGGCGTGTCGGTGACCGCCATTCAGCTTTGCTCCGCATATCAGGCGATCGCGAACGACGGGCTCAGGATGAAGCCCTACATCGTCGAGAAGATCGTAGACCATCATGGAGAAGAGGTCTACAGGCACACGCCGACGCCGGCGGGACGGCCCATAAAGGAGACTACCGCGAGGGAGATGAGGAGGATAATGCTTGGCGTCGCCTCGCCCGCGGGAACTGCGAGAAGGGCGGCGATCCGCGGCTATTCCGTCGCGGGCAAGACGGGAACGGCGCAGAAGGTGGTCAACGGCCACTATTCCGACTCGCTTTTCCGCGCGACGTTCTGCGGCATGGTCCCCGCCGCCGAGCCAAAGCTCGTGATTCTCGTCACGCTCGACTTCGACGAAAGGCGCAAGTTCCACCAGGGCGGCAATTCCTCGGGACCGGTGTTCAAGCGGATTGCAATCGGGGCGCTTCGCTATCTCATGATCCCGCCAGACAAGCCAGAGGAGCTTACTGAATTTGACGATGACGACGAATACGACCGGATCATGGAGGATCGCGCCCAAAAAATCGGCAACGCGGCGCAGTGATATTTGGTATAATACACAACCAACGCGACTGTAGCTCAATTGGATAGAGCGTTGGCCTCCGAAGCCGAAGGTTGCTGGTTCGATCCCAGTCAGTCGCACCATGTTTCCCCCACTGAATTTTTGATCTATCGCTGTGCCGTTTGTTTGATGTGGGTGGCGCGTACGCGGATGGGATGTTTCGGCTCAGGGCTCGCTAGCTTTGCCGCGGATACGCGGCAAAGCTCCGGCGAAAAAGCCGGTGGCGACATCGATTTCGCGGTCTTTTACATTTTGCCAGTGCCGTCGAGCCTCTCGGCAAAATGGCGACGCGTCGAAATCGGGTCGCTCCCGTCTTTTTCTACGTCGCTTCGCATTTCGCCGAAACACCCCCTCCACTCCCGCGCAATTCGACATTAACTGGGAAAGCCGCCATCTTGGCGGCGTTTCTGAATCTGGTCTTTTCGCCGCGTTTGATTTTACCGCGGCAAATCTGCACCCCGCGTAGCCGCCCCTTCGGGCTGCCTTCGGCAGGGGGATATGCGATTTCGTCCGCGCCGTAATCTCGCGGCACTTTTGCCGCGGTGAAATTGGCGTTTGGAATGGGCGCAAAGGCGAGATGTTTGGTATAATATGCGGATAGAAGGCAAGACCGAATGAATGCTAACGAGAACCAGATTGTCGTGTGCCAACCGAACGAGACCGTCCGGCTGGACGGTGCGTCTGAAAACGAGGTGTTTTGTTAACGTTGGAGTGCCGGAATGATCTTGGACAAAAAACAGATGACGGAAGAGGACATCAAGTTGCAGTTCATCACGCCTGCAATTGAGTCCAAGTGGGGTCGTCATCGAATGACGATGGAGACCAAGATCACCGACGGCCGGGTCAATATCAGGGGGAACTTTGTCGTTCGCGAGAATCCCAAGAAGGCCGACTACGTTCTGTACCTCGCGCCAAACAAGCCAATCGCCATTGTCGAGGCCAAAGACAACAAGCATTCCATCTCATACGGACTGCAGCAGGCGATTACATACGCTAAGATGCAGGACATTCC
This sequence comes from uncultured bacterium, assembly GCA_902780865.1. GTDB lineage: Bacteria > Verrucomicrobiota > Kiritimatiellia > RFP12 > UBA1067 > UBA1067. The sequence continues at coordinate 5,417 of CACZHC010000091.1, forward strand.
GTTCGCCTACAGTTCCAACGGCGACGGTTTTCAGGAGCACGACCTCCTGACTGGGCTTGAAAGAACCCTACCGCTCGATGCATTCCCGACTGTCGAGGAACTTTCCACCCGCTGGGAGCGCGAGTCAAACGGCGGCGCGGGCATTTCCGCCGACGAGAAGAAGATCGTCGCCGAGCCATATTACTCCAGCCAGGGCACATACGATCCCCGCTACTACCAGCGCAACGCCATCAACCGCGCGGTCGAGGCAATTGCGCGAGGGCAGAAGCGCCTGCTACTCGTCATGGCGACCGGAACCGGCAAGACCTACACGGCCTTCCAGATCGTCTACCGCCTTCTGAAAAGCGGCTTGTGCAGGAAGGTCCTGTATCTTGCCGACAGGAACAATCTCGTGGATCAGTCGATCCAGCAGGACTTCGCGCCGCTTGAAAAGACGATCCACAAGATCAATTTCGCCAAGGACGACCCCACGACCATCACCTCGCATGAAGTGTTCTTCTCCCTCTACCAGCAGCTTACGGGCGACGAGGAAAGCGGCGACGAAGGCGACGGCGAGGAAACGGTCGCCAGGTTCGCAAAGCTCTTCTCCAAGGACTTCTTCGACCTCGTCATCGTCGACGAATGCCATAGGGGATCTGCGAAGAAGGACAGCAACTGGCGCCGGATCCTCGACTACTTCTCCTCGGCCACGCAGATCGGCATGACCGCGACGCCGAAGGAGACCAAGTACATCTCCAACATTGACTACTTCGGCGAGCCGATCTACACATACAGTCTGCGCGAGGGGATCGACGACGGCTTCCTCGCGCCGTTCAAGGTGATTAACGTCACGACCGACATCTCGGACGGATGGCGTCCTTGCAAAGGCCAGCTCGACAAGTTCGGGAACGAAATCGAGGACCGCATCTACACCAACAGCGACTTCGACTACAACATCGTCCTTGAAGACCGTACGCACCAGGTGGCGAAGGAGATCACCAACTACCTGAAGAGCACCGGGAGGATGCAGAAGACGATTGTGTTCTGCGCCACCGAGGAGCATGCCGAACGCATGCGCATCGAGCTTAACAACCTCAATGCCGACATGGTGAAGGAGAACCCCGACTACGTCGTCCGCATCACCGGCTCCGACGCCTACGGCAAGAGCAAGCTCGACTACTTCATTTCCGTCTCCGCGCCGTATCCCGTCATTGCGACGACTTCCAAGCTGCTCTCCACGGGCGCGGACTGCAAGATGACGAAGCTCATCGTCCTCGACGAGATGATTGGCTCCATGACGGAGTTCAAGCAGATCATCGGCCGCGGCACGCGCCTGCGCGAGAAGGACGGGAAGAGCTTCTTCGTCGTGATGGACTTCCGCAACGTGACGCGGCTCTTCGCCGACCCGGACTGGGATGGTCCGATCGAGATCGACGAGGGCTTTGATCCCGACTACAAGCCGACGCCGCGCCCAGACGGCCCTGGCATAGATCCGCCCGGCCCACCCGCCGTTGGCAGGTTCGTCGTGGGCGAAGACGGATGCGAAGTCCATATCTCGGGCAAGCGAGTCTCTGTCTACGATGCCGACGGCCGGCTGCTTGCGCAGGAAAGCATCGTCGACTATACGCGGCTGAACATCCGCGGCAAATACGCCTCGCTCGACAACTTCATCCATCAATGGAGCGCCGAGGAGAAGAAGGCGGAGATCCGCGAACTGCTCCGGCGCGAGGGAATCGACCTCGACGCGCTGAAGGCGGAGGAGGGGATGTCCGATGTCGACGACTTCGACTTCATCTGCCACGTCGCCTTCGATCAGAAGCCGCTGACGCGCCGCGAAAGGGCGGAGAACGTCAAGAAGCGCGATTTCCTGAGCCGCTATGGCGGCGTCGCGCGCGAGGTGCTGGAGGCGCTGCTCGAGCGGTACAAGGATGTTGGCGTCTACGAAATCGAGAATACGGCGATACTGCAGCTTGATCCATTCAGGAAATTCGGCAAGCCCGCGAAGATCGCCGAGTCGTTCGGCGGCAGGGAAGGGTACTTGAGCGCCGTCCGCGAACTCGAGGAAGAACTTTACAAAGTGGGATAAGACATGGGAAATCTATCGGGATTCGTAAAGCGTCTCAGGGACATAATGCGCAACGACGCGGGCATCAACGGCGACGCCCAGCGCATCGAGCAGATCGCATGGATGCTTTTCCTCAAGGTCTACGACGCAAAGGAGAAGGACTGGGAGTGGAACGACGACAAGTACGTCTCCATCATCCCCGACGCGTGCCGCTGGGCAAACTGGGCGGCAGACGACCGCTCAGGCTCCGCCATGACCGGCGACAAGCTGCTCGACTTCGTTAACAACACGCTCTTCCCCACGCTCAAGAAGCTGCCCGTCACCGCCTCGACGCCAATCCGCAAGGCCATCGTGCAGACAACCTTCGCGGACGCCAACAACTACATGAAGGACGGCGTACTCCTGCGTCAGGTCGTGAACGTGATCGACGGACTCGACCTCTCCGACTACGAGGAGAGCCACGCCTTCGGCGACATCTACGAGACGATCCTGAAGGAGCTTCAGAGCGCGGGCTCGGCGGGCGAGTTCTACACGCCTCGCGCCGTGACCGACTTCATGGCGAAGATGATAAAGCCGAAGATCGGCGAGACGATGGCCGACTTCGCCTGCGGCACCGGCGGCTTCATCACGAGCTGGCTGAAGGAGCTGGAGCGCGAAGTCAAGACGACGAAGGACCGCGAGGCGTACGGCAACTCGATCTACGGTATCGAGAAGAAGCAGTTCCCCTACATGCTCTGCATAACGAACATGCTCCTCCACGACCTGGACGTCCCGCAGGTGTTCCATGCCAACTCCCTCCTGCACGACGTCCTCGACTACACCGAGAGCGACCAGTTCGACGTCATCCTCATGAATCCGCCCTACGGCGGCAGCGAGAAGGCGGACGTCAAGGGCCACTTCCCCGCCGATCTCGCAAGTTCCGAGACGGCTGACCTCTTCATGTCGGTCATCATGTACCGCCTGAAGAAGAACGGACGCGCCGCAGTGATATTGCCCGACGGCTTCCTATTCGGCACGGACAACGCCAAGGTAAACATCAAGAAGAAACTTCTTTCCGAATTCAACCTGCACACCGTCGTCCGCATGCCGGGCAGCGTCTTCTCGCCCTATACTTCCATCACGACGAACATTCTCTTCTTCGACCGCACAAAGCCGACAAAGGAGACGTGGTTCTACCGCCTCGACATGCCGGAGGGCTACAAGCACTTCTCCAAGACGAAGCCGATGAAGCTGGAGCACTTCGATCCTGTCGTCGAATGGTGGAAGAAACGTACGGAGATGACGGTCGACGGCTTCGACAAGGCGAAGAAGTTCACAGCATCTGAGCTTGCCGAAGAGCTAGGCTACAATCTCGACCAGTGCGGCTATCCGCATGTCGAAGAGGAAATCCTCGCGCCTATGGACCTCATCCAGCGCTACCAGGAAGAGCGCTCCTCCCTCAACGCCGAGATCGACCGCGTACTCGCGGAGATCACCGAGAAGCTCGGAGGCGCGAAATGAAGAATCTTGATTTCGACAAATACTATGAAGCGCCGGAGCCGGGGCGACGCGAGCGTGCCTACGCCTGGGCGACGGCCATCGGCCTTCAGGATGTCGATGGGCTGAAACCGTCAAAGTATCTGCTCGCCACGGCGAAGCGGCACATCGAAGGCGAG
>CACZHC010000092.1 GCA_902780865.1 uncultured bacterium
GCGCACGCGCGCGCTCGAGGGGTTCCGCCGCGGCGACGTGCGCGTACTTGTCGCGACCGACATCGCCTCGCGCGGCATCGACGTTCCCGACGTCTCGTGCGTCGTAAACATGGAGCTGCCGCTCGAGACCGAGTCGTATGTCCACCGCATCGGCCGGACTGCGCGCGCGGGCGAGTCGGGCGCCGCGATCTCGTTCGTGACGCAGGAGGAGCGCGGCCAGCTCAAGGCGATTGAGCGCCTCATAAGGAAAACGATTCCCGTTGACCGCGACCATCCATTCGAGGCGCAGCCAGATTTGCCGCCTCCTGCGTGGGTCGCGCCAATGCGCGGCGGGCAGAACAACAAGGGCGGCGCACATGGGCCGCATGGCAAGCGCCGCCGCAAATCGTTTGTCGGCCGTCGCCAGATCGATTTCGGACAGAAGGGGGGCGGGCGCAGATGAAGGCGATAATTCCGGCGGCAGGGCTCGGAACGCGATTCCTCCCGGTGACGCGCGTCGTGCCGAAGGAGATGCTCCCGATTGGCGCGAAGCCGGCGCTTGAACTCATCGTCGACGAGGCGCGGGCTGCGGGCGCAGACGAGATTGTGATCGTCATCTCCGAGGGCAAGGAGTTGATTAGAAAGTATTTTGAAGGGCAGCCCGACATCCGCTTCGTCTACCAGAAGGAGCAGAAGGGGCTTGGTCACGCCGTATTGCAGGCGGAGATCGACGACGACGCGCTGATACTTCTTGGCGATGCGCTTGTAATCGGATGCTGTGCCGCGAAGGAGATGGTCGAGGTTTCAAAGCGTCACGGCGGCGCGGCGGTGATCGGCTGCGAGCGAGTGCCGAAGGAGAAGGTTTCGCGCTACGGGATAATGAAGCTTGAAGGCGACCGCATCGTGGATATGGTCGAGAAGCCCGCGGTCGAGGAGGCTCCGAGCGACATCGCGGTCGCGGGGCGCTATCTGCTCCCTGCCGCGATCTTCGGCTACCTGAAGACGCAGACGCCTGGGAAGGGCGGCGAGATACAGCTCACTGACGCGATCAAGCGCATGCTCGCCGAGCGCGACGCATACGCCTACGTCTATCCCGGAAAGCGCCAGGACATCGGCAATCCCGACGGCTATTTTGCAGCACTGGAGGCATATCGTGGAAACAGTTAAGACAAGGAGCTTCGCGAGGGCGGGTTTTTTGGGCAATCCGTCTGACGGATATTTTGGCAAGACCGTATCGTTCGCGTTCTCGAACTTCGGCGTGGAACTTGCGCTCACGGAATCGTCGCGGCTTAGGTTCGTTCCCGGCGAGGTTGACGACGCTACTTTCGACTCGCCCGAGCAGCTTGTGCGCGACCTTCGGCTCTACGGCTACTATGGCGGCATACGGCTTCTCAAGGCCGTCACGAAGCGCTTTTTGGAATACTGCCAGAAGAACGGCGTGACGCTGCCGAAGCGCAACTTCACGGCTGAGTACAAGATCAACATCCCACGTCTCGTCGGGCTCTCGGGATCGTCGGCGATATGCTCGGCGATGCTCAAGGCGCTGATGAAGTTCTACGAAGTCGAGATTCCGCTCGAAGTCGCGCCGACGATCTGCCTTGAGGCCGAGAAGGAGGAGCTTCGCATCAACTGCGGCTTCCAGGACCGCGTAATCCAGATGTACAACGGCGTCGTCTTCATGGACTTCGAAAAGTCGTTCGTCGAGGCGAACAATCGCGGAAGGTACGAGCGCATCGACCCCGCGCTAATGCCGAAGCTCTATGTATCCTACGACGCGGCTCGTGCGGAGGAGTCTGGCGAGGCGCACAAGGAAGTGAAGCGGCTCTTCGAGGCGAAGAACTCCGACGTCCTCGCGGCGATGACTGAATTCGCGGACATCGCGCAGCAGGGGCGCGACGCGCTTCTCGCGGGTCACCCCGAGAAGATCCCCGCGCTCGTCGACGCGAACTTCAATCTCCGCGACCGCATCTTCAATGTCGCGGAGGAAAACCGCCGCATGGTGATGACTGCTCGCAAGAGCGGCGCGAGCGCGAAGTTCGCCGGCTCTGGCGGCGCGATCGTCGGGACATACGAGGACGAGGCGCAGTATGCCGCGCTTGAGCGCGACCTCGCCGCAATCGGCTGCAAGACGCTGAAGCCGTCGATAGCGACGACCGCAGACGATGGTAATAAGCGTAAGGGCACAGCCGCGTTCGTCGAGGGCTGGGATTGACTCGCTCATGGGCGATGCCGTGAAAGTGCGAATACGCTGCGCCCCTGTAGACGGAAAGGCCAACAAGGAGCTTATCGAGACGCTTGCCGACGAATTCGGTCTTGCGAAGTCGTCAGTCGCTTTCAAGAGCGGCGAGACTTCGAAGCAAAAGCGCATACTTCTCCGCGGCATATCCGCCGCGCAGGCGAGGGCGGTGCTTTCCGCCGCGCTGAACATGAAACCATGACTCTTTGCCTCTTGCGCATCGGCGCAAGGGAGAAGACGTCAAGGAGGACGAGGTGGAGAAGGTCCGTATGTCTATTTGAACACGGACTTTATCTCGGAAAGGATTGACTCCGCAGATCCTATCGCATAGCGGCTGGCGACTTCAAGAAGGTCGTTGTCGGTTATGTTTGACTGCTTGCCGTTGATGCTCATCGCGTGGCAGTTGGTCCAGCTGCGCCGCAAATCGTCCTCCGGCGCTTCCGGCGGGACGCCGCCCGTCAGGTCGTAAGCCGGTGCGAGCTGCCACGGCCCGCCCTCCTTCATTAGAAATGAGAAGTTCTTCGAATGGTCATCCGTCTCGTCTGAATAGACGTTGAACGCCATGCGCCTAAACATCTGAGAAAGTGCGTCGTATCCAAGGCCGAGGGCGACGATTGTCTCGAACAGCTGTCCGTACGAATTCATTTCAAGCGAAACGTCCGGCGGCAGCGCACGGATGGCGCGAAACGTCTGCACATGGTGGCGCTTTGCGCCGTCTCTGTCGAAACGTCGCGTCATGAAATGCCCTACGCCGTCCAAAGTATAAAGCCTCGATTCGCTGATGTCCACTCCGCATGCCTTGGCGAGTTCGTATGTACGGTATTCGGCGATGCCGGTGTACGGACGCTCGTCTGGTGTAATCTTGACAATCCAGTGCTCAAAGCCGTCGGGCATGTCTTCGCCTGGAACGCAGAACCGGTCTGTGGTTGGATTCCATCCGACCACGGCCTTCGCCTGTGCGCCACCTGCCGAGGTCCCTACGCGGAAAATCTCCTTTAGCGCGGCAGGACCCGACATGTTCTCAATTCGGTTGTTCAATACGTGGCGCGACTGCTCAATGACGCTTTTGAGTCTAATTGCCAGCTTTACGTCCCTTCGTGGCCCGCGTTGCGGAGCGTATTCCAGCGCACCTATCGCACGCGATCCGACATATGCCAACCTGTCAAGTGCAGTGACGGACGATTTCATGACGCCCTGCCGCTCCATCCATGCGTCAATAACGCTATTCCCAAAAGAGTCGGGTAGCGAATCGGCAAACACCGCTGGAAGGCCGTGGAATGCGGAAGCCGGACGGTCGAGAAAGGAAAACTCGCCCGCGCCAAGCGGAAGCTCAAAAGGCGAGATCTCTATGCCGGAACGCAGAAACGCCGTGTCATATTCAAATCGATAGTGCGTGGCTGTTTTGGGAACAATCGTGCCTACATGACGTCCCCATATCGAAACCTCTATTGCGTCTACATGCGAGTACATCAGCGAGTCTCCTTCCTTGCCGCACTTGCGCGCAATCTCGGTCTGTTGCCTCGCTTCGCATAGTCCCTGATTGAAACAGCGTCTGCCGGGCCGAGGCGCATAATCCATTCGTCCTTACCAAGTGTACGACAGACTTGTATGAATGTCGTCAATGACGCGCCCCTGCCACCCTCAAGATTCTTGAGGGCGCTTTCCGAAATGCCACTTCGCTCTGACACGACCTTTTGCGAGAGGTTGCGATACAACCGTTCCCGCTTAAGCATTGAGCCAATATCAGCCAACAGGTCTTCTATCTTTCCTAATACCATAAGAGTTTCCTTTAAAACTCTAAACGCGGATATTATACTATAAAAGGTGCTTTTATGTCTATAGTGAATCTCATATGAATGCTCTGCGAATGTAAAAGCTCCACGGGCATAAGGTTATGACGAAACAGTGCAGCTGAAATTTTTTTTTCAGTTCGTCATTGACAGGCGCATCCGTTTTATGATAAAGTAATCGCGTGATTACGATAAAAGGAGATTTCGCGATGCAGCTGAAAAGGGCGAGGAAGGCGCGGCAGGACGGCGTGGAGACGCGCGAGGCGATACTCGCGGCGGCGGAGCAGGAGTTTGCCGAGAAGGGCTTCGCGCTCGCCTCGGCGCGGGAGATATGCCGCCGCGCGAAAGCGAACTCGGCGCTCATGAACCGCTACTTCGGCTCCAAGGAGGCGCTCTACCGTCTCGCCGCGAAACGGCTTTTCGGCGATCTCGGCGCGCCGCTCGCGAAGCTTGCAGACGGCGTCAAGGACGAGAAGTCGTGGCGCGCGGCCGTGCGCGAGTGGGTGGATGACATGCTTTTCATGACGCTTCCGACCGAGCGCGCTCAGAAGCTCTGCGCGGGTCTCTTTCGCCACGAGGTCACGCGGCCGACGAAATTCCACGACGAGTTCAAGGAGGCGTTTGGCCGACCTGTCTACGAAGGGCTTAGGAAACTCCTTGCGATGAAGGTGAAGGATGAAGAGCGGCTGGAGCTTCTGACGACGTCCATCTGGGCGCAGGTCTCGGTCTATGCGCTTGCGGACGTCAAATGGCACAAGTCCTTCCGTCCTGCGGGCGTCGACAACCGCGCTTGGGCCGAGAAAGTCACGGGTAGCATTTGCGAACAGGTATTTTTAGCCACATCCGCCTACGCCAAGGCTTCGGCGGACAAGAAGAACACAAAGGCCACAAAGGAGTGAAAATGATCAAGGATGCTTTTAAATCTGCAGTGAGGATAATCGCAATCGTGGTCGTGCTGTTGATCCTGATTGGCACGGGGTGCATCAATTCCATGATGTTCCATCCCGTGAAGGGCGGATACAATGCGACGACGCGGGGATATGTAGACATCGGCACGAACGGCGTGAAGGTGGCTGCAATTGTCTATGGCCCCGAGCGTGGCAGCCCGCCTTCGCAGGGGCTACGGCGCGGCAAGAAGGCGATTATCCGCTGCCACGGCAACGCCGAGGACGCGCTGTCGACGCTTGATATGCTTGAGCCGCTCGCGGAAGCCGGTTACACTGTCGCGTCCGTCGACTATCCCGGCTATGGACTTTCCGATGGCTCGCCTGATGAAGAGGGGTGCTACAGGAATGTCCACCGGCTCTACGACTGGCTTATCGAGAAGCGTGGCTTCAAGCCGGAGGACATCATCGTCGACGGCTTTTCCATTGGAACTGGCCCCGCGACCGAACTCGCGGCGACGCGCCCTTGCGGCGGGCTGATTCTTGAGGCGCCGTTTCTCTCCGCGCCGCGCGCCGTCACTCGTGTGCGGCTGCTGCCGGTCGATCCGTTCCCGAACTTGAAGCGAATCGGTGCCGTGAAGTGCCGCGTGCTTATGATTCACGGAACGAGCGACAGGGTGATTCCGTATTCGCAAGGCCAGGCGCTTTTCAAGCTCGCCAACGAGCCGAAGCGCTTTGTCACTGTCGATGACGGTGACCATAACACGCTCGTCGACGACATGGGCTTTGACAATTACTATGAGCTGATCAAGGAGTTCGTCGATGGGAAGTAATTCTTTCCTGCCGCTTTATGTGACCAACTTCTTCGGGACGCTGAACGACAACTTCCTGAAGACGCTGGCGAGCTTTACCGTCATCGGCTGGCTTTCCGACGAGCGGGTGAAGTCGCTTGCGATGGGCGTTACGGCGGGGGCGCTGGTGCTGCCGTATATCCTCTGCTCGCCGCTTGCCGACCGACTGACGGCCGTTTTGGAAAAGCGTCGCATCGTGAGGTTTGCCAAATGGGCGGAACTGCCGATCATGGCCGTTGCGATAACGGGCTTCGCCATGAAGTCGCCTTGGCTCGTCATCGGCGCGATACTCCTAATGGGGCTCCAAAGCTCGCTCTATTCGCCCGCGAAATACGCGCTCGTCCGTGACATCGGCGGCGAAGCGCGCATCTCTACTGGCATGGGCGGCATGGAGGGCGTCTCGTTTCTCGGCGTCTTGATGGGAACTGTTGTGGGGGCAGTGGTGGCAGATAGGGCTGGCATGGAGACTAAATATATCCTTCTTGTCGCCTTTGCCACCCTTGGCCTACTTGCCAGCTACACAATTCACGCCAAGGAAGAGCTCAATCGCTCTCTTCACGCTATAAACCCGATTCGCTATATTGCCCGCGCCTACCGAATGGCTGGACGCTACAACGGACTCAACGCCGTCATCTTCACTCTCTCGGTATTTTGGTGGGGCGCGGCGATGCTCCAGATGGGGCTTCTCGTCTATGGCAAGGCAGAGGCGGGGCTGAACTTGAGCGACACCGGCACGGGAGTGCTCCTTTGCGGCGCGGCGGTTGGCATTGTCGCGGGGCAGATCGTCGCGGGATTTGTCGACAGGCGGCGCTTTCTTCTTGGCGTGACGCTTCTCACGGGCTGGATCGCAGCGGCGCTACTTGCGGTTCTCTACTTCGCGGCGCTTTCGCCGCGGTGGTTTGGCGTTGTGCTGGGGCTTTTGGCGTTTGACCTCGGATTCTTCAAGCTGCCGCTCGATGCTGAGATTCAGAAAGTGGTGAAGGGCCCGAAGCTGAACACGATGCTCTCATATTTCAACCAAGTGTCTTTTCTCTTTATGCTTGCGGCGAGCGGGTGCTATGCGCTCGTGAGTTGGGCGTTTGGTCCGAAGGCGTTTCTGTTGCTCCTCGCGCTCGCGTTTCTCGTCGCGCCGTTTCTCTTTGTGTTCAGCTATAGGCCGGTGCTGCTTTATGTCGGCCGCTGGGTCTTTGCCGGGAGATACAGGGTGGAAATTGACGGACTGAAGTCCGTCGCACAGGACAAGCCGCTGCTCGTTCTCCCCAATCACCCGGCGATGGTCGATCCGATGCTCGTGGGCGTAACGTTCTGGAAGACTCCCCTTAAGCCGCTTTCAGACGAGTCGTTTTTCCACACTGGCATCGTCGCGCCGTGGGTGCTCAAGACTCTTGGCGCAGTGGCTGTCCCGGACCTTCGCAAGCACCGCACCGCGCAAGGGGCGACGATTGCGCGGGGTCTTGGCGACATCGTGAAGACGACGCTCGAGGATGGCGGCAATGTCATTTTCTATCCGTCTGGCCACATCCAGACCGAGAGCGAGCACGAAGACATCGGCACGCGCCAGCTCGCGTACAACATGTGCGGCGACTTGCCCGAGGGGGTGCGCGTCATTGGCGTCAGGACGCGCGGGCTCTGGGGGTCGATCTGGTCGCGCAAGGGGCGCAAGACCTCGCCCTCGTTCGTGCCGACTTTCATCAAGAGCGTATTCCTGTGGTTCTTCTGGTCGCCGTTCGTTCCGCGCCGCCGCGTGACGATGCACATCGAGGACCTGACCGACCGCGTCAAGGAATGGTCGAAGCTCACGCGGCTTGAATTCAACCGAAAGCTTGAGGAATGGTATAACGATAAGTAGAATCATTTAGAACATGGGAGGTGCTATATGAATAAAACAACGATCATGGTAGTTCTGCTTGTAAGCCTGTTGCTCTCAGGTTGTTGTACGAGTATGGCTATGCACGAAAAGAAGTATTGGGCTTTGCCAGTTGCCGTGCCAGCGGATGCTGTATTGCTTCCAGGTGAGTTGGGTTTGTTATATCTATTTCGCGACATGGCCGGGGTGAAATAAGACAGGATTAACATGATTAACAGGATTACGAAAGGAGCGGGAGCGTGAAGGAGAAAGTGGAAAACCATTCAGCGAAGAAATCTCGTTTAAGTAAGTGTCTTTATAATGTGCTGGATTTGTTCTGTGAAATTGTCCGTGATTTAGTGCGTTGGTTTTGGAGGATTGTTGACTTTTTTCTATCTATTCTGCCTTGACAAAATGCAATTGAAAGGAAAGAACTCATGAATACTCGAAAGATGTTTGCGCGGGCCGTTGCAGGAGCGGCGATGCTCAGCTCGGTTGGGTGCTGTTCCATAGAGCGCACTGGCGAGTATTATGTTGCAACAAAGACAATGACATTCCAGAAGTTGGATGAATACCATCGCGAGATAGGCGATTCCACATATATGCCTTTGCCTTTTTCCATCGCCATTCCCGACAAGGACATGAAACGTCAGACATGTTTGCCGCCGTCTGTAGGCGTGATGGTGTTCTTCGCAGGGTTTCTAACTGCGGACGCAGATGATTGGCCGTTGACTCCACTCTTCTTTGCTCCGGCTGGCGCGGTAGTGTGGGCGGGAGAGGCGTTGGTCCTTGCGCCTGTCTGGGATACGCTTTGTCTGCCAGTTGACTTTTATCGACGCGACGAGTATTTGAAGAAGACTTCGGAAAAGGTAGAAACGGAGGAAGCGAAATGAATACGCGGATGATGTTTGAGCGGGCCGTCGCGGGAGCGGCGATGGTAGCGATGGCTTTGACGCCAGGAGAAGCCCTTGCGTTTCTTGGACTATTTAAGTCAGAGCCGACGAAAGCCGAAATGGAGAAGATGGATGTTCTCTTCAACGGCTACTACAAAGCCCCTGATGTGGAGGAAGCAATAGCCATCTTGCCGTCCGTCAAGAAGATGAATAAGATCAAGCCGGGCGGCATTCCGCCGATGATTGGGTTTTATTTCGGCGCGGCAAAGTCGTCGGCGGAAGCGTGGCGGGAGAAATGGGAAGAGGCGAAGAATCGCGGTGGCAAGGAGGTGGCGGTCGGAATCGGCGCGGCCTTGGAGGGAAAGTCCATTGACGACATGGTGCCGCAGGACTTGGTGGACTATGCGCCGGGGATCCTTGATTTCCTGTGGGGCTACTTCTTGGCGACTGGCGATGCAGAGGCGCCGCGCCGCGTAATCCGTCGCGGCGGGATGACGGTTCCCGACCGTCCGGGTGTGGTCGATCTGACGGCGAGGGCGGCGCAATGGTCGTCGGTCTCGCTTGCGAAGAATCATCCGACGGTCGCGGCGGAACTAGAGGCGTTTGCGTTGAATGCGGATGAAAAGAGCGTGCGCAACTTCTTCGGCCCTGAATTGAATGATGCAGTAAGGACGATTCTTTCGCCTGCCGCTGTGGCGCGAATCGTTTCGTGTGGTGTTGCGGAGCATAAAGAGCCGACGGAAGACGAGTTGCGCGAGGCGTTCTTGAAAGCAAACGAAGTCATCCCGACCGTGCGAGAGGTCGCGCTGTCAGGTGCGCCGCCGAAGATTGCCGAGAGGCTTAAGAGTCTGTGGCGGATGACATACGCCAAGGGGACGCTTGTGTTTGGTCGTCTCGAAGTGGAAGATTCTAACGTTGCTGATGTCGCTACGTGGGCTTGGGTCTACGAGGACGGTACTTTCATCGCGGTGGTTTACAGTACGCGTGACTACATCGTGTTCGAGAAGCACGGCTATGCACCACTTGCCGTGCGGATGCCGAAGGAGATGCGCTCAACGAAAGGCAAGACGGCTCTCGACTTCGGAACGCTGCGGATGCAACGGCTTGCGCCCGACAAGGCGGCGACGCTCGCTTTCACGCCACGGCTCCCTGACGGCATCGATACCGCGACGGCGACGCTGGAGGTGGACAACCGCTTTCCCGTCGGCGAAGATTGGGGGACCACGATAGGCGGATGCGAAAGGCCGCAAGCCGCCGCTTGTTCGTTTGCGGTGACAAATGGCGTTGCGGTCAAGGTGCAGGGATGCTCGCCTATGGCATACCGCTTCAAGTTGTCGGCTCCCGGCTGCCCCAGCCTGTCGCGAAAGATAGACCTTTCGCGCGACAGTTCGCTTGGCTTGGGTGATGTTGCGCTTGTCCGCGAAGGGCCGCGCCGCTTTGCTCTCAGACCGTTTGCCGCGAAAGGCGATACGTGGCAGGAGAAGTCGGTCGTGCCTGGCAAAAAGGAATTGCTTTTGCAGGCGGCGCGCGACAGTTTGGGCAACACATGCACATTGAGACTCGACCCTTATGGTAGCGGCGATGGATGTGTTGGTGCGGATTTCGGATGGGCGCCAACAACATGGGACGATTTTGGTGAGTTGACGCCTGAAGAGTTCAAACGATTGGAGGTGTCTGGTGGCCTTCCGAAGCCGGAGCCAGTGAAGAGAGTGTGGGAAAATGAAGATCGTTCTGTCGCGCTCAAGCCCGGGCATATCTACCGCTTCTGCGAAAAGAGCCATTGGAAGCTCGACATCCTAATCGCCGTCTTGCCAGATCAAAGCCCAACCAAAGCGGAGGAATCAAAATGAATACACGAAAGATGTTTGCGCGGATCGTCGCGGGAAGGTTTTTAGACAGGATTAACAGGATTATGGGAAATGAAAGGGAGTCTTAATCTTGTAAATCCTGTAAATCCTGTCTAAAACAAAACCAGAAACCTATAAAACCTGTCTAAAATAAAACAAAGCTTAAAGGAAGGGAGAAAACATGAAAAAGATAATTACTGCCGCTTTCGGCATTATGCTGCTGGGCGGATGCAAGATGAAGGAGTTTTCTTCGTCGCCGCTCTATACCGGAAACGAAGTGAAGTTCACCGGCGCGGTCGAGGATCGCGTGAACCTCTGGCCGGTCGCGTACTACCGCGAGCCCGTCGGGTCGCTCGCCTGGCCGCTCATCTCCTGGGGCGATGACCACCTTGCGCTCCGTCCGTTCTACTCGCAGTACAAGCAGAGCGGTGACGACTACGACGAGTTCAATTTCCTCTGGCCTATAAGCCAGTTTGACACGAGGCACAGGGACTATCGCGTGTTCCCGCTTTTCTGGGGAAAGAGCTATAGCGACAAGCCGTATTTCTGCCTCTTCCCGGCCGTGTGGTGGAACAGGGAGTTCGCGGGCGTGTTCCCGATCTTCTGGGACAACGAAAACAATGAAGGGCACGGCGGCTTCTGCGTCTTCCCGCTTTACTGGGCGGAGTGGAAGAAAAACGACTTCTTGCAGCATAAGCTTTGGCCGATCTACTCCTACAAGTCGAGAGAGCTCTCCGAGTGGAGCGGTGACTCGAGCGAGTTCTCGGCGCTCTGCCATCTCGTGGGCTTCAAGCGTGAACACGGCAAGTTCGACAACCACCGCTTCCTGCCGTTCTACTTGTGGGACGACGGAGACTTCTACTCGATTCCGTATACGCGCCACACCGACGGTGACCACATCAAGAGCCGTGTTCTCTGCGGCATCGCGGGGTGCGACTCGAACACAAACGGCGACTACCAATCGTCGTGGCTACTGCCGTTCTATGCACACGACAAGGCCAATGACGAGTTCTTGACGCCGCTCTTCGGCAAGACAAAAGACGCGAACTGGCTAATCCCGTTTTACTACCACGACGAGCACCTGACGCTCACGCCGCTTTTCGGCAAGACGGTCGAGGCCAACTGGACGTTGCCGCTCTACTACAAGGACAAGGAGAAGTTCCTGACGCTGATTGGCGGCAAGAGCGGTGACGCCGACTGGGTCGTGCCGTTCTACTGGCGCGACAAAAGGACTTTCGCCTCGCTTCCCTATTGGCGGCAGCTTGGGTCGGACGGCGAGATCGACAGGGCGTTTTCTCTCCCGCTTCTCTCGGGCTACGAGCGCGACGACAAGACCGGCGATCGGCTTCTCTATCTTCTCATGGGGCTTGGCGGCCATGTCTGGAACGAAGAGACAGGCGGCGCGAGCTGGGTGTTCCCGCTTTTCTACAGCGACCGCGAAAGCTTCTACACTCTCCTCTACGGACGCAATCCGCGCCGCACCTGGCTCTTCCCTGTCTATTTCGACGGCGAGGAACGCACATACATAACGCCGCTCTACGGGCGCAACAAGAGGGACGGCAGCGACTGGCTCATTCCCCTCTACTACCGCGACAAGGAGTCGTTCATCACTCCGCTCTACGGGAGGTCGGGCGAGGCGTCGTGGCTCTTCCCGCTCTACTGCCGCGACGAGGCGCAGTTCAACTCGCCGGTCTATTCGTATTGGGACGACGCGAAGAAGGGAACTCGCGGCTTCTTCTCCCTGCCGCTTCTCTCTGGCGCGAACTGGGAGACGAATTCGTATGACAAGACCTGGTTCACGCTTGCGGGGCTTGTCGGAGGATCGTCAAATGCTTCGGGTTCGCACAAGACGAATTGGGCGCTTCCGCTCTTTCTCCGCGAGGAGGGTGAGTCGTTCTATTCCATTCCATTTGGATGGAGCGGCGGCGGCTCGGCATACACGAACACATATTTCGCGGCGGGGCTCGCGGGGCTCAAGTCGGGCCGGAAGGAAGGCGGCTGGATGTTCCCGCTTTTCAACTACAAGAAGGACGCCGACTTCGACGAGAAGGAGTCTTGGCTTGATGAGGCCAAGCTGCCCGAGAGCGTAAAGGTGTGGACGAGGATCGAGACGAACAAGGTCTGGAACTTCGAGAAGAAGGCACACGAAGAGGTCGTCGGGCCGAAGCAGCATGCGGACTATGTCTCTGCGTACGATACGAAGACGCATCTTCTTGTCTTCGACAACGACAAGTCGGTCTATGGCTGTGCGCCATACGGTGTCACGAACCGCTACGAGATGACGGAAAGGCACAAGCTCGGCAACAAGCTCGTCTTCAACCACGAGAGCAATCGGAAGGTCTGCTTTGACACGGCGACACGCGAGAAGATCTCCGACAGCGAGGAGGGCGATACATCGCTTCTTCTGCTTCTCTACAACGGAGAGCATCGCTCCGACAAGGCGAAGGGCACGAGCTACACGAGCCACCGCGTCCTCTGGAAGCTCTGGGACTGGGAGGAGGAGAACGGAGATGTCGCGCTCGATGTCTTCCCGGGCTTCACCTACGACTCGAAGACGAACGGCTATTCGAAGACGTCCTTCCTCTGGCGCTTCTTCCGCTACGAGAACGATCCCGAGAAGGGCAAGAAGGTCGATCTTCTCTTCATCCCGATGTGGAGATAATGGAGTGGGAAATGGTATAATGTGGAAACAAAACCGAAAGGAACAAAAGATGAAAATGCGAATGACAGTGGCGTATGCTTTGTCGGCGGTGTTGTCGCTGGCGGTTGGGGTGGTGTCGGCTTCCGATATGGAGCTCATGGAGGCAATGGAGTCGGGCGACATGAAGACAGCCGTATCGCTTGCCAAGAAGACGCTTGCGACAAAGCCGAACGACTACGAAGCCAATCTGGCGATGGCGTTTTACTACGAGTCGCAGGAGAACTATGCCGAGCAGGTCAAGTGCCTGAATAAGTGCCTGAAAGAAGACGCGGACTCGCCGGAGGCGATGAACAGTCTTGCGATGGCCTACCTCAACCTTGGCGAAATCGACAAGGCGGAGAAATATGCAGTGCGGCTGGAAAAACATTCAAGGGAGCCGTCGGTTAAGGACACGCTTCGCCAGATCAAGATGGTTAAGGACGAGCTTGCCAATCCGAACGCTGCGCCTGTCGTCTCCAACATCCTTGACGCGGTTGCATTTGCCCGCAACTACAACAAGGAAATCGGGAACGCGCCGATGTTCTATCTCAAGTCCATAACCAAGGTAGAAGAGCGAGGCAAGGCCTGCTGGAAAGGCAGCTATGTGACGGTGGTGCGATCGGGTTGGCGTCCGTATCCGGCGGAACTCTTTTTCAAGGTCTATCCGTCTGGTCGCGTCGCCATTGTGCGGGAGAACCGGCAGCTGCCGCGTCCTTGCGAGCCGAAATTCTCCTACAACAACTATATCCGCCATTTCCAGATCGCCAAGCCGGACATCACGGGCGTGACGTCCGTCGAAGACTCCGACGACTGGCCGGTGCTGCTGCGCCTGAAGTCCGGCACGAAGACCGTCCGCGAGGTTTCGGTATCCGATCTTGTGGAAACTGGTGTCGTTGACTTCAAAAAGCGCGTCGCGCAGGCGGACAAGATCGTGATTCGCGACGGAACCGTGAAATGGGATAGGCCGACGGACAAGGATCCGGTTCTCCGCACGATTACCGATCCAAAGGAGATTGCGGCCTTCAACAAGATGTTCGTGTTTGTGGAGAAGGCGAAGAAGGAGGATTGGGAGCCTTCAGATACCGGCCAGCCGTGCCGCTGCGAAGGCGGCCCCGGAATCGACTGGTGGAAGGGTGGCGAGAAGCTTGCGCAGACTGCCCTTCACCATGGAAAGTCCCTTTGGTGGGACGGTTTCACATGGGATTTCTTTCTCACGCCGTCGTCAAAGGACGAAGTCGCCAAGTGGTTCTCCGCCAATTCCATCGACCTGAAGACCGAAAAGGGCGCACGGTGACGAGCAAACGGGAAAGATAGTTGCGCGGGGTGTTGCGGAAATGGAAAAAGGAAAAGTGATGGCAAAAACCACTGGTTTCGCTTCCTTAAACATGGTATAATGTCCGCAGTCATGAATAAAGAAAAGTATATTTCTGTCGAGGAAGCCGCCAAGAAATGGGGGAAAACCGCGCGTAATGTGCGGTTAAGGTGCCAGAAGGGGCATGTTTCTGGCGCGACCATTGAGGGCAGAAGCTGGCTTATACCGGCGGATGCGGTCGATCCAGGGCAGAGCACGCGGCGCAAGGTGAGGGCGAAGTCGATTTGGGAAGTGCTGAAGGCGGAGAAGCGTTCGGGAACCAAGAACGGAATCTACCATCGGTTGCAAATCGACTTTGCCTACAACTCCAACCATATGGAGGGCAGCCGCCTGACGCACGAGCAGACGCGTTGGATATTCGAGACCAAGACCATTGGTTCGCTCGGCGAGGACACGCCAGTGGATGACGTGGTGGAGACGGCGAACCATTTTCGCTGCCTTGACATCGTCATCGAGACGGCTGGCGCGGCGTTGACGGAAAGCTACATCAAGCGTCTTCACGCGCAGCTCAAGAGCGGCACGAGCGATTCGCGCAAGGCGTGGTTTGCCGTGGGCGAATACAAGCGGCTCGACAATGTGGTGGGCGAACGCGAGACTTGCCCCGCGAGCGAGGTGCCGCGCAAGATGGCGGCGCTCGTCAGGGAATATGCGGCGAGCGGAAAAACGCTGGAGGACATCATCGACTTCCATGTGAAGTTCGAGGCGATACATCCGTTCCAGGACGGCAATGGACGCGTCGGGCGGCTTTTGATGCTGAAGGAGTGCCTGAAGAACGGTATCATGCCGTTTGTCATTGCCGAGGGGCTGAGAAAATTTTATTACCTCGGACTCGACGAATGGCGGCAGAACCGCCGCGCTCGGCTGATGGATGTCTGCCTCACGGGACAAGATGTGTTCAAGACGACCACGGTAAATCTGCTGTCAAAGGCTGCAAACAACACTAATTGATCCTGTCTAAACAAAACCGAAAGAAGCAACCAATGAAACCATTTGCACGAAATGTTCTCGTCTCATCCCTTGCGCTTGTGGCGGCGGCTATCTGCGGCTGTCGCGGATCGGACGTGGTCATCTACGACGGGGATGCCGACAAGATAGTCTGGGGGAGCATTGGGACTGACAGCTCATGGCGCGAAGCATTCGCTGGTGTCGTCGACCCGAAGAACGAGTGCTTTCATACGCTACAGGATATTAAACCTGCGAACGGCAAAGATGACGGTCTGTATGTCCTGCGAGAGTACGATTTTTCCGGGGTGCTGCGATGGGAGCGGAAGCTGGAAGGGTATCTACAAGTTTCTCCTTCGGGTTTTATCGTTAGCGGCGGCGGACTCTATCTGTGGCACTATGTCACTGTCGAAGTGGACGTTAAACCGCCGGAAATCATCAATGGAACGGAACGCCGATATGTCATGACGGACACTGACCATGAGGAGTTTCGGCGCTATGACTTGAAGACGGGCAGGTACTCGATTGTTCGCTTCGGAGAGAAGGATTGGGGCAATGAATCCACATCTCTCCACTTCGCCTACTGCAACAACGGAATCGTAGTCCTCACGCGGCATGGCCAGTATGTACGTACGGATCCGAATGGCGTACCCTGTCCGCCGCCCAGAGGAATACGCAGACTAAAGGACGATGCGGGCGGTGTTTTTCGTGTTGGGCATGATGGCGTCGTCACGAAGATCATCAGCGAACAGGACCACAGGGCTTCGAGACTTAAGCTTGTGCCTGGATGGAGCGCGGCATATTTCGCCGTGAAGACAGTGAACGGGGATGTGCGGATATATGACATGGACTGCAAGCTGGTACATCATGTCCGGCTTTCCAAGACACATCCCGATTTTGTGGCGGACGACCTGTTTGTAACGTACGTCTGGGCGGACGACGAGACGATTGTCTGTAAGAACAGAATCTCAGAGGGGAAGTACGGGATGCTCGCGATAAGTGCCAAGACGGGCGAAGTGCGCGAGGCAAAGGCCTCGGAATTCAAAGAAGCGTGGCGTAGCGGTGTTAGGCTCCGTGGGCCGTTGCGCATCAAGGAACGATTTTGAGTCGGAATTGCGTGGAGCGTTTCGGGCACGCCGTGGGTACGACCATGCACGTGCGGGCGGAACGCGTTCTGCGGCGGTAAGCGAAAGGAATAAAGAATGAAGAAACAGACAAATGCAATTCTCGTCTCATCCCTCAGGGGAGATGGAAATGTGCAAATGTGCAATTATCCAATATCCAGTATCCATTATCCAATATGCAGTATGCAATATCCAACGATGGCGGAAAGATATTGAGTATTGGCTGTTGGATATTGGATATTTGCACATTGAACAAAAGATATTTGCACATTAAACAAGGAACAACCTAAACAAAGGAGTGAAATGACAATGGCAGTTTTAGCGGCGACGGTGTGGTTCATTCCCGGGTGGCTCCGCACGGCGGAACCGCACGAGGGGATTATGGAGTGCGTCTCGAACGCCTTTCCCGAGGCGAGCGTCGAGTTCAAGGCGTGGGACGGCGACAATCTCGTGTGGCCACTTTCGGTCGACTCGGCGGACAAGGAATCGTGGCGCTTCGCGTTCGAGGTCGCGATGATGCCGCCAGAAGTACGCACGAACCTGACGCTCGTCGGCCATTCGCTCGGCGGGCGCATCACCGCGCGCGTCCTCGCACGGCTTGCCGAGAACGGGCTCAAAGTGAAGCAGGCGATCTTGATGGGCGCGGCGATTCCTGCGACCGATCCCGATCTCGTGAAGATGGGTCTTGCGACGGAACTCCCCGTCCTCGCCGTCTGCAATCCGAAAGACCATGTCCTTCGCTATGTCTACGCGACCGTCGGCGGAGAGGGCGCGGTCGCGTTCGGCGCAAACGGCACGCCGACCCCCTGCGCGAATGTCGTCGAGTGCGTGACGCCGACGAACATCACGAGTGAGGTCGATATCGGTGGGATCTGGGCGAAGAAGGTGATCAAGGACATCGCCAACCATCACGAAAAGTTCTACTTGGAGTATGCCCGTCGCATCCTCGGCGGCGAGGAGCCGTCTGGCAAGGTCATGGTGCCGCAGGGCTTTCCCGGGGTCGAAGGACATGTGATGGATTCCGAGATCTGGTGGACGGTGCTCGATTCGTCTGGCGGCTGGAAGCTTGAGAAGAACAAGGTAACCGGACACTGCCGCATCATCGACCCAGACAAGCTTCGCAAGGCGTGGGGCCGCGAGTCCGAAATGCGCTCGGCGTTCGAGAAGGTGAAACAACAATTGAAGTAATACAAAAGGAGGTAAAATGATGGACGGAATAATACTTGCTGCGCTCGCTCTCTTGAGTGTGCCGGTTTTGCTCATCGTCATACTCGTGAAGGTCTGTGGACTCGAAAACAAGGTCACAGACCTCGCGCTAAAACTTACTGTGATTGATTTCACACAGAGGCACAAAGACACAGAGAAGAAGGTGGAGGTCGCGGTGCCGTCGCCAGTTGCCAAGCCGCAAGTCGCATCCTCGTCAGTCGTCAAGCCGCCAGCGGCCCTGCGCGATAGTTTCCCCACACCAAGCACTAGCACCGAAGGCGCTCAGGCACCGGCCGCGCCAGCGGCCCCCAGAACCCCCTACGAACCGACGGCGTTCGACATGTTCTGGATGCGAATCGAGGACTGGCTTGCCGTTCGCGGCGACTTCGCACCGAAGGGGATGACGCACGAGTTCGCGTTCGCGACGCACTGGCTCATCCGCGTTGGTGCAGTGCTTATCATCGGCGCGATAGTCTACTTCGTGAAGCTGTCGATCGACCGTGGCTGGATGGGGCCGACAGGACGCGTCGCCGCCACTCTCTTCTGGGGCATGGTCGGCTGTGTCGGCGGCTCGTGGCTTGTCAAGAAGGGGAGATATTCGCTTCTTGGCCACGCCATAGCCGCGCTTGGCGTCGTCGCGCTCTATCTCGGCTTCGGGCTCGGGCACCGCTTCTTCGACCCGCCGGTCATCGCCTCGCCCGTCTTCGCATTCGCCGCGCTCGCCGGCGTTACGCTCTTCGCAGGAGTGATGGCCGTTTACCTCCGCTCGCCGCACATCGCGGTGATGGGGCTTATAGGCGGCTATCTCGTGCCGGTTATCGCAGGACGCGACAGCGGCTTCCCGCTCGGACTCGACTCACGCAAGCGCCTCTGGTCCGCGCTCGACTTCCTCGCGTCTATGCTGGCCGTCGTCATGTGCTTTATCTGGAGCGCTTCCCACCTGAACAGCGGTGGACAGTCTGCGGTGCTCGTGAACCTCGCGTTCCTCTCGGTCGTCCACGCGCTCTATATGACTGGCGTCATCGTCGGGGCGAAGACGCGCGGCAAGGTCGGCAACGCAGTTGCCTGGGCGGGGCTTTGCGTCAATGCGGTCGCCTACTTCGCCTGGCTCGCCGCGGTCTTCCGCGAATCGTTCTCCAGCAGATACGCGGGGCTCATACTCCTCGGACTCGTCGCCGCGTATCTCGTCGTTGCGACGCTTGCAATCCGCCGCGGCTGGGCCGACCGCGCGACGGTGAACATCCTGCTCGTCTTTGCGCTCGCGTTTCTCGCGATTTCGCCGGTCTTGCTGTTCGGAAAGGCGTGGTGGGTCGTCTCGTGGGCGGCAATCGCCGTCGCGGCGTCCGAGGCAGAGATACGCTCGGGGCAGAAAATCCTCGGCATCCTTTCGTGGATTATCTTGATCGTCGCCTCTTTTGCGACCCTCTTCCACTACGCGCCGCTTGCCTACTGCCAGCGTTCGGTCTCCCAGCTGACCCAGCTTTCGGGCGGCGAGTATTTCTCCGAGTTTGCGCTGCGGCTAGTCCGCCTCTGGTCGCTCCCTGCCGCTGCCGCATTCATCGCGTACCGCAGGCGCGTCGGCCCGATCGCAATCGCCGCGCTCGCAGTGACGTTCATATTCTTCACCGGCGAGGCACGCATCTTCGGCTATGTCTTCTTCCCATCGCTGAAGACAGGCACCGTTTCCGTCGCGTGGCTTCTCGCCGCGTTCGCGGGGCTCTGGGCCGGCATCGTCCGCCGCAGCCGCGCGACGCGCATCACGGCGCTTTCGCTTCTCGGCGTCTCGGTCGTGAAAGTGCTCCTTATGGACACTGCACATCTCGCGACCCCCGCTCGCGTCGCCTTGTTCGCGCTCGCCGGCGTCCTCCTCATCGTCGGAGCATTCCTCTACATGAAGTTCAAGGAAAGGTTTGAAGACCATGCGTAAGTCGATTCTACTTGCTATCCTTCCGCTTGCCGTTTTTGCCGCGAAGGAACCTCGGTCCTGGCCGGTCACCGGCGTCGTCACAGAAGAGTGCGCTGTCGCCGTCAGCGTCAAGCCGATGCTCTACTCGGCGGCCACACAGGGTCGCGAAGATGCCTTGAGGAGCGAGCTCCGTGTCCGCGACTCGAAGGGGCGCGACATCCCATACGCCTTCCGCGCCGCGAAGACGCGCGTCGTCGACGAGGTGAAGGATTGGCGCGAGCTCAAGGTGACGCGTGTCACGGAGACGGACGGACGGCTCGTCGTCGACGCCGAGTTCCCGGCTGGCTCATCGAACCCCGAGCGCTTTCTCGCGCTCAAGGTCGCGACGCCCTTGACCGATTTCGAGCAGTCCGTCGAAGTGTCATCCGAGGGCGTGCCGCTCGCGAGCGGAGTCCTCTGCGACTACCGCAAGTTCGCAGATTTGCGCGTAACCGAGATGCCGCTCGAGGCGTCGTATCGCCGCACGCTGACCGTCACATTCGCAAAGCCGACGAGCGAGGCGGCGGCTGCGGCGTTCGAGAGGACGATCCGCGAGAACGGAGAGGGGAAGCTCGAGGCGAAGAGCGTCCGGGAGTCGGTCGTGAACCGTCCGTTCCGCATCGACTCCCTGTCCGTCGCCGTTCCGAGGACGCGTGTGCGATTTGAGGCGGCGCCGCCGATGGAAGTCTTGACTGCCTGCACGGTGGAGACGGACTCGAAGGCGAAGAAGACGGTGCTCGAGACCTCGGTGTTCGGACTTCCAATGACGGCGGTCGCAATCAACGCGGTCGACCGCAACTTCTCGCGCAAGGTCGCGGTCTTCCGCCGTATGGACGCGCGTTGGCATCCGCTTGCGACGGGGCGCATCAGCGCCGTCAACCTGCCGGGCGAGAAGAAGAGCAACCTTGAAATCGCCTTCGGACGCGAAGTGCGCGAAACGGCGCTTCGCGTCGAGATCGAGAACGACGACAATCCGCCGCTTGCTCTTGAGACGACTTCGGACGCAGGCGTCGGGCTACCCCTGACGCTAAAGGTGACGCAGTACGACATCGTCTTTGTCGCCACCCCCGGCGAGAAGTATTCGCTCGCCGTCGAGCCCGGTGCGGATCGCCCGCGCTACGACGAGGCGATTCTCGGCTACATCGACCGCGTGCAGGATCCAGCTCGCTTCGAGATCGGCCTAAATACCGTGGGTGGGGATCCATTCATCATTGGCGGTGAGGACGGCCCGACGGCAATCTGGCTCACGTCGCCCTTTGATGTGATACCGTTCATCTCGGTAATCGTCTTTGTCGTGCTTGGACTTATTTGCATATGGCTCATCAAATCTACCAACTCGCCCAAGCAGGAGTCGTAGACAGTTGGGCAAAGAGCACAAAAGGCAATGCAATGAACAAGGACACAATTCGAATAATCTCCATTTCGCTTTTTTTCGCGCTCGCTGCTGGGCCCGTCTTCGCGGCGTGGACGGTCGATGCCGATAATGGCGCCATTCACGACGGAGAGATCGAGATCACGATCGGGCCAGATGCTGCGCATGATGGCGGCATCGTGTTAAAGAAGGTGCGCCAGGCGCCAAAGGGCGACTGGACTCTTGATTCGCTCCCGCGCATTGAGGCAGACACGGGGCTTCGTCCCACGGCGATTGACGGCAGCTTCGTGGCGTGGAATAGCGGGCTGCGTTCCTTTGCGCTCCCCGACACGGTCCGATCAATTGGACGCGCCGCGTTCTTCGCGTGCGAGAACGCGACGAACACCCTCGCTTTCCCGTCGAATCTTGATACGCTGGGCCGTGCGGCTTTTATGGGTTGCAAGAATCTTCGCGGCAACCTTGTGATTCCGGCGGGCGTGCGTGTCATCGAGATGGAGTCGTTCTATGGATGCTCAGGCCTGACGGGTCTAGCTTTCGCGCAAGGTTCGCGTCTGAAGCATATCGATACTCTCGCGTTCAAGCGGTGTGGCGGCTTGCGCGGCACGGTAGACTTCTCTCCGTGCGAGGCGCTGGAGCGGATCGACCCGGAGGCGTTCATTGGATGCGGACCGGAGCGTACTGTCTTCGGAGAGCCGTTCAAGCGCCGTGTTGCGGATTCGCTCCGCGCGGCTGACGCGACAAACGACTATCCGCGCGCATCGACCGACTGGCTCGTGGGCTCGTTCGGAATCGGCGTTCACTGGACGACATGGAGTACCGATCAGGATGGGCAGCGTGGTGACTTCGACAAGGCCGTAGACGCGTTCGATGTGCCGCGCTTCGTCGCGCAGCTCAAGGAGGCCGGCGCGCGGCATATCATCTTCACTTCCTCGTGGGCCGAGCAGCATCCTCCCGCGCCATGCCCCGCGCTCGACCGTATACTTCCCGGCCGCACGACAAAACGCAATCTGCTGCGCGAGATCGCCGACGCTCTCGCCGCGGAGGGGATTCGGACGATCCTCTACTACAACCACGGTTGCAACGGCGAGGACCCTGAGTGGATGAAGGCGGTGGGCTACGCGGAAGGGCGGCTTGGGGAGTTCGGCTCGAACATCGTCTCGATTGTGCGCGATCTCTCGCTTTCCGCCGGGCCAAATGTGGCGGGATGGTGGTTTGACAGTCCAGGTGCCGTTTCCGACGCTGGCCCGCACCGCGTCGCGTCGGTACGGATCGGCGACTACAAGTTTCCCTTTCGCGAGCTTGCGCTGGCGGCCAAGGCGGGTAACCGCGACACGCTCGTCTCCGTAAACTCTCAGGGCGGAACTTTCGTTTACACGCCCTGCCAGGAGTATTTCAGCGGCGAGGAGCTTGTAGACTTTCCGCTCTGTGGCCGCACGAACGCGCAGGGCATGCAGATGCACCTCTGGCTTACGATGGACAACCGCGACTGGGTTCACCGCGGCAGCGGCTTCGCAAAGATGCGCTTTTCGGACGACTACCTCCGTGCCTGGCTCGCGCGCCACCTCTCCGACGGTTGCGCCGTCACGCTCAATGTTGATGTCGACCGATCCGGCTTGCTGAACCCCACCGCCATCGAGCAACTCAAGCGTTGTGTCCCTGTAGCCCGATAGCTTTTGGTAAAATGTTCTTGCCGTGAAAAACATCAAGTCCAGCGCAATTTCGTGTGAGGCATCGGTTTCGGATGTCATCTCCGAGTTGGGGAGCGGGAGCCGCGTCCTGCTACTCCTTCGCCATTCAGAGCGTCCGAAGATTGGCTACGAGGACAAGACCTTCGGCGCGTCGCTGCCCCTGACGGAGAACGGAAGGCGGCTGTGCGTCGAGTTCGGACGGATGCTGGCGGGCGCGACGCCGAGCGTCGAGTTCCGGGCGAGTCCGCTTTTGCGCACGGTCATGACGGCCGAGCTTGTCGCCGAAGGAATGGGGCTTGCGGGCGCGGAAGTCGTCCGCGATGCGCTCGTCGGCAACGGGTCTGCCTACGTCGCGTCCGAGCTCGAGGTTTGGCGGCTTTTCCGCGACGGGTCGTTCTTCCGGCGGATGGTCGAGTACATGCAAGCCGGCGAGCAGCGTGGGTTCAATCCGCTTGCGCCTGCGACCGACGCCTTTGAGGAGCATGCGCTCTCGGTTTTCTCCGCGCAACTCGGTGTCTTCGCGACGCACGACGTCTATGTCGCGGCTTTTCTTCATGCGCGCGGCGTCAAGACCGACTTCAATCCCGACAACTGGCCGCGCTTCCTCGACTCCGCGGCAATCGTGCTGCGTCCGGACGGCGAACGCCGGTATATGTTCGTCCGCGCCGGCCTTTCCCCTCTCGCCTGTGGAGTGTGAATAAGATAAGAAAATTTGGTATACTATTGGGCAAAGGCAACGAAACATCCTAAAAAGGGGTATATAGTGAACAAGCTCATGATCTGGACGGCGCTCGCGGTTGCGGCGACCACGGCGCAGGCCGCCGACATCTATGTCTCGCTCGAGACTGGCAAGAACAAGAACGAGGGCACGAAAGAAGCCCCGCTCAAGAACCTCTGGAAGGCGCTTGAGAATGCGAAAGACGGCGACACGATCCATCTCGCCGAGGGAATCTATCCCGGCAAGATGAAGCAGAACTGGTTCCTGATCGACAAGGCGGTCTCGATCATCGGCGGCTACTCGAAGGACTTCTCGGCGAGGAATCCCCTCGAGCACAAGACGATGTTCCAGGCCCTTAACGAGAACAACGACAAGAAGGGCACTGGGCTTGGCGTCTTCACGATTGACTTCACCAAGCAGCAAAAACAGCCCGAGGGAGTCGACATGAAGTTCGACGGCCTCATCTTCGACGAAGGCTTCGCTAACTCCTACCACCAGACCAAGGGCAAGCCCGAGGGCTTCGACACAGGCATGTGGCTCGAGGGCCCGGCGATGAACAAGGAGAAGGACAAGTTTCCGTCCGCCAACCGCTACCTCGTCTACTCCGCGACCGCGAACCGCGCGACGGGCAAGCTCTCGTTCAAGAACTGCGCGTTCGTGAACTCCGGCAACATCGCGTTCAACGTCACGTGGTACGAAGGCGAGGTCGACGTTGAGAACTGCGTGTTCTGCAACAACCGCATGATAGGCGCGAACGTGCTCTGCTCCAAGGCGATTCCGCAGGACGGGCCCAACAAGCCGAAGGCCGGATGGAAGCCCGCCGTCAAGTGGGAGTTCAAGAACAATACGGTGCTCTACACCTGGTCGCGCCTCAACGACCTCGCCGACATGGGCTTCGGCGTGAGGAACAACACGGGCGTCGAGGCGGAGATCAAGGACAACATCATCGGCCTCAACGTTCTCACCGGCTACGACAACACGAAGGGCGCCGGCGCGCTCAAGAAGCAGTCCATCGATGGCAACGTGTTCTTCCTGAACCGCGAGAGCGACATCCAGATGACGATTTCTCCCTCCATCGCGAAGGTGCGCGTCGACGACTTCGAGGATCTCGAGGGGACCGACGGCATCGAGTCCATCGAGGACAACGAGGACCTCAAGGACCCGTCCGTCTTCAAGGGCCGCCTCAACGCGCAGTACCTGAACGCGTTCCTCTCGATGAAGTACTCCGAGTCGACCAAGCTCGACGAGGGCAAGTGCAACGGCCTCAGGTCCATGCTCGGGCTTCCCCTCCAGGGCACGATCACCACCAAGTGCGACATGTTCTGCAACCGCTATCCGCTTGAGGACGCGCTCAAGCTCTTCGGCGCGATGGACGGCAAGGGAGCGCAGACGATCAAGTGAGCGGAATCGTGAGAGCGGACGCGATCGTCGCCGGCGCCGGTTTCTGGGGCTGCACGGTCGCGCGCCGTCTCGCGGAGGCGGGGCGGAAGGTCCTCGTCCTCGAATCGCGGGGCGCAGTCGGCGGCAACGTCCGCTGTGAGACCGACCCTGCGACGGGTATCGAGGTTCATCTCTACGGCAGCCACATCTTCCACACGCACGACATGGCGGTGTGGAACTTCATCCGACGCTTCACCGAGTTCAACGGCTACCAGCACAAGGTGCTTGCGAACTACAAGGGCAAGATATACTACCTTCCCCTCGGCCTCGCGCTCATCAACAAGTTCTTCGGTGTGGAGCTTAAGCCGGGAGAGGTCGCGGAGTTCATGAAGGACGAGCGCCATTCGTCGGCGATTTTCGACGCGTTCTTCCGCGGCTACACCTCGAAGCAGTGGGGCAAGGCGCCTGAGGAGATAGACCCCTCGATCATCAAGCGCGTGCCTGTCCGCGACAACTACGACGTCAACTACTTCAAGGACTATTTGCAGGG
The DNA here is from genome assembly GCA_902780865.1 of uncultured bacterium. Taxonomy (GTDB): domain Bacteria; phylum Verrucomicrobiota; class Kiritimatiellia; order RFP12; family UBA1067; genus UBA1067. Next base: position 25,304 of record CACZHC010000092.1, read on the forward strand.
GATTCCAGCAGACGGTTACAACGTGGTCTTCGACAGGATGCTCGACCATCCGAACATCGAGGTGAAGGTCAATGCGCCTTTCGCCCTCTCTGACATGACGGATGCGCCTGTCTACTACTCCGGGCCCATTGACGCGCTTTTTGGCTACAAGTTCGGGCATCTGCCGTGGCGGACGCTTCGCTTCGAGACGGAGACTGTTGGCGTCAAGGACTTCCAGGGAACTTCGGTCGTCAACTACACGGAAGCCGAAGTCCCATACACCCGCATCCACGAGTTCAAGCACTACCACCCCGAGCTTGCAAGCGTTATGTCTGCGCCGAAGACGATTGTGATGCGCGAATATTCCGCCGCCTGGAAACCGGGAGACGAGCCGTACTACCCGGTTGACTGCGAGGAGTCGCGCGCGCTTCTCGCTAAGTATCAGGCCGAGGCGGAGAAGATCCCCAACCTCATTGTCGGCGGCCGGCTCGGCGGGTACAGATATTTCGACATGGACCAGTCGATCGCCGCGGCGCTCGCGGTTGAGATATAGTTTCACAACAAAAAAGGACAAACAGGAGGATAAAGACATGACAGTCAAGGGCTATGCGAGATACCTGCTGATAATGGCCGGGCTCGGAGGATTGATCTACGGCATCGACGTAGGCGTGATCGCCGCGGCGCTTCCATACATCCGCAACACTTCCGACTACTCGTCCGTGCAGCTCGGCTTCATCGTGGGCGCGGTG
>CACZHC010000093.1 GCA_902780865.1 uncultured bacterium
TTCACATTGGCTTCTGAAAGTTTAAAACAAAGATTAGTAACACTACTTGGCAATATATCCAACGATGAAAAAACCAACGGAGCGCTAAAAGTCTCAAGCAATTTCATGTCGCCCACACATCTCTCATCGTCTATTCCGATCACGGCAGACAAGTCGAGAGACCTCAATTGCCCAACTTCTATAGCAGAAAAGTTCTCAAGTTTAGCCTTTGCTACTACCTGCAACAAATGCAAATTCGTCACACACGAAAGAAACGACATGTCAAGATTCGCCAATTTCGTTGGCGAAAGATAGAAAAATCTGAGATTCTCAAGTTGTGTTTTCTGCCCGATTCGCGCACAAATGTTGCTAAGCCCTTCAAAAGTAACACGAGCATTGAAACAATCGTCCCAAACAATGCTTTCACCATTCATCAGCTTGTCAGCATGTAAGAAAACCAATATATCCCTTTCATTATCCTCGCTGGCAGAGAACCAATTAGGCGCCCCCCTTCCTGGCAGCCATTCAAGCCCCAACGCCAAGCAGTCCCCACACCACCCAACCAACATAAGAATTGCAACAATACGACATCCGACAATCGAAAACAGCAATACCAAGCATGCGTCGTATTATATCACAAATCCCCAAACTCGGAGCGCGGCAAATCCGCCGCGACGACCCGCGCAAATGTCATTCGAGCATTCATTAGTTAGTTCCCTCTCTTGGAATATGATTCATGCATGACTATTGCAAAACCATGTAAAGCCATAGATCGAAAGCAGCACCAATACCACATAGAAAGCAAAGGCCACCCATCGCGCTCGCCGTTCATCCACCATCAGGAACATAAGCCCGGCGGCGATATACAGAATATAGGAAACGACAAAGAATAGCAACCGCCACTCGCCCGTGACATCGCATCTCATAACATCATAGCACATACCTATGATCGCCCATGCTGTAAACCAAGGCACAAAAAGAACACTTGCGGCGGCAAACCCCAATACCTCCTGCCATTCGCCAAACAACAACAATACACCTGGAATGTAGGAGACTGCAAGCAATAGTAAAAACTTTTTCATGCTTCCGCTCCTTTCTCAATCCTGTTAATCATGTTAATCCTGTCTAAAACCTTCCCGCGACGGCCGCACAAATACCCATTCTACAACGGTTTCGTGGGGTCTGTCCCCAACTGCGGTTGCCTTTCAACAAGATCCACGCGGCCGGTCGGGGTCAGGAAGTAGGTGTCGGGGTTTGGCTTGGGGATGCCGTCGGGGAAAATCCGATTCGGGCTAAGGTATATGTTTCTCACTATCTGGGCAGCACCGCCGGCACGGACAATCACTGCCATCTTTTTGCAAATTCTTAAACAGGTTCCACCCCATGTCTTCGGGCAAGTCAATGTCAAACTGCGATCCACTTCCACCTGCGACAGGAGTTCGCGTGGATCGATGTTGCATGTGAAGAGCAGCGGAAAAGAATCATCAGCTGGTGGATTGACGGCTATGCACCAGATATTCGTATAGATGTTCCCATTACGAAGTTCCTTACCGTACTTCTCTCGCAACAGCAGCACAAACTGCGTCGAATTCGTGCAACTGAATATGTCGAGCCATTCCTCGCCAGACTCATGAGCCGTATTGTTATACGCCATGCACAAGGACAAATCCTTGCCTTGCGTCAAAATTACATTCGCCATACCGGGAATCATACGACCTCTTGCCGGTGAAAACACTATCGCAAACAAAGCAACCGTAATGAGAAATGTCGCGAAAGCAACCAAACAGGACAGGCACCCATTAGATTCAGCCGCCACTGCCGTCTTTTCCTTAAACCACAGGGTAGACGACGGCAAATAGAGCAGCACAAGTGGAACGACAAGAAAAAGCGACGAAACAACACTCGCCATAACCAATCCATCAGAAGCATGGTCAAGTGAATCCAAAGCCAACCCCGCCACCAATAGAGAAAGCAACATCGTGTTCGGCGCAACAAACCATCCACGTCGCCTACGTCGTAGAGAAACGAGCATCCCGACGGCCAGCAAAGTCGGAACAAGGAAGCATATACCGATGCAGATGCTTTCTGTCGCCGGCACACTGGGAAGCTCAATGACGGCGCGAAACAACAGTAAAACCGCGAGCGCTATATATACCCACCCGATGGCTTCGACGATTTTGACTGGCAACGGCTCTTTCATTTCAAGAAGAGTTTATCAAAAATTGAAGATCATTGGGGCGCCGAGGCGACTTCCAACACCATTACTTCGGGATGGTTGAAGAATCGCGGCAAGGGCGTAGATTCGCGGGCGAGACCGCGCGAGACGACGAGGCACGTATTGTCATTAAGCGCATAGATGCCGTCAGAATACTGCGGGAAGAACTGGCGATAACCCCATGCCGGGCCGTAGAGCCCGACATCTAGCCAAGGCAAGCGCAACTGCCCGCCATGCAAATGACCTGCGACGACGAGATCAAAGTCATATTTCGCATAGATGTCGGCGCACTCGGGCCTGTGCGAAAGAAGAATTCGCAGATGCTTTGGGCTTGATTTCTCATGAACGGCCTTAAGCTGCTCGAACCATGAGCCAAGTATGTAAGTCGGGTCGTCAATGCCGCAGAAGTCGACCGTCGTTCCCTTTATCTCAACTGTGCGGACATCGCCCTCCAGCACCGTCGCGCCATAGCCGCGGATCCAGGCCTTTATCTCGTCCACACGCTCGCTCCAGTATTCGTGGTTGCCGGAGACATAGATGCAAGGGAATTGCTTAGCAAGCCCGCCGATGAGAAGCGCCGCGTTATTGTCTGCAAGCCGGTCGTCCGCAATATCGCCGACGAGCAGAACGGCGTCCGGACGCTCGCGCGAAACTGCGTCCAAGATCGTCCGCTGCCTGTAGCCATAGTAGCACGAATGCAAGTCGGAAATGACGACAAAGCGAAGCGGCTCTCCCTTTATCTTATCACCGCCCACAGCGACCTTGTGCGTCTCGACGCACGGGAGCGAACTCCAGACGCCGACTATCGAAAGAATAGCAAGAGCGGCGACGGCAATGCACCGCGCTGGTCGACCTAAGCGCCCGAGGCGCCGCCATAGCGACGTCTTCCCCGAAAGAAGCCACAGAAACGCGACCTGCGCGGCAACAAACGGCACCATCGCCACAAGCCCCCAGCCGACATCGCCAACCATTCCTCCGCAAAGTCCGACGACAAGAAGATACGGGCCAAACACAAGCATAAGAAAAGCCGCCGCCGCCATCGTCGCAGTCTCGCTCCAGCTTCCGAACGCCTGCGGCAGTACGCATGCCGTTACTAAAAGCGAAACAACCCACGCGATCCCGACAAAGACAAGCCGGTTGCCTGCTTCATTGCTTTCCGATACTTCCCTCATTTTCAATGGTGTTGTGGCATATTATGGCGCAATCGACAGTTCGTTTTTCAGATCCTCGCCCCTAAGGAAGAGGACACGCGGAAATATCGGCGCGCCGCTCTGGGCGGCACCATCCTGCGCCGTCATGACAGGGGAGAAAGGATACACACAGGCCAGCCGCTGCGAGCAGCCCGCGAACGCGTTGGACGCGACAAGCACCGAAGTCGCCTCGTGGAGGACAATGTCCGTGAGGTTCGTCGCACCGGCAAAGGCGCAGTTGCCGATGCGGCGTACACGCCCCTCGAAGCTGACGACGCGCAGGTCGGTCGAGTTCTCGAACGCCCGCGCGGGAACATAGCGCACGCTAGAGTCGACGTCAAGGCGGCGGATGCTCGCGAGCGAGCAGAGCGGGACGCTACCAGACGGAACGGCATTTGTCGCGAAGGCGCGCGCGACGCCCTCCCCAGTCTTAACGAGAATGGGGCTAGCCACCTCTCCCCCCGCCACAGGAAGTTCCACCGGCTGCACGATGGGGTTCGCGAGAAGACGGACGGAATACCAGTCCGCCGACCGCAACGCAAGCGGACCAAACAGCACAAGCAACAGCGCCAATATTCTCATGCCGATATTATATCACAACCCTCCGACCAGATGGGAATACACCCCTCTGACACGACAACTATCAACGGCGAGATCCTTCCCATTCGCGAATTTGCCTGATGAGGCTTCCATTGACAGAGGGTCTTGAACCAGCAACAACCTCTTCAGCAACATCACACGTGTAACCAGGCAGGCGGCGTGTAAACGCCGTCTGCCGCATACGGTCGATAACGCCCTTTACATCAGCTCCGCTATACCCCTCCGTCTTCTCGGCCAGAAAATCGACAAGCCGCTCTTCATATGGGACTTCGCCTTTCTGTAGCGCCATAAGCACCATTTGACGACGAGCTGCAAGGTCTGGCAGTCCAACGTACACGCTGATGTCGAATCGCCCAGGGCGCAGAAAAGCTTCGTCCACCATCCACGGCACGTTGGTAGCGCCAAGGAGAAGGATGGGATTTTTCGTCTTGTCAATTCCATCAAGCTCCTGGAGGAGGAGAGAAATCACTTTTCGAGAGGTTTCATGGACGTCGGCCGAACGACTGGGGAAGATGGCTTCAAGCTCATCTATGAACACTACGGAGAGGTCATTCTTGCGGATGTCACGGAAAAGCTTTTTCACGTTGCCCTCCGATTCGCCCACATACCTGCCAAAGATATCTGCCGCAGTGATCGAATAGAACGGCAGGTCCAACTCGCCTGCGACTGCCTGCGCGAGAAATGTCTTTCCTGTTCCGGGCGGACCGTAAAGAAGCATTCCTCCGCCTGCACTTAAACCATAGCGCTTTGCAAGAGAGGCATCCCGCAGCGGCTCTATAAGCCGAATGCGTATCTGCGCCTTGACATCCTCCATTCCCGCCACATCGGATAGCCGTACGCTCGGCCGTTCGCAAATGCGCATGCCATTGGAGCCCGCATTTCCAGAGCGGGTCGGCATTGTTTCAGTCTCCCACTCGTGTATCTTGTCCAAAAGCGCCCCATTCGCCGAAGGCGAAATGGAGGCAATGGCTTCGTCCGCAAGCTCATGGCTATAGTAGCGCGCATGGCACGAGTATGCGAGTTGACGAAGTCTGTCGAGAACACCTTTTAGGTCGGCGCCGCTGTAGTTCTTGGTGCGCTCTGCCATGTAATCGGGAAGGTCTTCCACATAGGAAACCTCACCCTTGTCCAAGGACGAGTAGATGATGTGGCGACGAGCCGCCAGATCGGGCGGCCCCACGAAAAGCCGTATGTCAAACCGCCCAGGGCGGAGGAAAGCTTCATCCACCATCCACGGCACGTTCGTAGCGCCGAGGAGAAGTATCGGATTCTTGGTGTCGTCCATGCCGTCTAATTCCTGGAGGAGCAGCGAGATCACCTTGCGCGTCGTCTCGTGGACGTCCCCGGCAGACCGACTTGGGAAGAGCGTTTCAAGCTCGTCTATGAAAACTACGGAAAGATCGTTCTTGCGGATGTCACGGAAAAGCTTCTTCACATTTCGCTCGGATTCGCCGACGTATTTTCCGAAGATGTCGGCAGCCGTGACCATGTAGAACGGAAGATCAAGTTCGCCTGCGATGGCGCGCGCAAGGAAAGTCTTGCCAGTTCCTGGCGGCCCGTAGAGAAGCATCCCTCCGCCTGTCCTTATGCCATAATGTCTGGCCGTGTCGGCGTCTCGCATTGGCTCGATCAGGCGAAGGCGAATCTGCTCCTTGACGTCTTCCATTCCCGCGACGTCGGAAAGGCAGACATCTGGCCGTTCGGCTATCTTGACGCCGTTAGAGCCCGTGTTGCCGGAATTGGACGGCATGACTTCCGCCTCCCAGTCGTGAATCTTGTCGAGCAGCGAACCGTTGGCAGACGGTGAAACAGAGGCGATGGCCTCGTCTGCAAGCGATTGGTCGTAGCATCTGGCGTTCTTGGAGTAGGCAAGCTGACGCAACCGGTCCATTACGCCATTGATATCCGCCCCGCTGTAGTTTTTCGTCTTTTCAGCCATATAGGGAATCAACCCTTCGGCTCTGGGAATCCCACCTTTGAAGAATGCGGAAAGGAGCATCTTCTTGCGCGCCTCCACATCTGGGAGCCCGACGAATATCTTAATGTCGAATCGTCCAGGGCGCAGAAAGGCCTCGTCCACCATCCACGGCACGTTGGTAGCGCCAAGCAGAAGAATCGGATTTTTCGACTTGTCGAGGCCGTCAAGTTCCTGGAGAAGGATTGAAATCACTTTGCGCGTCGTCTCGTGGACATCCCCAACAGACCTACTGGGGAAGAGAGTTTCCAGTTCGTCGATAAAGACAACAGAAAGTGGGTTGCGGCGTATTTCCGCGAAAAGCCGTTTTATGTTTCGCTCCGAAACGCCCGCATACCTGCTAAACACGTCCGCTGACGTTATCAGGTAAAACGGGAGGTTCAATTCGCCAGCGACTGCACGGGCAAGCATTGTCTTGCCCGTTCCGGGAGGGCCATAGAGAAGAACACCCCCGCCGACGCTAATCGCGTACATCTTGGCTCGTTGCGGATTGCGCACAGGCTCTATGAGCCGAAGGCGTATCTGCTCCTTTGCATCGTCCATGCCCATCACGTCCGCCATGGTGAGGTTGGGGCGACTCGCAAGCCGCACGGCCTTAGCATCGCCTTCGTCACCGTATTTCTCAGAACCAGAACTTGGACTTCCATCAGCCCTCACGCGCGAACCCGACAACAGGCGTCGTACGACCATGATGAAAACCCCTCCAATCACGATCGCAACCAAAAACTTAAGCACAGAAGGAATCTCCCTGAACTCATTGTTGATCTTTAGCAGAAACTCAACTAGCAAAAGCATGATAAGCGAAGTCGAAGCTATCGACAAAACCTTGATGAGAATGGCATGCGCCAAGTCGGGGATGGAAAAGTCGCCCACGCAACTAGAGAGAATAGACGCCACAATGGAAAGAATGACAAAGAATCCGGAAACAACAATTGCCTTTAGAATGGGAAATCCCATTTCAGAAACCTTCATGCCATTATTTTGCAAGAATGTCACCACCGATGCAGTGATGTCGCCGACAAAGAAACATGCGACAGGATATAGTAGTATTAGTATCAGCGCCTTTGCCATCTTTCGCCCGTCATTGGCCATTACATTATTGATCAAGCTGAAAAACGGCAGGAAAAGGAAAACAGAGGTCACCCATGACATTCCAAACAAATATCGAGCCACAAGGACAGCCGCAATGCCAAAAGTCCACGAGGTGAATTCACTTACAGTATTCATAGGCCTCTTTTTTGCATTTCACATCTTATGTGTATATTGTATCATATTTGCGCAAACTGCCGCGTTAAAATCAGGCGCACGACAAATCTGCCTTGCAAGCCAACACCAACCCACAAACAGGCCTTTTACAAGGGTTTCGTGGGGTCTGTCCCCAACTGTGTCAAATGAGACTGAAGGCGTCGACGTCGATTGCGGCACGGAGTGCGGCGGGCGGCGGGCGCTGGGCGAGAAGCCACCGCCACGCCTTGACAATCGTCGAAACCGAGGGCGCGCGAACGACGACCTGCCAGCGATACCACCCGTCCGCCTTCTCGAGCGCGCTCGGCACCGCCTCGGAAACCGTAAGCCCCTTCACCTTCATAAGCGACTTCGCATACATATCGGCCCACGACGAAACAAGTTTCAAGTCCTTCGAGCGCAAGTTGACCGCCGCAAGATGGCAGAACGGCGGGAAGAAGCACTCCTCACGAACCGAAAGTTCCTCTTTCGCAAACGCGGCGAAATCGCCGCGCGCCGCCGCGACGATCGCAGGTGCCGAAGGATCGTACGACTGAATGATCACCTCGCCAGGAAGCTCCGCCCTTCCCGCACGCCCCGACACCTGCGCAAGCAGCTGGAACGTCCGCTCCGCCGCGCGGAAGTCGGGCATGTTGAGGGAGCTATCGGCATTGAGGACGCCGACGAGCGTGACATTTGGGAAGTCGAGCCCCTTCGCAATCATCTGCGTGCCGAGAAGGACATCCGCCTCGCCGCGCCTGAACGCGGAAAGAATGTCGTCGTGCGAGTTCTTGCGCGATGTCGAGTCTGCGTCCATGCGGAGAATCTTCGCATTGGGGAAGCACTTCGCAAGCGCGGCCTCCGCGCGCTGCGTCCCTATGCCCTTGTACTGGAGCGACGGCGCGCCGCACGCGGGGCAGACCTTAGGCGTCAGAATCCACCCGCCGCAGATATGGCAGCGGCAGCAGTCGTCGGCGCGGTGATACGTGTACGGGAGCGCACACGCGGGACAGTCGACCGTCGCGCCGCAGGCGGCGCATGTCACGCTGCGCGAATAGCCGCGTCGGTTCAGGAAGAGGATGGTCTGCTCGTGGCGGTCAAGCCGAAGCTTCACGGCATCGAGAAGATCCTTGGAGAAGATCGCGCCCGAATAATCGCCGCGCTGCGGCGCCGACATATCGACGAGCCGGACCGCGGGAAGCGTCCCCGCGCCCGCGCGGCACTTCATCTCGGCAAGCGCGTATTTCCCGGTAGAAACATTGTGCCAAGTCTCAAGCGAAGGTGTCGCAGAACCGAGCACCACACGCGCACCCTCGATCTTTCCGCGCAGAACCGCCGCATCGCGCGCGTTGTAGCGGGGATTGTCGTCCTGCTTGTAGCTCGAATCGTGCTCCTCGTCCACGACTATGAGCCCAAGGCCGCGGACAGGCGCGAAGACGGCGCTTCGCGGGCCGACGACGACGCGAGCCGCGCCAGAGCGTATCCTGTGCCACTCGTCGTATCGCTCGCCGTCGGAAAGCGCAGAGTGCAAGACCGCCACCTTGTCGCCAAAGCGCGACGCGAACCTGCGGACGGTCTGAGGCGTGAGGGAAATCTCAGGGACCATCACGATCGCGCCGCGGTCAGACTCAAGCTCCTTCGCAATCGCC
>CACZHC010000094.1 GCA_902780865.1 uncultured bacterium
CCTGCACTATCCTGAGCGTCTCGCCGTCGTCTTCGACGGGAAAGAACTTTGGACGCTCGCGGCGAACGGCATTGGGCTGGTGCAGCGCGAACGCCAGCGATCCGTCGAGCTTCCGAAAGAGCATCCCGTGCCCACCGTCCTTCCCGAATATCACCTTGTGGCGACCCCAAGGTCCGGAAAGGCGTCCACTGGCGGACTCGGATAGGACCACGACATACTGGCGCTTCGCATCGACATTTGACCACGTCATGAAAAGCCTGCCGCTCTTGGGGGAGCGGTAGAGGAACGGTCCGTCGGTGACGTGATCCAGGCAGCGCGCCTTCGACGGAGAGGCCGTGTAGTCCGTCGCCTTGAATAGCGTGCGTGGCTCGCCGACGGGCGCGGACAGGTCGTCGTTCATCTGCACATAGCACATCTCGCCGTCGCCTATCTGCACCCATTCGTGGCAGAAGACCATGTAGGGCTTGTCGTCCTCGACCCAGAGCGTTCCGTCGAGGGCGAGCCATTCAGGCGGCGTGATGGGACGCCGCCCAGTCGGACGGTACGGCCCGCGCAGGTTTTCAGAGACGAATGTCCAGGTCCCGCGCCGGTTGTCGGCGCCGTTGACTGTGCCGAGGATGTACCACTTGCCGCGGAACTGGTGGAGCTCAGGCGCCCAGAGAGCCCTGCATCCGACCCAGTCGGGGATCGTCAGCACCTGCCGCGCCTCGCTCCAGTTGACGAGGTCCTTCGACTCGTAGATCTTCGCGCCCGTGCCGAGGAACGCAAAGAAGTCGTTGCCACGCTCGCCAGGTGGCGCGAAACACGAACTGAGAAGGCAGTAGCAGCCCTTCTCCCTGTCGACAACCACGAACGGGTCGCGGATATGGATCTTGTCCGCCGTGTCGGCGCCAGCAACCAGCGCCGCGCCTGCCAATATCGCCGTCGCCAGCACGGCGGCCTCCCTCATCGCTTTCCTCACCACTGTCTTTCCTTACCTTTCCAAGAGATAGAGGGATTATCGCATAACGGCTGGGAAAAGGCAAGGGGGGCATCTTTGAAAATTGCGATAAATGGCGCAACCGCAAGAAGTGTCGTGCAGATTTCAAAAATATTTTTTAGAATTGTATCAAATTTCGCAAGAGATTGTCGTTGAACAAAAAGTCGTATGAAAGTATAATGTCACCGAAGTATGAAAAGAGAAGGTGGAAAGCCATGACAGCAAGAAAAACATCCTGCAAAACAACCACGTGTTCCAAGGCATATTGCATCGCACTGGCGGCAACAGTCGCGCTGGGCGCCGCACAGAGCGTCAGGGCCAGTCTCGACAACTCGGCACGTCTCTCCTCCGCCGCGCCAGAGACATGGTTCCACATAATAGACGGCAACGTAACGAGGGAGGGACTGTCGGCGGACATCGCGGCAATTGCAGACGCTGGAATATCCGGCATACAGTTCTTTCATGGCGGTTGGCCTCAGGATGAACTTTGGCCCGGCGTGACGAACAGAATCACCAGTATGAGCGAGAACTGGATGGAACTCGTCAAGTTCGCCCATGGATTTCCCCCGAGCGCGCGATGCGCAAGCTAGTCTGCTTTGAGCCGGGGAAGAAGCCGAAATTCGACGCAAGCGACGATTTTCGCGAAATCGGGAGCGTCACGTTTCCGCTCGAGGCTTCGGCAGACGTTTCCGTAACCTTTCCAAATCCGCACAACATCTGCCACAAAAGGTCATACGAACCCGACGCCGAACTCGTCTTGCGCGACGTGGGAAAAGAGGTGTTCCGCACTGTGTGCCCGCGAGGTGCATGGCAAGACGTCGAGGGTATGACGTTTCGTGTGCCGGGCATCTCTTCGGCGGGGGCCAAGGTCTCATTTTTCGCCGAGAGTCCGCATTATCCGACAAAGCCGCTCGGAGGTTCGCGGATTGGAGAACCGAGGCTGGACATGTGGGAAGCAAAGGCCGGATGGGCGTACCGCAGCTTCAAGATGTCCAGCGACGCCCAGCCCATAAGGACGGAAGGCGAAAGAACGCTTGTATTCGGACACGTCAACATGAAGCGGCGCAACGGCCCCGCTCCGAAAGAAGCCACGGGATGGGAATGCGACAAAATGGATCCGCGGGGCTTCGAGGCGAATTTCGAAGGCTATCTGCTCCCGCTTTTGAAGGCGGGCGTGAAGATAGACGGACTCCTTGTCGACAGCTGGGAGTGCGGTTGCCAGACATGGACGTGGCGAATGGAGGAGGAGTTCCAGAGCCGTACGGGCTACGCGCTTCGTCCATGGCTTCCCGCGCTTTTCGGGTACGTCATCGGCAGCGTGGCCGAGACTGAGAAGTTTCTTCTTGACTGGCGCAATGTCTGTTCGCGCCTTGTCGAGGAGAACTACTATGCCGTGATAGCCCGCATTGCCCGCGAACACGGAATGAGCGTCCAGTACGAGACGGCGTTCGGCGACGTCATCCCGGGCGATCTCCTACGTTACTGGAAATACGCCGACGAGCCCATGTGCGAGTTCTGGAGCCCCCATGACAACGTCGACTACGTCGGGAGCTTCGACTTCAAGCCGGTTCTTCCATGCGTGTCTGCGGCTCACGTATACGGCAAGCGCCGCGTAAGCGCCGAGGCGCTTACAAGTTTTGAGCTCACGTTCAACGAGAACTTTCGAGACTGGAAGGAAATCATCGACAAGCATCTCGCCCGAGGCGTCACGCATATAGTGTTCCACACCTACACGCACAATCCCGTCGTTGGCGGCAAGCCCCCGTCCACGAGCTTTGGCAGCGGGATTGGATCTCCGTTCCTCAGAGAACAGACGTGGTGGCCGTATCTTAGGCATTTCACAAAGTACATAGAGCGCTGCGGGTCCGAACTGGAACGTGGCCTTCCGGCCGTTGACATCCTCATGTACCTAGGCGACGATTTGGGGTACCGTCCCAGCGAACGCGAGCTTCTTTTCGAAAACCGCTGGAAATACGACTACCTGAACAACGATGCACTGATGACGCGCCTCGACGTAGACGACGGACGACTTGTGTTCCCTGACGGAATGAGCTACCGGGTGCTGTGGGTTCCAAAGGGGACGTTTCTCAAGCCCGAGACCGAGGCAAAGCTTGCGGATCTGGAGAGGAACGGCGCCCGCATAGTGCGCGGCGACTTCAGGCCGGACTGGCCCTCGCCGACAGCGGAGGCGCTTGGGATCGACGCAGCCGACCTGCGCGGCTGGTATCAGCGCCGCGACGGAGAGACGAACATGTTCTTTGTCGTGGAAAAGGACGGCTCTTCGAGATTCTACAGGGTCGCCGCAGGACGAGAAACCATGGTCTTCGATCCTGTCAGCGGGCGTGAATGCGTGCGTTCGGCATTGTCTGCCAAAAAGCGGGGCGATGCAGCAGCTGACGTTCCTGTCGTCATAAGGCCGGTTAAAGACTATCCGGTCTGGGCGACAAGCCGAGTTTACGAGGGAACTGCGAACGTCCCGGAGGATGCCGCCGAATGCATTCTCGACCTTGGGGATGTCCGCGACTGGGCTACCGTGTACGTCAACGGACGCAAAGTCGCGGACATGTGGTGCCGTCCATACGCCTGCGACATAGCGCAACACGTCAAAGGAGGCGGCAACATGGATATCCGCGTGGAGGTCGTCTCCACGTGGTACAATAAGCTGGTGCATGATGCAGGACTTCCAAAGGAAGATCGCACAACCTGGACGCTGAAAGGCCCGTCGGCAAAGATGCCATATTGTGAATCGGGTCTGCTAGGCCCAGTTCGCCTGTCGGCAGCAAAGTAACACGGAAAACGCGGCTAAAAGCGGATGCGAATGATGCGCACCGGACCGATGAGGCCGGAGTCGCGCAGGGGGCTGTCCTTCTGCGGCCCCGCAATCGTCCATGTGCGGCGATCCGCTTCGGACTGTCCTGCGTCAAACACAAGGCGGTTGTACCACGTATCGGTCACGGACACCTTCAGCGTGTTCCTGCCGGCCTTAACCGCGCCCGTCAGCGGGATGCGGTAAGGCTGGCTCCACACGTCGCCCAAGTCCTTGCCGTTAACCTCCACATTCGCAAGGGACTCCACGCGCCCGAGATCAAGCAGCACTATGGTATTTGCGTCAACCTTGTCAACCGTAAAGTCGATCAAGTAGTCGGCCGTCCCGGAAAACGCCTTCGCCTCAGTCGTTGTGCCGAGTTCCTTCCACGGCTTCAGCGCTTCGATCATCATCTCGCTCGGCATTCCCCATCCCTCAGGAAACAGCACTTTCCAGGGACCGGCAAGCGCCGTCACGTCATTCGCGGCACTCACGACGGTGCGCGGCGTTTCCGTTTCGAGCTTCCCGCCACGCCTGAACACCACGAAGCGCGACTCATGCGGGGCGAGCGCGAGCGGAACCCACGTGCAGCCATCCTTCACGGACGCAGAATGCACCTTCTCGGAAAGGCCCGTCTCCGGATGCCAGATCTCGACCTCACCCGCACAACGGAAGCCGACGTCGCCGACGAATCCCTCGTTCTGCCGTGCGGGCGAGACGAAGTACCAGTCCGCGTCGTCTGAGCGGCGGTGGTTCCAGACCATGTCCTCCGCGACGAGATCCTTTGCGATCTTCTCGGCAGCAAGCACAAATTCGAGCGGACGCCCGACGTAGATGTTCTTGGACGCCTGCATCGCCGCGAGCGCCTTGCCGAAACGCGCCTGCATCGCCGAGCCGCCACGCATCGTCGAGATACTTTCTGGCAACGCGGCAAACGCCGCCTTGGCGCCCTTCCGCACGCCGTCGAGGATCTTCTCCATCGTCTCGGGCATCATGCGCTTCGACTCGGGGACCCAGAGGACGCGGTACGAGATGCCGTCGGGCGTAGCCCATTCACCCTTGTTGTTCACGGAGATGCGCGTCAAAAGCGCGTCGGGGTTGCAGTAGTCGAACTTGTATCCGTCAGGGAACGTGGCGTTTTCGTTTGGCTTGTGGTCCCACTCGTCGCCGAGGTACCAGAGGACGTCGTTCGCCGGCCTGCCGGCCTCGAGCATCGTCTGGCAGCGCGCGAGGTAGGCGGTGAAGTCTGGCATGAACTTCCACCACGTCTGCCTACGCAAGAACGGCGTACCGATGTGCGCGCCGAAGGAAGTGCCAGGCGGCAGCCAGTCCGTGCGCGGGTTGTGCGTGTAGGTGTGGAACACCATGTGGGAGACGCCGCGCGCCATGTGGAGATTCGCGACGTACTTGAGATCGCGGAGCTTTTCGTCCCACGTGAGCTGGAACGAAGTAAACGCCTCGGCAGCCACGCGCTTCTTGCCGTAAAGGTGCGCGGCAGAGGCGCAGGGATAGACCGGCTTGAAGTTATGGTCCCCCACATAGCCGCGCTCGCGCGGCTGCCAGTATTCGCACATGGGCGTGTCGGCGTACTTGTAGAAGCGCATGATGTCGCCGGGGAGGACGTCGCCGAATGATGTCTCAAAGGAGATCGTCATGCCGTTCTCGTGGCAGCGCTTCGCCATCTGCGCGTAGAAGTTTTCGGTGATGAGGTCGCCGACGAGCCCACGCCAGTCGTTGAGGAAGCGAGCTGACACATCGGGGCTGTCGACCACGTACCCGAAGATCGCGGGCATCCACGAGAGGAGGTCGTATCCAAGGCGCTCGCTGAATATCTTGTCGAGGCCGGGCGTCCAGGTCTGGCGCTTGCACTCCCAGCTGTCCAAGTGCACATTCGCAAGCTTCCCGTGCACCGCACCGCCCGCGCGCGAGAGGCGACCGATGAAGTTGTCGAACTGCACGTTCGCGGCGACAAGCGAAAGTTTGTCGCACTCGAATCCAGTGCCCTCCTTTGGCGCTGGGCCGTTCCGGTACATGGTGTTGACGTGCCCCACACGCACAACAGCCCATTTTCCTGCGGGCGCGTCCCACGCGAACATGCCGTTCGGCTTCATGAACGCCGTGACGTTCCTCACTTGCGAGGACTTCACCCACGCCTCCTCGCTCTGCTTCGCGGGCGGGTTGCGCATCAGGCCGCGGAGCGTCCATCCGGCCTGCGCCTCCCAGTCGTCGTTGCGGGCGGAACTGAAGAGGCTGATACGGCCAAGCATAATCGCGTGGCGGGGCTTGAGCATGACTGTCACCTGCCGCGTCGTCGTCTCGTCGCAGGCGTAGGTGAGAGGCCTGTCGTCCTGCCAATTGGCCTGCGGAATTTCGCGTGTGAAGAGCGTCTTGCCGTTCGCCTCGCAGACGACGGTCGTCTCTGGATCGTAGCAGAAGGCATGTCCGAGGCTGTTGACGCTCGGCAGCTCAATCGTGCGGATTGTGACTGGCTCGGCGAAGTCAAATGTTATCGTGACCGTCGCGCCGCCATGGATCTGGACGGGAGAGCCCTTCGTAAGCCATGCGTCCCAGTCCGCCTCGACGTTGCCCGAGACCTTCGCGGGCGTGAGCGCGGCGTCCCACTCCCCCGCCGGCGCGGGGAATGCGAGCACGGCGACGTCGCGGTAGTCTTTCTCGTCAGGGGCTGACGGCGCGAGCGAGGGGAGCTTCACCTCGATGCGCCTCCCGCCTTCGACGTCGGTGCGCTTCCAGACGAGATGGCGCATGGCGTTCTCCGGCTTGATCCAGGGACCGCCGCTCATCGCCCAGCCAGGACAGTTATGCATCGAGAGCGAAAGACCAAGTCTCTGGCATTCGTCGGCGACGAAACGCACGAGTTCATCCCACGACTCGCTCAGACACTTGATCTGCGGCAAAACGCCAGGCCAAGGTTTGCCATACTGTCCGTGGAAGAGAAGTATGCCCGCGATCCCGGCGTCCTTGATCGCCTCGAAATCTGCGGTGATGCCAGGTTTCGCGACGTTACCGCCGATAAGAAAGACATACGTCTCCGGTCTGTTCGCCACGGACGGATTGCGAAACTCGCCTTCGGGAGCGCCACGCGGCGCGGGGCCGCACATAAACGCACTCTCCGGTGAAAGCGGGCCGAGCGCAAATGCCGTCGACACGGCGAATGTCAGAACACAGGCAACCAGCGCAGCCGTGTTTTCAGTTTTCATACATTGAGGCAGTTGGCCCTAGTCGCCGAGCATGAACGAGAAGTCCTCGGTCAGGTCCTTGCCGACTATCCGCGACAGCCTCTCGCACCACTGGCGACGCTTCTCCAGGTCTGTCTTCGGCCGCTCGGAGTCGGGCAGCGCGCGGTATTCGGCGAACAGCTTCTCGAACGCCTCCCAGCCGTACTTCTGCTGGAGCTCGACGAAGAACGCCAGCCCAAGCCACGGATCGGACTTCCACTCGCCGAACGGACGCCCCGCCGCCTTCCATCGGGCCACGTTGCGCCAGACCGACGGATCGCGCATCTTGTCGGTCTCCATCGGCTTCTTGCCGCATATCCTCTCCATGTTGTAGAGCGTGAAGAAGTTGACGGTGACCTCCACCGTGCCGTCAAACGTCCAGTCGTCGTTCTGGTGGTTGTGGCCCATCTCGTGGAAGAACCCCCATGCGTGATCCCCTTTGCGAAGCGTGTCCGCGTTCAGAAGATGCACGATCGAGTGTTTCGGAAGCATTATCGGGTATCCGTTGTGCATGTATCCGGCGCACAGCTGCACGTCGAAGCACATGCGCTCCTTGCACCGGCGCACCTCCGGGATGCCGGTCAGGTGCGCGTCGTCGGCAAGCACCCTGCGCCACACGTCCAGCACCTCCTGCGGGTCGGACCCGTTCATCGCCGTCTCCCGCGGGACTGTGAGTGCGATGACGTCGCTTTCGATCTCCGCCACAGGAGACGGACTCGACTTCAGCGCGGCCTTCCACGACTCGAGGGAAGTCTTCCCCTCCACATACCAGGCGGCCGGGCACGCCGGCCCGA
The DNA here is from genome assembly GCA_902780865.1 of uncultured bacterium. Classification (GTDB taxonomy): domain Bacteria; phylum Verrucomicrobiota; class Kiritimatiellia; order RFP12; family UBA1067; genus UBA1067. The sequence continues at coordinate 7,816 of CACZHC010000094.1, forward strand.
TCGTCACGGGCACGATTCCGTCCCTGTGAGCACCCGAAGGCACCACAACGTACACCATCCCGCCGAACGGCGACGCGAAGGTGGTCTCGCGCCGGTCAAGCGGCAGCTCGACCGAGACCTGCGGCGCGCGCAGCCACTGCGCGTGCCGCGTGTTGTTGCAAGAGGACGTGCCGACGCGCACTCTGAGCCCGGCCTTCTCCATGCCATCGGGCAGCGCGACCGTGAGCGGCTCGCCGGCGGCGGCGAACAGCCCCGTGCCGTGCCACTGCGGAACCGAAAGGCTTACGTCCACCGTACGCGTCACGCGCGGAGCGCCGGCCGAAGGAAGCCCGGGGTACACGGCCGCGGCGGGATGCGCCGGCCAGCAGCGTCTGGGATTCTCCTGCCATTCCTGCATGTGCAGCATCATGCCAAGACGGCTTCTGGCGTTGGAGGTCGTAAGCGGCCTCTCCGGCGAGGGCAGGCAGTCTACGTCGGCCGCAATGGCCTTGATGCGCGGAAGCAGCGACTCGTCGCCGTCGGGAAGCACCTTCGCGAGCTCGCCCAGAACCATGGCGCAGCGAGCCGCGACTTCCTTCGACAGCGAGCCCGACCCGGGAGCCACGAGCCTCAGCGCATCCTCTCCGACGGCGCCGGGCAGATCGCCCTTCGCGACCATGTACGTCCTGCCGTCGCCCGCAGCCGACACAAGCTCCGTGGAGTAGAGGCCGCATCCGCCCAGTGCGATGTTGAACGGGTTCTCCGTCTTCATCGACTTCCCGCCAGACATCTGGTGCCACCCCCATCCGACGGATATGCAAAGTGCGCCGCATCCGCGCCTAACGAATGCGGAGAGCATCGCGGCCTCGTCCAGCGAATGGCTGTTCGGCTCTGCCACAAGCACGGCGCCGTCGGGGAGCGAACCGAGTTCGCGGTAGCTGCCTACCGTCACGACATCGACCTTCCCCAGTGCGCGAGCCACCGAGTCGCGCATCCCCACCCTGGCCGAATCGACGTACACCGTGGATGGTGCCTTGCCGCCAGCGAGCCAAACAAGGCACTCGCGCAGGAACTCCCTGTTCGCCGTTGCCGCCTCTCCGGTGAAGAACGCCTGGTGGCCCGACGCCAGCACGCGCCCGCGTCCGTATGAACTGGCAGCCATGGCAGGGATCTCCAGTTCGCCCTTGCCGTCGAAGTATCGGCCGGACTTCCCGAACACGACGGGGACTGCATCGCCGCCAGAGGCGAGAATGGCCCCCGGCAGGGCGCCCTTGGAAAGCAGGACGCGGTCAAACGCCGAAGACAGACGGTCCCTCAGCTCCGCCGCCGGGCTTTTCGCTTCCGGCTCCGCCGCACTGCGGTCCGTGACTTTCCTCTGAGAGTCAACAAGCGTGTCAAGCGCGGCGCACTCTGCCGGGCGCTGCCCGACCTTTGTCTTCGCGACAGTCCGCAGCTTGAGGTTCTTGTTCTCGGTGTCACCCCCGGTCGCGAGGGCAAAGCCGCACTCCACCACCTCGGCGTCGATCGTCATGATCGAAGGGTTTCGGTCGGCCGTGAACCGGCCGTCTTCCATGGCCGTCCACTCTCCGCCGACGGGCTTCGCGAAGAAGTTCGTGAACCGCGCGCGGCGAACCTGCCCGCGCGACTCCTCGTTGCGGCGAAAGTCCTCGACAAAGCTGCACACGTCCTTTATGACGTGGGCGCCTTTCGTCTGGAGCGTGCTGAAGGTCGCTATCCTGAACCAGGCGCCGTCGCGGAAGAGGTAGCACGTGAACGCCGTCCTGTTGTCGCCATCGGGGCGTGCATGCACGGCGAAGCGGCATGTCTCGCCGACTTTCCAGTCAAACGGCATCAAGGACCTTCCGCCGGTTCCTTCGCCACCGAAACGGCTGATCGACACGCCCTCGCCCACATACAGGTTCTTTGTACGGACCTTCTCGTCGACGCCATCGGCTTTCGCCTTGAAGTCGAACGGATCGCCCGGATCCCACACGGAGAAGATCGCGATCTTCCTGCCGTCGTAGGACTCCTGGATGCCGTAGCTCCCCGGAACGGACTTCTCGACTGTAACCTCGCCATATACCCATTCGGCGCCGGGCGCCGGATGCCACATGTGTACCGAGCGCGCGGATATCGGGCTTGGAGCCGCACCTGCGGAAAAGGCAATACAAAGTGCCACAACCAATTCACATACACGCATTTTCATGGCCTCCTGTTGTCCGCACCTTGCGCTTTGCGGAGGTTACCTGCAGATGATGACCGTACCGGCGGGCTTCGCTTCGAGGACGATTTCGCCATTCTCTACCGACACGCCCTTCACCCACTTGGGCGCACCCGCCTCGAGCGTCACAGTAGCGTCGGCGAACTTGCCGCCCGTCGTCAGTACGTTACGGCCGCTGTGCGCACGCACCCCGTCTGCCGCGGTAATCCGCACCGTCACGTTCGTCGTCGCGCCTTCGGCGAACGTCACCGTCTTGCCCTCAAGCGCCAGCACCGGCTCGCTCCTGCCCGTGTAGTTGAAGCCGAGGACGGCACTGTCCTGAAGCGACAGATCGCCACCGAGCGCGACCGTACCAGACTGCGCGACCTTCAGCGTCGCGCCGGAGTTGACCGTTGTCGCGCCTGTCGTCGGATACTTCCCGGCGTTAATCGCGAACGTCGCCGGCTGCTGCACCGTGATCGCGCCGCTGTAGGCGTCTTTGCCGTTGAGCGCGACAGGCGAATAGTTGCAGAGGAACGTGCCCTTGCCCTCGACCGTCAGCGTGCCAAGCATCGTAAGCACGGCATTGGCCGTGATCGTGCGCCCGATGGAACTATCCACGTAGTCCGTCGTGTTCAACGTGAGCGTGGGATTGGCCCAGTTGTTCCTCAAGCCAATTGGCGAGTCGATGCTGAAATCGGCCTCGGCTTGAATGGAGGGTAGATCCAGAAACCTCCCTCGCCGGAAAGTCCGCCCTCACCGATCACCCATTTGCTGAGAGCGCCCGTTTCGTTGTTGCGCGCGAGGCGGAACGACCAGTACTCCTGTCCGGAAACAGTCCCCTTGTCGGAGACAAGTCCCTTCGCGGCAACGGCCCCGTCGCATTTCACAGTCGTAGGCCAGATGTCATGGTCGTTGTTGTCGGAGTTTCCGTTGCCGGATATCGTGCCCGTCACCCTGAACAAGCCGCCTGCGGCGACGCTGTAGGCGACGTACCTGCGGGCGGTCAGCGTGTCGAGGACCAGATCGCCGTCGAGCGTGACGGTCGCGTTCGCGCCGACCGCGACCTTCGCGGTGTCGCTGAACGACTTCGCCGCGAGCGCACC
>CACZHC010000095.1 GCA_902780865.1 uncultured bacterium
GCGCGATCTGCATGCGCTACGTCTACCTGAACCCCGTCCGCGCCGGGATGGTGAAGCACGCGGCCGACTACGCCTGGAGCTGGATCGCCACATTTGACAACACTTTCGCGGGGTCTGTCCCCGACGGGAGGCTGATGAGGAGGGTGGCGCAGATAGGGGCGGGGAAGATATTCGGGAGCCTTGCGTTCGTGACTGCTACGGCGTTTGCGCTGGGGGACCGGTTCCGGTCGCGGAGCGTCGCGGCGCGGGAGGTGGGGGAGCTTGGCTACGCGACGCACGGCTGGCGGCTCGCGAAGGCGGCGGAAAGGGCGGTGTGAAAGGCGGGATGGCGATGACGCAATAAAACAGCGGGTTCCGTGGGGTCTGTCCCCGAGCGACTTGTGGATGTGCTCAACAAGGGCTGAATATGGTATAATGCTCCTGAGTTGATGACAAGGAGTGTTAAATGTCTGAAGAATGTACACACGACTGCTCGACCTGCGGGAAGAACTGCGGGGACAGGAAGGAGAAGTTCGACTTCTCCGCGAAGCTGAACGCCGCGTCGAAAGTCGGCAAGGTGATAGCCGTCGCGTCGGGAAAGGGCGGCGTCGGGAAGAGCTTCGTGACGACGATGCTCGCAGTCGCCGCGGCAAAGCGCGGCCTTAAGGTGGGAATCCTCGACGCGGACGTGACGGGTCCCTCGATCCCCAAGGCGTTCGGTCTCGCCGGGTCGACCTGGAAGTCTGACGACGGCATTGAGCCGACAATGACGAATTCCGGAATCAAGGTCATTTCGCTCAACATGCTCGTCGACGATCCTTCCGATCCAGTCATCTGGCGCGGGCCCGTGATCGCGGGGCTCGTAAAGCAGTTCTGGACGGACGTCCACTGGGGCGAGATAGACGTCATGTTCGTCGACATGCCGCCGGGAACGGGTGACGTGCCGCTCACGGTCTTCCAGTCTCTTCCCGTTGACGGAGTCGTCATAGTCTCTTCGCCGCAGGAGCTCGTCGAGATGATCGTCTCCAAGTCCGTCAAGATGGCGAAGATGATGGAGAAGCCCGTCGTCGGGCTCGTCGAGAATATGAGCTACCTGAAGTGCCCCGACTGCGGGCGGGAGATTGCCTTGTTCGGCGAGTCCAAGGCCGAGGCGATTGCGAAGAAGTTCGACATCCCGGCGGTGCTACGCCTCCCGATCGACCCCTCGTTCGCGGCGTCGATCGACGCAGGCGCCGCGGAGCTGATCGAGATTCCCGGCTTCGGGGAGTTCGCGGAGAAGCTCGTCTGATGCTCTGGATCGGTCCACTCGCCGGAGCGATTCTCTGTTCGCGCGGCGGCTTGCTCGGCGCGTTCCTGGGATCGCTTCTCGGCGGCTGGATCGAACGGCGCATTCGCGAAGAGCGGTGGCGTTCGAGAGGTTCGCGCCGATCGCCGCATCGGCGCGATGATCCTCTCGCGGAGGCCTACCGCACGCTTGGCGTGAAGCCGTCGGCGTCGAACGAGGAAGTGAAGCGCGCCTACCGCGAGAAGGCGAAGTCGTGCCATCCCGACATCCTTCGCTCGCAGGGAGCTTCGGAGCGGAAGATTGCCGAGGCGACCGAGCGGATGGCACGGGTCAACGCCGCCTGGACGGCCATAAGCAGGGAGAGAAACATATGATAATCCTCGGAGTGGATACATCGCTGAGATCTACCGGCTTCGGCGTTTTGGAGACGAAGGGCTCGCGCCTCGTCGCGCTCGACTACGGCAACATCCCGAACGCGGCGAAAGTGCCGCTCTCGGAGTGCCTAAAGCGCATCCATGCGAAGATCGCAGAGTTGATCGCCACGTGGAACCCCGACGTCCTGAGCGTCGAGAAGGTGATCTACGGCAAGAACGCGAACACGATGATGGTGCTCGGGGAGGCGCGCGGAGCCGTGATAGTCGCAGGCGTCGACGCGGGGAAGCCCATATACGAATACGAACCGCGCCGCGTCAAGATGGCGGTATGCGGCAACGGACTTGCGGAGAAGGAGCAGATCCAGAGCATGGTGAAGACGCTCCTCTCGCTACCGGAACTTCCGCAGAACGACGCGGCCGACGCTCTCGCGCTCGCCATCTGCCACGCCCACGCCTCGCCGCTTCTCGTCAGCGGCGGCACAAGCCTTGTGTAATTTGGTATAATCCCCGCGTCGGGCAAGGTGCCCGGTTTAGCCATTATCGTTCAAGAAAGGAACAAGACAATGAAGAAATACGTGTGCAAGGTCTGCGGATACGTCTACGACCCCGCGAACAACAACGGCGTCGCTTTCGAGGACCTGCCCGAAGACTGGACCTGCCCCATGTGCGGAGTGGGCAAGGACCAGTTCGAGGAAATGTGATTGCCTCCTGAGACAGTTTAGATATACGCGACGCCTCGACGGGCCGTCGCAATTCGGCCCGTATTTTGGTATAATATTTGGCCATTCTGAAAAGTCCCGCGGCAGACCGTCGCGGGAATATTGGAGAAATGCATAATGTGCGCAAATTGCGAAAAAAGCGACTTGTCGCTGTTGACGCCCGTCTTTGAGGCGTTCGCAGGCGACGATCACGCCCTCATATCGATCCTGCAGAAGGCGCAGGACATCTATGGTTATTTGCCGACCGACGTGCTGTACGCCATCGCCGACAAGACTGGCAACAGCCCCGCCAAGGTGATGGGCGTGGCGACGTTCTACACGCAGTTCCGCTTGAAGCCCGTGGGCAAGAACCTCATCCTTCTCTGCAAGGGCACGGCCTGCCACGTGAACGGCGCCGACTCCATCGAGAAGGCGCTCGTGGAGGAGCTTGGCGTAGGCGACGGCGAGACGACCGACGACGGGCTCTTCTCCGTCAAGACGGTCGCATGCCTCGGCTGCTGCTCGCTCTCTCCCGTGATGATGATCAACGAGGACACGTACGGCTCCCTTACGCCCGCCAAGGCCAAGGACATCGTGCGCAAGATCAGGGAGGCGTCGAAATGAAGCTCGTATTCGGAGAAGGAAGCTGCGGCATTGCCGCCGGCGCGCGCAAGGTGCGCGCGGCCGTGGAGAAGCTGAATGCTGAGGGTGCCGTCGAAGTCGGCATCACCGGCTGCATCGGCATGTGCTACCTCGAGCCGATCGTGGACGTCTACGACGGCGGCACGCTCGTGAAGCGCCTTGTGAAAGTGCAGGAGAAGGACGCGGAGCGGATCTACAAGGCCGCTGCGTCCGGCGACCTTTCTGGCGTCAAGGACTTGGAGATTTCGGCGGACGACAAGGAGTTTCTCGAGAAGCAGACGCGCATCGCGCTCAGGCACTGCGGTCTCATCGATCCTGAGGACATCGCCGCCTACGAGGCCGTGGACGGCTACAAGGCGATTCGCAAAGTGCTGACGATGACGCCGGAGGACGTAATTGCCGAAATCAAGGTGTCCGGCCTTGCCGGACGCGGCGGCGCGGGCTTCCCCACGTGGTTCAAGTGGAATGCCGCTCGCAACGCAAAGGGCGACCAGAAGTACCTCATTTGCAACGCCGACGAGGGCGACCCCGGCGCGTTCATGGACCGCGCGGTGATCGAGTCCGATCCGCACTCCCTCATCGAGGGCATGCTCATCGCCGCCTACGCGATCGGCGCCACCAAGGCGTTCGTCTATGTGCGCGCCGAGTACCCGCTCGCGATCGTGCGTCTCGAGAAGGCGCTCGCGGCCGCGAAGAAGGCCGGTCTCCTCGGGGAGAACATCCTGGGGAGCGGCTTCTCCTGCGACATCCGCATCAAGGCCGGCGCTGGCGCGTTTGTGTGCGGCGAGGAGACGGCGCTCATCGAGTCGCTCGAGGGCAACCGCGGCATGCCGCGCCTGAAGCCCCCATTCCCGGCGGAGAAGGGCTACACGCAGGCCCCCTCGAACATCAACAACGTGGAGACGTTCGCAAACGTCGCGTGGATCATCCTCAACGGCGGCGCCGCGTTCGCCGCGATGGGCACCGAGACGAGCAAGGGCACAAAGGTGTTCGCGCTCACCGGCAAGATCAAGCGCGGCGGCCTCGTGGAGATTCCGATGGGCCTCACGCTTCGCGACGTGATCTTCGGTATCGGTGGCGGAATCCGCGATGGCGGCACGTTCAAGGCCGTGCAGATGGGCGGCCCTTCCGGCGGCTGCATCCCCGAGCACCTGCTCGACACGCTCATCGACTACAAGGCGCTCGGCGCCACCGGCGCCATCATGGGATCCGGCGGCATGGTGGTGATGGACTCCCACACCTGCATGGTGAACATGGCGCGGTTCTTCCTCGACTTCACCGCGAAGGAAAGCTGCGGCAAGTGCGTCCACTGCCGCATCGGTACGAAGCGTATGCACGAAATCCTCACGCGCATCACCGAGGGCAAGGGCAGGGAAGGCGACGTGGAGCTCCTCCAGGAACTCTGCAACGGCATCAAGGCGGGCGCGCTCTGCGGCCTCGGGCAGACGGCCCCGAACCCCGTCCTCACCACGATCCGCTACTTCCGCGACGAATACGACGCCCACATCCGCGAAGCGCGATGCCCCGCGCACGAATGCGCGGCGCTGAAGAAATTCGAAATCGACCCCGCGAAGTGCAAGGGCTGCACGATGTGCGCGAAGAAGTGCCCCGTGGGCGCGATCTCCGGCGAACCCAAGAAGCCGCACGCGATCGACCAGTCGAAGTGCATCAAGTGCGGACAGTGCGTGGCCACCTGCAAGTTCGGCGCGGTGGAAGTCAAGTGAAAGGATTTTTGAAATGGATACCGAACTGATTGATCTCATCATCGACGACGTGCCCGTGCGCGTGCCGGCCGGCACCACCATTTTCGAGGCGGCCAAGACGGCGGGAATCGAGATTCCCAACCTCTGCTACCTGAAGGAACTCGGCCCCTACGGCGCGTGCGGCGTGTGCGTGGTGGAGGTGGAGAACTGCCCCAAGATGCTCCGCGCCTGCTCCGCGAAGGTCGCGCCCGGAATGGTTGTGCATACGAAGAGCGAGAAGGCGCTCGCCACGCGCAAGCTCGCGCTCGAGCTTTTGATGGGCGACCACGACGGCGACTGCCAGGGTCCCTGCAAGCTCAACTGCCCGGCCCACACGGACTGCCAGAAGTACGTGAAGGAAATTGCCGAGGGCCGCTTTGCGGACGCCGTCGCCACGATCAAGGAGACCTTCCCGCTCCCCGCCGCCATCGGCCGCGTGTGCCCGCACCCCTGCGAGAAGGCGTGTCGCCGCAACCTCGTGGAGGAACCGATCTCCATCGCGCAGCTCAAGTACTTCGCCGCCGACCAGGTGCGCAAGGACGGCAACGAGCATCCGATCAAGGTCGCCGCCCCCACTGGCAAGAAAGTGGGCATCGTCGGCGGCGGCCCCGCCGGCCTCACCGCCGCGTTCAAGCTCGCGCAGCGGGGACATGCCGTTACGGTATACGACCAGATGCCCGAGATGGGCGGCATGCTCCGCTACGGCATCCCAGAATACCGTCTGCCGAAGGCAATCCTCAAGGCCGAGACCGACGCCATCGCCGCGCTCGGCGTAACGTTCGTCAACGACTTCAAGATCGGTCGCGACGCAGACTTCGCGAAGTTCCGCTCGTGGTTCGACGCTGTTGTCGTCGCGAACGGCGCGTGGAAATCGACGGCCATGCGCGTCAAGGGCGAGGAACTCCAGGGAGTGTGGGGCGGCATTGACTTCCTCAGGGCGGTCGTGACTGGCGAGAAGCCCGACATCGGCGAGCGCGTGGCGATCGTCGGCGGCGGCAACACCGCCATGGACGCCTGCCGCACTGCGGTGCGCGTGGGCGCGAAGGAGGTGTTCGTCGTCTACCGCCGTACCCGCAAGGAGATGCCCGCGGAGGACATCGAGATCACGGAGGCCGAGGAGGAAGGCGTCAAGTTCAAGTTCCTCTACGCCCCTGACGAGATCCTCGGCAAGGACGGCAAGGTATGCGGGATGCGCCTTCAGGTGATGGAGCTCGGCGAGCCAGACGAGCGCGGTCGCCGCAAGCCCGTGCCCGTTGCCGGGAAGTTCGAGGAGATTGCGCTCGACAGCGTGATCGCCGCCATCGGCCAGCGCAACGACCCCGAAGGGTTCGCGGACCTGCCGCAGACCCAGAAGGGCACGATTGCCGCCGACGAGGGCAATTTCTCCACCGCTCTTCCGGGCGTGTTCGCCTGCGGCGACACTGTCAACAAGGGCGCGGGCATCGCGATCGGCGCGATCGCGCAGGCCAACGAGGCCGCGCTTGCCGTCGACGCCTATTTGCGCGGCGGCGAGTACAAGCCCGTCAAGCCGATCCTTTCCGAGCGCGAGCTCTCCGAGAAGGACTTTGCAGACCGTCCGCGCATCGCGCGGGCGAAGATGCCGCAGCGCCCGCCGGAAGAGCGTCGCAACGACTTCAAGGAAGTGAACCTCGGCCTTTCGCCGGAGGTCGCCCAGGCGGAGGCGAAGCGCTGCCTGGAGTGCGGCTGCCATGACTTCGAGGACTGCAAGCTCATCCGCTACGCGAACCTGCTGCAGGCGGATGTCAAGCGACTGCGCGGCGACTACCACCCCGGCTTCGTTGAGCAGAAGCTCGTCACGATCGAGCGCAACCAGCGCAAGTGCGTGCTCTGCAACCTCTGCGTTCGCGTGTGCGCCGAACAGGCGAAGCAGGGGCTGCTGGGCCTCGTGGGGCGCGGCTTCAAGACGGTCATCAAGCCCGAATTCCAGAATCCTGGCGCCACGGCGGTATGCAAGGACTGCCACCTCTGCGCGGACAACTGTCCCACCGGCGCGCTGAAGGTGATTGGGTAAATCGCAACCGACCATAGGGGAGTCATGATGGAATCTGCGGGGACCGCGATGCCGGTCGCGCCTGATGCCTTGCGGGTGTGGTGTGTGCTTTGGTATAATTTTCCAAGACATGGAAGAACGACTGCAAAATGTCCTAAGCCATGCTGGCGTCGCCTCTCGCCGCAAATCTGCTGAGCTGATCGCCGCGGGGCGCGTAACCGTGGATGGCGTGGTGGTGAAAGAGCCAGGCGAGCGCGTCGATCCGGCGACGGCGAAGATTTCGGTGGACGGAAAACCGCTTGCGGCGGCTGAAGCAAAGCGGACGGTGATGCTCTACAAGCCCGTCGGGGTCTTGAGCTCCACGAGCGACCCGTTTGGCGGGAAGACGGTCGCGGAACTAGTCACTACGCCCGAACGCCTTGTTCCCGTCGGCCGTCTCGATAAGGATTCCGAGGGAATGCTCCTTATGTCGAACGACGGCGCCCTCACGCTTCGCCTCACCCACCCGCGCTACGAGCACGAGAAAACATACATTGTCCGCGCCGCAGGACGTTGGAGCGAGGAAAAGCTACGCGTTCTTAGAGGGCCAGTGAAAATGCCTGACGGCTATGTGACGCGGCCTGTGCCCGTCAAAGTCCTGTCTGGCCCGGAGAACAACGTCACGACGCTCGAGTTTCGTCTACGCGAAGGGCGCAAGAGGCAGATCCGCTACATGTGCTCTGCCGCGCATCTCGTCGTCGTCTCGCTTAAGCGCGTTGCCGTCGGGCGGCTCGCGCTCGACCCTGCGCTTGCCCCCGGCGAATGGCGAGACCTCACGCCCGAAGAACTGGAGTTGCTGAAATGACGCACGAGGAGAAGGCGGAAGAGCTTTTCAGGAGCGGCATGAACTGCTCGCAGTCCGTGTTCTGTGCGTTCGCCGACGAACTTGGCATGGACGCCTATACTGCGGCGAAGGTTTCGTGCGGGCTTGGCGGCGGGGTTGGCCGCATGCGCGAGGTGTGTGGCGCGGTGACTGGCGCAGCTCTCGTCCTCGGGATGCGATATGGTCCCGACAAGGTGGCGACATATCCGCACGTGCAGGCGTTTGCCGAGAAGTTCAAGGCGGAGTGCGGCTCTATCGTCTGCCGCGAGCTTCTGGCCGGGACTGGCGCGACCCAGGGCGGAGCGCCTGAGGCGAGGACGGAAGGGTACTACAAGAAGCGCCCGTGCGTCGAGCTCGTGAAACTCGCCGTACGGCTACTGGAGAAAGATTTAGCCGTGCAGAACGAGAACGTGTAGATCGTGTAGAACTTCTTTTCGTGTGTTTCGTGTATTTCGTGGTCTTATTCCAAAGATGCAAGTAGTAAAGAGCGATGAGGAAGGGCTTGAGGCCGCCGCAAAGGTTCTGCTTGCGGGCGGCGTCGCGGTGATTCCGACCGACACGGTCTACGGCCTTGCCGCCCATCCCGATTTTCCGGAGGCCGTTGACCGGCTCTATACGATCAAGGGGCGCGAGGCGAAGAAGCCAATCGCCTTGCTTGCCGCGAGCGTCGAGGCGACGCCTGTAAAGCACCAGCTCACGGGAAAGTGGCCGGGTGGTCTTACGATAGTGTTTGACGGAGAGGGCTACCGCGTTCCCGACCACGACTGGACGCGGCGGCTTCTTGCGAAGTGCGGCGGGCTTTTGCGCGTGACGAGCGCGAATCTCTCGGGTCAGCGCGCGGCGACCATCGTCGTCGACGACGGCATAAGCCCCGGCGGAGTACCGTCGACAGTCGTCAAGGTCGATGGAGGCCACATTGAGGTTCTTCGCTTGGGCGCCTGCCGCATTTCCGATTCAGAATAACCTGCCGCCGCATTGGTAGGGGCGCATCTCCGAGGCGCCCGCTTTCCCGCGGCATATGTGTCGCGCCGTCAGATGTATAGCGGTGGCGCGTCCGCGGAGGGGCGAGTTTCGGCTTAGGGCTCGCTAGCTTTGCCGCGGATACGCGGCAAAGCTCCGGCGAAAAAGCCGGTGGCGACATCGATTGTCGCTTCCGTCTTTTTCGCCGTCGCGTCGCATTGCGCCGAAACACCCCCTCCGCTTTCCCGCGGCAAATCCGTCGACGTACGCAATCTTGCGTATTTTGCCTCATCTGAAATCGCCAATTTCTAAAACCAATCCAAGTATGTGAGATGCGTCACGCGTGTAAATCACGCGTGGCGTGTTCTCGCGCGTCTCGCGCGGGAAGTCGGTTTTTGATATAATATCCACCAAAACTCGTCAGAGAAAGGAGCGGTGGGCTATGTTCTGTGCAGAATGTGGAGCTGAAATAAATGACAAGGCCGTGATTTGCCCCAAGTGCGGCGTTCCCGTCGCCGGCAAGAGCCTTGGCGCAAATGGAAAACCAGCCGTTCCCAACCACATGGTTGGGGCCGTTCTCACGACCATATTCTGCTGTCTTATCGGCGGTATCGTCGCGATAATCTATGCGGCGCAGGTCAATACGAAGCTTGCCCAGGGCGACATAGCCGGGGCGCAGTCAGCGTCCAAGACGGCCATGGGGTGGATTATCGCGAACCTCATCATTGGCGGACTCGGCGGCCTTGGCTATATTGCTCTTGTAGTTGTTGGTGCAGCGGCAGGCGCCGCCGGGATGTAAGGCAATATGGCTTTTTGCACAAATTGCGGGGCACGTCTTCCCGACAATGCTGCGTCGTGCGGCGAATGCGGTGCGGCCGTCCCCCGGGCCAATGCTTCCGCAGACGACGACGCGGCGTTGAGAATGGTGATTCCGATCGGCCGGTCGGGATGGGCCATTGCGGCCGGCTACCTGGGGTTGGTGTCGGTGATCCCGTTTGTCGGGATCCTGGCGATTGCCACTGGCGTGCTGGCCATCAGCAGCATTAAGAAACATCCTGAGAAACATGGTTTGGGCAGAGCGTGGTTTGGGATCGTCATGGGGGCGTTGTTCACGGTGCTCTACATCGTTTGCCTTGTTTCCCTGCTGGTCACGATGCCGACCGTCTCCCCATGAGTGACCGGGATCGCTTGCGCAGAAACCTGCTGGCGGCGATGGCTGCGGTGGCTTGTGTTGCCGGGCTTGTTTTCCTTTATTTCAACAATCCGCAGGACTTAAGCGGCTTCCCGCGTTGTCCGTTCTACGCGCTGACGGGATACAAATGCCCTGGGTGCGGAACGCTGAGAGCCATACATGCCGCTCTGCATCTCCGGTTTTCAGATGCGCTGAGGCTCAATCCGATTTTGTTTGTGGCCGTTCCAGCCATGATTGCGATGCTGTTCTCGCGCAAGTTCGCCAACAATGTCATCGTCGGCTGGACAATTCTCGCCGTGACGCTCATATATTGGGTGGCAAGGAATATCTGAGCGCGAGTCGGCGTTGTTCGGCATTCTTCGTTTTGGTATAATTTGCGTATCGAAAAAAGGAGAAAAGAAATGAAGCTGAACCTTGATTCCGTATTGAACGAAAAGGACGCCTGGGCTGCCGCTGGCGTCGCGCTTCCGAAGTTCGACATCGCCGCCATGCGCGAGGCGACGGCGAAGACGCCAGAGTGGGTCCACTTCGGCGCTGGCAACATCTTCCGCGGTTTCATCGGCTCTCTTTCGCAGCGCCTCTTGAACGAGGGACTCGCCAAGACCGGCATAATCGCGTGCGACACTTTCGACTACGAGGTGATCGACAAGATCTACGACGCGCACGACAACCTGACATTGAACGTCCTCCTCAATCCCGACGGCACGACATCGCGCGAGATACTTGCCGGCGTAGCCCAGGGGCTCAAGGCGAACTTCGCGGACGAGAAGTCCGCCGCGCACCTGAAGGAGATATTCCGCGCGCCGTCGCTCAGGATGCTGTCGTTCACGATCACCGAGAAGGGCTACCAGCTGCGCCGCACGGACGGCTCGCTCATGCCTGTCGTAGAGGCCGACATGAAGGAAGGTCCATCTAAGGCGCGCCACGCGATGTCCATCGTCGCCGCGCTCCTCCTCGAGCGCTTCGGCGCGGGGGCGCTGCCGATGGCAGTCGTCTCGATGGACAACTGCTCGCACAACGGCGAGAAGCTGATGGCCGCCGTCCTCGAGGTTGCGTCCGCGTGGGTCGCCAACGGCTTCGCGCCCGCCGCGTTCCTCGACTACCTGAAGGACGAGTCGAAGATCGCCTTCCCGTGGTCGATGATCGACAAGATCACGCCGCGTCCGCATCCGATGGTCGAGAAGTCGCTCGCCGACGCGGGGATCGAGGGCATGGCCCCGATCGTCACCGAGAAGAAGACGTTCATCGCCGCGTTCGTCAACGCGGAGAAGCCGCAGTACCTCGTCGTGGAGGACAAGTTCCCGAACGGAAGGCCCCCGCTCGAGAAGGCGGGCGTCTACTTCTGCGACCGCGACACGGTGAACATGTGCGAGAAAATGAAGGTTACGACGTGCCTTAACCCGCTCCACACGGCGATGTCGATGTACGGGTGCCTCCTCGGATACACGCTCATCTGCGAGGAGATGAAGGACGCCGACATCGTGAAGCTCGTGAAGCGCCTTGGCTATGTCGAGGGGCTTCCCGTCGTCGTCGACCCGAAGATACTCTCGCCGAAGGCGTTCATCGACGAAGTTGTGAACGAGCGTCTGCCCAATCCCTTCATGCCCGACGACCCAAGGCGCATCGCGACCGACACTTCGCAGAAGGTCGGCATCCGCTTCGGCGAGACGATCAAGAGCTACATCCGCGAAGGGCGCGACCTCGGCTCGCTCGTCGCGATTCCCCTCGCGATCGCCGGGTGGCTCCGCTATTTGAACGGCACGTTCGACGACGGCACTCCGCTCGAGGTCTCGCCCGATCCGCTTAAGGACGAGCTTATGGCGAAGGTGAAGGAGGGCAAGATCCGCGAGATCCTCTCGAACCCGACGATTTTCGGCCTCGACCTCACGACGACTCCGCTCGCCGACAGAATCGAGGGCTACTATGCGCGGCTCCTGTCCGGGCCAGGCTCGGCGCGCAGGCTTCTTCAGGAAGAGCTCGCGTGAGAAGAACCGAGTCCTTTGACGCGCGGCGGAAGGCGGTCGACGCGGTTGCCGACTTTCTCTCCGCGCGGGCGAGGCCTGACGCAGCTGGCGTAAAGTCGCTTGCGCACATCCTCGTCGTCGTGCCGACGGCAGAGAGCGGTCGCCGCCTTCGCCACGCGCTTGCGCGGCGTTTCCCGACGGGACTCGTTCCTCCGCTCGTCAGGACTCCCGCGCATCTCGTCGACCTTTCCGCTCCAGACATCGCGGGACGCGCCGACGAACTGCTTGCGTTCCGCGAGGCCCGCGGCGGGAAGGGCGGTTTTGACGTCGCCGCCGAACTTGCAGACATTCGCCGCATCCTCGGCGCGAACGCACTTTCCTTTTCGGACGTCGCCGAGAAGGTCGGCTCGATATTCACGGGCGATCTTGCAGACGTCGAGATCGAGCGCTGGCAGAAGCTCGCGGAGCTGGAGTCGCGGTACTTTGCCGCTCTTAAGTTGCGCGGGAAGCGCGATCGCATTGCGGCTCTCAAGGACGAGCTCGCGAAGCCGGTGGAGTTTCCCGGCATCGAGGAAACCGTAGTCGCCTGCGTTCTCGATCCGCTTCCTGTGATGAACCTAGTCCTCGAGAAGTCGGGACTTCCCGTGACGGAGCTCGTTCCCGATGTCTCGTCCGCTCCAGAGCTCAAGATGTCGCAGATCTCCGTCTCGGGAACCGCGGCGAGCGAAGCCGCGAAAATTGCGTCGCTCTTCGCGTCCGTAAAGCCGGACGAGGCGCTTCCCGCGCTCTGCCTCGCAGACCCCGAGACATTCCCCGAGATACAGGGTGCACTCCGCGCGAAGGGGCTGAAGGTGCACAATCCTTCTGCGATGGCGCTTTCCACATCTTCGCTCGGTCACCTCGCCCACCAGCTTGCCGCGCTCGCGCGAACGTCCTCGTATTCCGTCTTCTCCGCTTTTGTGCGCGGCGGCGACGTCAGGCGTTGGCTCAAGGCGGAGCTGAAGATCGACGACGCGAAGCTCACGGCGGCTCTCGTCGACCTCGACAACCGACAGCAGCAGCTCATCCCCGCGAAGGTCGACGACATTGCGCCGAAGACGGAGCATACGCTGCGCGCGATTTTCGAGCTTGTGAAGGTGCAGCTCAGAAAGCGCGGCATTCGCCAGATTCTCGCCTCTATCTTCTCGACCCTCGCCCTCGACGAACGCGACGAGCGGTCGCGCGAGTTCGCGGCGGCCGCGGAGGCGGTGAACGACCTTATCGACGAATGTTTTGCGGCGGATGTGCCGCGCGACCTCGCGCTCGAGTTGTTCGAGCGGCGTCTTGGCGAGATGACCTATTCGCTTGAGCCCGACGAGGGCGATACTATCCTGACTGACGGCTGGCTTGAGCTTCTGTTCCTCGACGCCGACGAAGTCACGATCTCGGGCTTTGTCGAGGGGAAGGTGCCGGAATCTGTCGTGGGCCACGCCTTTCTTCCCGACTCGCTTCGCCGCGGGCTTGGGCTTGTGGACAATACGGCGCGGACGGCGCGCGACAAGACGATTCTCGCGATGACGCTCGCCTGCCGCGAGACGGCTGCGGTGACGGTGCATTTCCATTCCGTAGACGGGAAGGGCGACGTGATGAAGCCCTCGCGCCTTCTCTTCGACTGCAGGGACGACGAAGAGCTCGTCCGCCGCGTGACTGCGCTCTACGCGACGCGGGCCGGAACCGGCGAGACGCCGCCCGCCGACCTACCCGACCGGTGGAAGATAAAGCTGCCCGTGCCGCCGGAGTACGCCGAGCTTCGCAAGACTTCCCCGTCGAGCATCGACCTCTACATGCACTGCCCCTTCACCTACCTTCTCCGCAAGATCTTCAACGAGAGCGAGGACTACCGCGCCGAGGAGCTCGATGCGTCGGAGTTCGGCAATCTCGCGCACGACGCGCTCGAGGCGTGGGGGCAGGGCGAGCTCAGGGACTCGACCGACGCCGATGCAATCGCCGCGGTGCTCGAGGAGAAGGTCGACTCGATTCTCGTGGAGCGCTTTGGGCTCGAGATCCCGGCGATTGTCGCTTTGCAGGGCGAGAGCGTGAAGCGGCGGCTTCGCCGTTTTGCCGCGCTTCAGGCCGCGCGTGCGGCGGACGGCTGGCGCGTCATGGCGACGGAGCGCAAGATGAAGGTCGCCTACGGCCACACGCTCGTCGCAGGGCGCTGCGACCGCATCGACTTCAACGAGCGCACTGGCGAGTGGTGCGTCGTCGACTACAAGACGTGGGACAGCGCGGCGCGCGCCGCTGCGTTCGAGACGAAGAAGGACGGCACCCGCGTCTGGAAGAGCTTGCAGCTTCCGCTCTACTGCGCGATGCTCGACGCGGATTCCGATTTCCCGGACGCGAAGCGCGAGCGCATCACGGCCTCGTACTGCATTCTCGCCAAGGCAGCCGCGGACACCTGCTACTCCGAGTCGTTCTCGGGCGCGGACGTTCCCGACGCGGAGGCGAAGGTGAAGGAGCTTGTCGACGGCATCGAGCGCGGCGTCTTCTGGCCTGCGGCCGACACGTCGGAATGGCGGTGGGATTTCGCCGACTGGATCTTCAACTCTCCAGAGGAAAGCGTCGACCCAGCATGGATCGAAGACCAGAAGCGCCGGATTGAAGCTGGCGTCAGGGCCTGACGCCTCCTACGAATCGGTTTTGGGGTTCAGACGATTTTTTGTTCGACGTCTTGGATGACTAGCCCTGCGAGGGCAAAGCCGAAGATCGCCGTCGTGTGCGCGATGGTGCCGTTTATGCTTGAGGAACACCATTCATGCGTGGCGAGCGAACTTTCCCCGACGCCGGGATCCTTCGGGCAGACGCACTCCCCGAGTCCGCATCCCGCGCCTGCCGGCCCCAGGTTCTCGCGGCGCTCCGGACTCCACACGCACTTGAACTTCCGCGCCGGCATGCCGCCGGTCTTCTTGAACTTCGTGCGCAGCGCACGCGCGAGCCCGTCGCCTTCGACCTTGCGGAACTCGGTTGCGCGGATCTGGAACGGGTCCATCTTCAGCGCCGCGCCCATCGAGGCGAAGAGCGTTACCGTCGGAATCGAGAGCGCGTGTCGTATGAGCGCCGCCTTTTCGCGAAGCGAGTCGATGGCGTCGATCACGTAGTCATATTCGTCCAGCGCGAATTCCCCGGCCGTCTCGGGCGAGTATATCTGCTGCCGCACGTCGAGCTCGACGAGGGGGTTGATCTCCTTCAGCCGCCGCGCGAGGACGTCGACCTTGACCTGTCCTACGGTCTTCGTCGTCGCCATCAGCTGGCGGTTCACGTTTGTGATGCAGACCCGGTCGGAGTCCACGAGAAGCAGTTTTCCAATGCCGGACCTGACGAGCGACTCGGCGCACCAGCTGCCGACGCCGCCGAGCCCGAAGACGGCGACCTTGGTACGCGCGAGCGCGTCAAGGGTCGCCGTTCCGAGCATCAGCTCAGTACGCCTGAATATGGCTGGATGTTTCATTCGCGGCAAAGTATACCAAAATTCCGTGCGCGAGGATAACACAAAGGGCACATAGATTTCGTCCGCACCGTAATTTCATTTTCCCGTGGTTGATTCCAGCGCGGCTGTTTCGCTATAATATGCCCAACGCCGTTGAAAATGAGGAAAGTGAAAGAAAACATCGAAATGGGCGATAAAAACAGCAACGCTAAAGGGGTGTCTCCCCAGTTGGTCCAGAAGGGTCAGACCCTTTTGGCCCAAATAATTGAAGGTGGTGATATGCAGTTTGATAAATTCTCCAAGTGTAAAAAAATGATATATTTATTATTGGTCTTTCAGTTATTGTGCTGCTGCGGAGTTTTGGTGGCATTGAAATTCGAAATGGATTTACAAACGATTTGGGTAATAGGCACAATTTGTGTCTTGTTATCTATATTGCTTGTTCGGTATTCAAGATGCCCTAATTGCGGCAAGTCCGTTTTAATGAGAATTGATTATAAGCGTATACGACAAATGAAGAATGGCGAAAAAATTGAATGCCCTCACTGTAAATCAATAATAAGTGTAAAATGATAGCATGTTCGGCAATGACGCCTACCATTATGGGGCCTGCTGGTAATTCAAGCGTAATTATACAGAAGGGTCAG
>CACZHC010000096.1 GCA_902780865.1 uncultured bacterium
CCTTGTCATCTTTCGGACGGAAAACAAGGAACTCCGTTGAACCACAAAAACACTCCGACGGTTCGGCTTCAACAACTGCAGATTTACCATTCTCCATGCACGGCGTGATTCGCGCCCAAATCACATCTCCACCGCGAAAAGTCGAATAGCCCTGCGTAGCATCTGGGGAAATGTCTTCGATGCTCTCAATCGCACACCACTCCGCTGACACGCTTTCCATCGGCACAAGCTTCGTAATCTGTTCAAGACCACAAGGCGGATCAATGTCAATTCGCTCGACAAATCTCTCACAAGGATATTTTGCCTTTGAAAAATCAATCGAATCGAAGTAATGATCCGGTGCAAGAGTCGTGTTCGCAACTTCCTTCGCGGGTACGGTGAAGATGCGCGAGGAGAGCGAAGTGTCGGGCTTGGGGAGACGGGCAATGCCGAGCTCGTTCCATACCATGTCGTCGATGGAAGCGAGAAGGTTCGTCGCCTTTTCGTCCGCCGCGCGTTTTGCCGCGTATGCCGCATCAAGTTCGGCTACAATCTTCCGCTGTTCCGGCAAGGGCGGCAGGGGGATCTCCAGACTGCGATACTCCTGTGCATTGATGTTGGGTTGCCCCGCCGAACGCTGAATGGCCAAAACCCATTCGTGATAATACGGCGTTTGAGCAAAGGCAAAAACATATTTCGGCAACACTTTCTCGTCAAAGCGAAACCGAATCATATACCCGGCATAAAAGCACGGATACTGCACTCGCTCAGATTCGTGCAAATAGCTCTTCCCGACCGTGTTGCCGCTTCGGGCAAACAGCAAGTCCCCGTCACGGAGAAAATATTGCGGTTCGACATTTGCCGCCGTCATGCCCAATCCCGGTAGCAATTCACCATTCTCATCAATGTCAGTAATCCGAATGTAACGCGGCGTTGTATCGGTCAGCCGTTCAATGCCCGCCTCACCAGCACCATACTCGGGTGGTTCTGAGAGCAATGAACCCATTTTGACCGCAGAATAACGGAAGTTTGCCGCCCGACGCTTGAAGGCAACATACTTCGGATCGAACCGATCAAACAATTCGCGCGGCTTGGCGATGAAACTTGTCATTTCGCGTCCCCTCTGATCCGCGCCCTTGCCACCTTTTGCGGCGCGGCAAGGAGTCGCGCTTCTTCAAAGGCGGCGCGTTCGCGCTGGAGCTCCCTTCGCAGCTCCTCTTCCGTCGGCAGGTTCAAGTGATACTTCACCGCAAAGAGATTGTCAGCGTATAGCGGATCACCGCCTCGTCGCGATCAGAACCAAGGACAATGCCGACTGGTGGATTGTCACCGGGATTCATCCGCTCGCGTTCGTAGTAGTGCTTGTAGAGCTGCATCTGCCCAAGGTCTTCGGGCGTGACCTTGCCGACCTTCAAATCGACCAGGAAGAAGCAACGCGCAAGGAAGTTGTAGAAAACAAGATCGCAATGATAGACCTCATTGCCGACGTGAATCGGACACTGCTCGCCGACCAATGCAAAGCCGCGCCCCAACTCCAACAGGAACTTCCCCAAATGACGAATAAGTCCCGCCTCCAAATCTGCTTCCTTGTAGGCAAACGGGGAAACACCCGTGAACTCCAAGATCGCCGGACTTCTCACAATGTCCTTCGGTTCCGGACGACTGCGCTTCACATAACCTGACGCCTTGTTGAGATCGACATGATTCGCAAGCAACCGTTCGTAGAACTGTGTCGAGATCTGCCGCTGTAGGTCGCGCACTCCCCATCCGGACTTGGCACACTCTTCGAGATAAAACTGTCGTTTCTTGGCATTTTCAACGCTCGCTAACGTACGATAATGGGACCAGCTCAATTGGTCACACAGTGTGTGACGATTTGGGAAAGCCAGAAATACCAGTCGCATGTACTTGAGGTTTGTCGATGTGTAGCCGGGGCCGAACTCCGCCGTCAATTTCAGCGAAAGGCCCTTGATGAGACCATCACCGTACTTCGCACGTTCCGCCCCGCCCTGCTTCTCGACAATCTCACGCCCGACATTCCAATAGGCGGCAACCATCTCCTTGTTGGCAACGGTATAAACCTTCGCACGTGCCTTCGCGATATACGACCGGACGCTCTTGTACAGTTCCGCCTCGACGGATTCGACGACCTCGACATCCGGCGTGATCAAAGCAGCCTTTGCCTTGCGTGCTTTCTTCATCGCCCGCCCCCCTCTTCAGCTGCCGCATTGATGAACTTCGCCAACTCCGCGCCGATCTCGTCCAGCTCGTTGACCTTGGTCGGCTTGCCGGTCGCGTCAAAGCCAATGTCGTCGGCAATAGCCATGAAGATGTCCTCGTCCGGGAAGGCCTCCGCCGCGGCGGACTTGTATTCGGAATCAAGCTTGTCGCGCAACTCGGCGACGGCCTTCTCCGCGACTGCGGCGATCTGATCCGCCGTCGCCTTGTACTCGGGAATCTCCTTGCGCTCCTTCGGCTTGAGCGCGGCGAATTCAGCCCGCTTGTCGAGCTTTGCCAGCTCCGCCTTGCGCGTCTTCTCAATCTCGGCAAGACGCTCGACGAGCTTGCCCTTCTCCGCGATCTTGCGCTGAAGGGACTCTTTGCCAACACGCAGTTTCTCCGTCTCGCGCTTCGTGCGCTTGCGGAGGAACAGCACCGAACTCTTCACGCCTGCGCCCGTGCTCATGAACGTGGTCTGCGGAAGCGACACCACTGCCAAGACGCGGAACTTCTCCATCATCCAGTCACGGACATACTGGAGCGAGGCATTGGTCAGAATCCCGTCTGGAATGACGATTGCGAGATAGCCACCTTCGACGAGGAAATGCCAACATTGCTCGATGAACAATATCTCAGACGACACGCCCGGACGTTGCGCCGCCTTGGACTTCGGATTGAGCCAATCCACTCCGCGCTCAGCAAGCCCATACAATCCCAAGTAGGCATGCTCCGTCTGTTTGATGGTGGAACCGAACGGCGGATTGGTGATGATACAGTCAAAGCTCTCGTCCTTGAAACCCCTGTTCCCACTCTTTGTTGCGATATCCCCAATCGGCTGGAGTCCGTCAGCCGCCACGACGTTCGTATGGCCATCGTCATGGATGATCATGTTCATCTTCGCCGTCCGCGCAATCTGCTCGTTGATCTCAATGCCGAAAAGCCGCTCCTGCGCGAACCCATGCCAGCTCTTGTAACAGCCGATGGTCGTTGCGCCGTACTTCTTCTCTGCCGCCTTGCGCACCTTGTCGAGCGCATGCAGGAGAAATCCACCCGACCCGCAGGACGTGTCAAGGACGCGCCAGTTGCTCGCTATCGGCAGGACATCAACGATAAACTTCACCACCGCCCGAGGCGTGAAGAACTGCCCGAAGTTGCCCCGAAAGAAGGACGTCATGAACGTCTCGAATGCACGTCCTTTCGAATCAAGATCTGTCTCGGTCAGGTTGACGTCCTCAAGATAGGAAACAACAGTACGAACCTTGGCCGGAGAAAGCCGAATGTCATCCTTGAACACTTCAGGCGCCTGCTTGCGTCCCTCGGCATAGAGGTCTTTTAGCCGCTTCAGAAGTGCCGCGTTCGTCTGTTCCGGAGTATCTTCGGCAATCACCTGAAACGCATAAGGATCGCCGTCTTCGCGATCTTCCTTGCGCTCATCCCAAATCTTGCAGAAGATCAGTTTGTCGAACTCGTCGAATGCGTCGGACGGATTCAGCTCGCCGCCACCCCACAGCGCCTGATGCGCCTGGGCAAAACGATGGGTCAATTCGTCTTCCGTCACTTGCTTCAGCGCAAAGGTCTTCTGCCCGTGCTTCCCGATGCCGCCGTTGACACCATAGCGGTATTCCGAAATGTACATCGACCCAAAGCGCGGAATGTCCGCAACCGTTTTACGCGCCTTGGGCTTCTTGTCCGGAACTTCGTAATACTCATTCTTGATCCCGGATGTCGTCCAGACATAACGCGCCCCTTCCGACACCGCATAACTGAACGCCTGTTCGACCGCCTGACGGAATTCGGCCTCTGTCACCTCCACCTTCTTGCATTCGACGATGATGATCGGCATCTCGTGCTTTGAATCGGCATAGACCTCGATGTCGGCCTCGCGCAACGACGAACCTATTGTCACAGGCGCAAACAGCTGGATGCGGTCATCGGGATATTCATACTGCAAGACCAGCGTCAAATAGGCCTTGGCCTCGATAATCGCCTCCGGCTTCGTCCAATCGCGCGAAATCCCATGCCGAAGATACTCGATCCGCTTCCCGTCATCGTCGATGCGTATCAGCTTCTTCGCCACACCCTGCGCAATTAGGTCGTCACTCTGCGTAATCAGTTTTTTCTTCATAAGCCTCGTGGTTTGTCTGCTGCCTTTTCGTTGTATTATAGCATTTTAGCGCCCTATACACCTGTCTGTAAACTCATAGAAGGATATGTCGTGCCGATAACGCACCTTTCCTTTACCAGCAACAGCTTGTTGGTGATAGCACCTGCTCTGCTCTATAACCTTGCTCTTTCTCATACAGACATTATATCAAAAATCCATATACCATATCGTTGATACGTCATGGAGTAACGGTTGGTTGCGGCGGGGGAGGGAAGAGGATGTCGAAGGTGGTGCCAACATTGAGGGTTGAGTGGCAGGCGATGTCTCCGCCGTAGAGTTCGACGATCGAGCGAACCATAGAAAGGCCGAGACCGGTGCCGGGCAGCGTACGCACGTCGGCGCAGCGGTAGAAGCGCTCGTAGATGCTGCTGACCTCATCTTCGGGGATGCCGATTCCCGTGTCTGAGACGGAAAGACGTATGCCATCGGCGGCGGCGGAAAGCCCGACGCAAATGGAGCCGCCGACGGGCGTAAACTTTATCGCGTTGTCGACAAGATTGCCCACAAGTCGCTGCAGCTTGTCGGCATGTCCCATCATGAAAACCGCCTCGTCCGGCATCTCCACCTTAAGGCAGACGCCCTTCTCCTCCGCCACCGCCGCATACACGTCAACCGCGTCGCGGACGATAGCCGACATGTCCTGCGAGGACGCGGGCGCATCTGCACATCCGCTGTAGTTGCGCGAGATCTCCGCGTTCGTGTCGATGACGCGCAGCACCGAGCGGCTCGCGGACATTATCGCGGCGGACGCCTCGTCTGCGCCGACGAGCGAATGGGAGAGCCGGTCCGCCTCGTTGTAGATGTTCGTTATCGGCGCGCGCAAGTCGTGCAGCACGTTCCTTGCGAGGTTGCGTATCTCGTCGGACTGGCGGGCGCGGACAGACTGGAGGCGGTTGAACGCAGCGGCCAGGGCGTCGATCTCGGCGATTCGCGTGTCGGCGTCCACGGGATCCGACTTGTCGCAGCGCACGAGCGCGTCGACGTCTCTCGCAAACTTCTCTATCGGGCGCGTAAGCCGCCGCGACAGCATCCTGAACACCACAACGCCGACCACGGCAAAGACCGCAAACGCCATGACGACCCACAGCGTTACCCAGACGTATTCCGCGATGACATACATGTAGCCCTCGACGTCGGTGCGCCGCAGGAGCAGACCCGCGCCAAGGCAGAGCGCCACGCCCGAGGAGAGCGCCATTGCCGCGAGAAGAAGCGGCACACCCGCCGCGTTGATCATCCGGCGTATGCTCAGCTTTCTACTTGAAGACATAGCCAACGTCCCTTACTGTGTGAATCACCTCTTCCGCCCCGCCCGCGGCGAGCTTTTTGCGGAGGCGGCTGACATTCGCGGAAACCACGCTGCCTACGGAGTCGATGGGCCCCCACACATGGTCGGCAATCGTGTCGTAGGTGAGGCACCTGCCCTTGTTGCGCATCAGCAGCACAAGGAGCTTCATCTCGCGCGGAGAGAGGTCTATCGGCTGTCCGTAGCGCCTCACCGTATGGGTGTCGATGTTGACGACAAGCCCCTTCGACGACAGCACCTCGGGTTTGGAATCGGGCACAAGCCGCCGCGCGATCGCCTGCAGACGCAGCGAAAGCTCGTCGATGGATATCGGCTTGACGAGATAGTCGTCGGCGCCCATCTTGAGCCCTGCGATGCGCTCCGCCTCGCTCGCATGCGAACTGAGGACGGCAAGATAAGTCCTGGAACCGCGATTCCTCGCCGTCCGTATCACGTCAAGGCCGCCAAGTCCGGGCATTTCGATGTCCACAAGCGCAATGTCGTAGTCGCCTTTCAGCAACAGCGACAGGCCTTCCCTCCCGTTGCGGGCGAAGTCGCATTCAAACCCGCACATCCCAACGGCTGCGGCAGCGTGCTCAGCCGACATCTTGTCGTCCTCTATCACAAGAACCTTCATTTCCCCGCCTCCTCTTTTTTCCCTGTCTTTCGCTCTATGAGCTTTCCTGTCGCAAACTCCAGTTCATAGCGCTTGCCATTAAGCGTCTCTAAATACAGCCGGTCCTTGCCTTCATCCCAGCGTGCCACGTCATCCAACAAGACGCGGCCATCAAAACGATGCGACCAAAAGTCGTAATTCGCCCATTCGTCGGCGAGCTGGTAGTATTCTGGTCCCTTATCGCCGCCCTCACGAGATATTCTGTAGTGGCCGTTGGCGAAAGTCCACACCATCCGACGCAGGTGAGGGATTTTCTTTCTCTCGTAGGTCTTCTTCCCCAAACGCTCCGCCTCTTTCTTCCGCTCAATATTCTCACGCGCGATCTCTGTATGCCCAATGTCGGCAAGGAGAATAAGGACGAGGATCACAACGTAAAGCACGAAGCCGATTGGCAGTGCGCAAATCGAAGCAGCAAGCATCCGCTTGCCGGTCGGACGCGCGGCCCTGAAAGCCAGCAAGACGACGGGCAGGACAAGCATCACCACCGCAATGACAGGGGCGACAAGAACGGCAAGCCAACCGCCCGTGTTGCTAAGTGCCACGATCAGCTCGTCGGGGAATTCCGGCAGAAAACGATAAGGCGAATCACTGACGTTCGCAAGAAGCAGAATCCCTGATACAAGCGCCAGCAGCAACGGCACAAGGAACGCCGCCGCAGGAAGCCACGGATGTCGTATCAGCAATTCAACAAAGGACGATGCCAAGCGCTTGATCTTCATCGTTTCCACCTCCCGCTCTCCTTGAAATGTGCCTCCCACTTAAAGGGCTTAATGACACCCAGATACTGAGAAAGACATGCAACGTCAACTCCAGCGACAACAGCAGATGACGAGAATGGCTCATTTAAGCTAAAGTGCGAAAGCCCCCACCACTCAAAATCGTATGTATCCGACACAGTAACATTGAGGGCGACGCGATCAGCGCCACGAATGGGCCTGCAAACATAGCCGTCATACGATATTTCCACCTGATGCGCGGCGGCGAAAAGATCTCCAGTAAGGAACTCTATTGACGCCGATTCGTTGACTCTGCTCATCCCGGCTGGCAGCGATTTTATCAGGCGACGCAAATCTTTCTTGTATTCGGCGGATTCACGAATTTCCGCGATGACGGCATTTCCAATTTTGCCGCCCTCCCTGAATATCACCGGATATGGATGATCTAACCCCAACACTGACTCTTCAAGGAGCGTTGCCGCAAAATTCCAATGCTCCATAGACCTGAAATACAGCACGGAAAACGCAAACCAGCACGTCCTTGGATTTGGCAGCATGTCGAGGGGATACATTGAGAGCCCCAGATAGTCGCAGTTGTCGAGCGGATCGTTTTCGCAGAACGCATACAAGTTGATGCCGCCTTCCTCCCCAATCGGATCGCGCGTCATCCAGCGGCCGAGCGCAGGCGAATAACACCTGTACTCGTAGAGCAGAAGCCCGGTCGCCTCGTCTTTGTACTTCGTCGAGAACCCGAAGCGGAAGTCGCCCGCCTGTTCGCCGGAGGACGAGATGACATTGCCAAAGCAATCGTAGGTGTAGCGGGCAACGAGCGAGCCCGACGAATCGACATACGCCGTTATGTTTCCATTCGCGTCGTAGAGCGGCACATACGCCGCGCCATCGCGGACGAGTAAGACGAGGCCGCCTACGCCGCCAGCCCCATCGAGGGACGAAGAGACATCGCGTCCCCAGAAGTATTCGTCGACGCCGACATTCTCGCCGCCAGCCATCCGCAACTCGCGCACGAGGTTCCATCCGTCGTAGAAGAAGAACGAAGTCGATTCGCCGGAAGACCTTGCGACGCGGCGACCGAACGCATCGTATGCGAAGGCGGCGAGCTCTTCGTTTGTAGTCGAAACCGAGTCGAGCCGAAGCGCGGAGTCGTAGCCGAAGGAGTTGCCGTCAAATTCGGCGACGCAACCGTCGGCGTCCGTCACAACAGTTTCGCCGCCGAACGAGACGCATTGGTTAAGGGCATTCGCCGTGCATGCATAGACGTTCGTGCCCTGCGCGAGCGAAACGAAGTTGCCCGCATTGTCGTAGGAGTAGGCAAACGATGCTGCGGGGCTTCCGCTCTCGCAGATCTCGGCGGCAACCGTCCGGCCAAGCGAGTCGTGGGCAAAGACGCTGTCGTTGCATCCGACGATTCTTCCAGAAGCATCGCGCGAGTAGTCGAAGCCCTCGACGGCAATGCCGTTGACGAAGTTAGTGACTGCAACGACAATGTTGCGGCGGAAAGCGTCGCGCACCACCTGGCGTCTCACGACGGTGCCGCCCGAAAGCGTCGTGACCCACCCCTCGTCCTCTCCGTCTTCGGAATACGAATAGACAATCGACGCCACGTCGTTTGAGAGCGAAGCGACCCTTCCGTGTCTATCGTAGGAAATCGTCTGCCAGCGAACGCCGGGGATTCCACGCCCGCACACCCTGCCAAACTCGTCGACCGCGCGGGCATAGGCGAATACGTTTGTGCCGACGGTCGCAGTTTCGCCCGTGGCGACGCCACCGGCGTTTCGGGTATAGGCGTATGCCGCCACTGCGTTTGACGCCGACGACATGCGACCGAACTCGTCGTAGCCGAAAACGGCGTCTCCCTTGCCGTCGCTTGACGTCACGCCTACGAGACGGCGCGACGCGTCGTAGGCAGAACTCGACCAGGAGCCGGAGGGATTCACCTCCTGGAGGACGGCTCCGTCGCCGGCGTACGAGTATGTCGCCTGGGAGTCGTCGGCATAGCGCTTTGCAAGGCACTTGCCGGTGTACGGATCATAGCTCCAAGTTGTCACATCCCATATT
>CACZHC010000097.1 GCA_902780865.1 uncultured bacterium
ATCCAGCAGTCGCAGTTCGAATACCTGATTTCGCGCCGTGCGGCGGACAAGGGCCCCGGCTGGGGCGCGCAGTTCGACGAAAAGTCGAACCGGTTCTCCCCGCTCCGCGTCTATTCCAACGAGGAGACGGACAAGGCCGACGACGGGCGCGGGAATCCAGCCAACGTCAAGGTTTCGACCGGCGCCTCGACCGGCATCGCCTATCAGGAATGGCACAAGGTCGACCTGGCCTGGACGGCCGACGGCAAGTACCGGATTTTCGTGGACGGCGTCCAGACGTCCAAGGACTCCACGAGCACGCTCGTCGGCGGCCCCGTGACGAACTGCCTTGCCGCGACGCTGCCGCTTTGCCTCGGCGGCAGCGCGGCGCCGCTCGTGTCCGGCGACTCGAGCGGGCGCGGCCTCTACGGCGACATGGACGAAGTCCGCCTGCGTCCCGGCGCGCTGTCTGCGGACCGCGCGCTGGCCGACTTCGAGACGGTCACGAACCGGGACTTCCTCGTGAACGACATCCTGACGATCGCGTGGTCGGACGCGTCCGGCACGAGCGGTTTCGAGCGCATCGGCGCCCGCACCGCCGTGATCGGCGGAGCGGTCTCAATCTTCGGTCTCGCGGATTCCTGCGACGTCGAGGGCAAGATCTGGGCGGCGGGCGACGCCGAGCCGGCGGACTGGACGATTCTCACGAACGGAATCGACTCGCTTGCGGCGTTCTTCGTCCCCGTGGCGGGGCTTACGGCCGGCACGACCTACCACTACGCCCTGCGCGCCGTCGGCAACGACGGCGAGGTATCGAAGACCGTCTCTGGTTCCTTCACGACCCTGCTCGGGCTGACGGTCGCATGGACCTCGGCGACCGCCTCGGCGGGCCTTTCGAAGATCGCGCCCGATTTCGTCACCGCGAGCGGCTCGATTTCGTCGCTCGGCGACGCGACCGCGTGCGACATCCAGATGAAGGTCTGGCTCGAGGACGGCGCGGCTCCCGGATCCTGGACGAACATCAAGGACAATCTGGCGGAGGGTGATGCCTTCAATGCTACGATTCGCGCGACATCCGCGGGCGATGCCATTGTTCCTGGTACGACCTACAATTACGCCTTGCGCGCCGTTGGAAGCAACGGCGACGAAACGACCTCCGTCATCGGCACATTCACGACGGGCGGCGAGGAAGGTGAGGCCATCGGCTCTGACTACACAGAGTTCTTCGATGACGGCACAAATGCCTGCTGGGTCGTGAAGGGCTTTGAGCGCTACTTGCAATTCACCGTGACGGGATATACAGGCACCGAGACGCTCAAGAATTTCCCAGTCCTCGTCGACGTCCGCGACACGGATACGAACGGCTTCCGCTACAGCGACTTCTACCACTATGACGGAAGCGACATGGCCTTCGTGGACGACACGGGCCATATCATCCCGCACGAGATCGACACCTGGAACAAAAACGGCATGTCGCTTATCTGGGTGCGGCTCCCCCAGATGAACAAGGGAACCACGTTCACGATGTGCTATCGCAGTCCGCTCGTTGACCCGCTGCCAGATGTCGGTAATACCTTCGAGAAGTATGTCGGCGTTTGGCACATGAACGAGACGCATGATGGCGTTACCAGCATCAAGGATTCAACAGCCAACAACCTCCCGGGCGAATCGCACGCCAAATCTCTTGCAGGCATCAACCAGGGACAGATGATTGGCGGCAACGCTCGGCGTGTTGCGCAGGAGTCGGGCACTTCGTCCTCCAATGGCCGCATTATGGTATATGACCACGATGACATCCTGCGTACGGGCGTCGGCAATGTGTTCACCTTCTCCGGCTGGTACAAGACGGCGGATGCGAATCCGAACTGGGCGTATTTCGTGGCACGCAAGGGCGATGACTATTCAAAGGGCTGGGGCATTCAGTACACCGACGGCAATGCCAAAGACAAACTTCGCGTCTGGTCCGATCCGCAGGGCAACAAGGGGTTGCATCAAGACGGAAAGGCCGGCGGATACTATCACTTCGGCATCACAAACTATTGCACAGGTGCGGCAGTCGACTACAATCATGGGGACTGGGCCTACTGGACGTTCGTTTTCAGCAACAACACGTTCCACGCCTTCCACAACGGCACGGAGCTGGCGAGCACGGCCGGCGGATTCACGCTCGAGCAGCCGTTCGCGAACGACGAGACCGCCGATTTTGATTTTCTCGTCATCGGCGGCATGGAGTTCGGCACGGGCGCGTTCAACGGCATTGTGGACGAGGCGCGCTACTCGAAGGGCGTTCGCAGCGACGACTGGATCAAGGCAGAATACGATTCAACGCGGCAGAAGGACGTTGCCTTTGTGACAAAGGGGACGGTCGGCATTGGCCATGATTCTCCTGTGCCGGTCGTTGTCTGGGAGAAGGGGACGGATTTGCCGCTCTCGATCATAGATGTGAGCTACGCCTACGTTCAGTTCGCTGGCATGGTGACATACTGTGGTAAAGGAGCAGACGATTGCCGCGTTGAATACCAGATATGGGCTGACGGCGAGGAGGATCCGACGATTGATGGTGCCTGGACTTCGCTTGGGAATTTGACGAATGCCACGGCTGGGACATCCTTCTCGGTTCCCGTGACGGGGCTTAAGCAGGACATGCCATACAACTTCCGCATCCGCGCGGTTAATACGCTTGAGAGCGGCGAGGAGCAGGCGAACCGCGAACAAACAGGTTCTTTCCGCACGCTCGGCAATCTTGCCGGATCCGGCGGGGGTGAACTGATGCGCATCGACAACCGCTTCGTCCACCGCTACCGTGCGGGCTCCTGGACCTTCACGACGCCGGACTACGTCACGAGCGTCGAGATCCTTGTCGTGGGCGGCGGCGGCGCGGGCGGTTACAAGATCGGTGGCGGTGGTGGCGGCGGCGGCCTCTTCTACAGCGAGTCTTTCCCGGTCGAGACGAACACGACCTACCGCATTCAGGTTGGCGAGGGCGGCAACGCCGCGTCAGGCCTCTCGGAGCGCGGCGAAAACGGACAGCTCTCCTATTTCGCCCGCAAGGATGGCGACGATGAGGCGGACGAGACGATCCTGATCTCCGTTCCCGGCGGCGGCGCGGGTGGTAGTTATGTGGCAGAATTCGCCACAGGTGCCGATGGCGGATCGGGTGGCGGCGGCTCGTTCGCGCTGGCCGGCGGTTCAGCCATTTCGAATGAGGTCGATGGCGTTTGGGTTACCTACGGCTATGAAGGCGGGCAGGGCAACGATACTCGTCCGGGCGGCAATACTGGCAAGACGGCGGCCGGCGGCGGCGGCGGCGCGGCGCGCGAGGGCGTCACTGCTTCGTTCGATACTTACTATGGCGGCGGTGCCGGTGGTGCGGGTCTTGCCAATTCGATGACGGGCGAACAGCTCTTCTACGGAGCGGGCGGCGGCGGCGGCTACGCCTACAAGGAGGATCAAAAGGGCTACTCGAAACCCGGTGCGGGTGGTTCGGGAATTGGCGGCAATGCGGCAGATGTTCGAAACGGAACTCCTGCGACTTCCGGCGTCGAGAACACGGGTGCCGGCGGTGGCGGCGGTTCCATGATCTTAAACAACCAGACCGACCAAACCTACTGGAAGGGCGGCGATGGCGGCGACGGCGTGGTGCTCATCGCCTACGAGGTGCACGGCCGCGATCCGGTTGCCGAGGAGCCGCGCATTTCGATGACGCGCTGCGCCTACAATCCGGATGCCGGAACGACCGGCACGGGCGAGGCCACAATCGACTACCGCGCGTTCTGGGCCGGTATTCAGGCGCAGGAAAACGACATCTATGTCCTCTACAGCACCGTGAGCGAGGAAGATGTCGCCGCCAAAAACGGCGATCACGTCAAGGTCTCGGAAAGCTCCATCGGCATCGGGACGACGACATTCGTTCCGCCTGAGGTTGGCTGCACCTACTGGATCCGCCTGATGTCGCGCAAGGACGAAAGCTCCTTTATGTATTCCGACGAAATCGCTTCGTTCTACGTCCCTGCCATCTCGCTCAACGGCGTGACTTGGAAGAAGCAGAACAGCGCGTCGGACGACTATGCAATTATCGACTACAAGCTCCATGACAGGAACGAGGCGACGCATCTCTACTGCTACTGGAGCGAGTCGCTTGAGTCGCTTGAAGGCGACGAGCGTCCTTCGGGCGACGGGGTTCGCATGTTCGATGTGGGCGCAGACAAGGCGGCGCTGGAGGCATTTAACCTACCGGCATCTGAAGGCCTGAAGCGCAACAAGGTCTACTACATCCGTCTTGCCGCCGGCGACGAGCAGGGTGTCAAGCACTTCCTCTCTGATGAGATTCTCGAGCTAAGCACCATCGAACAGCCGGCTATCAACCTTCTCGGATCTTCCTGGTCTAATCATGTCGCGACGGTTACCATCAAAACGGCCATCGCCACGCTCGCCCCGTCCAATGCCGAGGTGTTCGTGTTTTACTCGACCAACAAGACCGACCTGACGTCAGGTTCGCCTTGGGATAAAGGCGCTCCGCGTTTGGTTCTTGGGACGGGCGAGACCATTCCCGACAATGTTAACACGGACGTGTCGTTTCCGCTCAGTTCGGCCGAGGCGACCACCTATTACGTGCGGGTTGCGATCCGCTCGACCGTCAACAACAAGCTGTATTATTCCGGTACGACGAGAGATTTTTCGGTCCCAACGCCGGTTCCCGCGAACACGCTCATTGTCTATGCCAACGCCAACCCGAAGATGGGTTGCTACGGCGACGAGCCCCAGGCGCTCGACTACACGGTGAGCTACGGCGGATTCACGGAAGGCCCGGGCTGGGACCATTACACCAATGCGAGCATACACGTCGTCGGCGCGCCGTCGTGCACCGTCACGGCGACGTCCCCGGTCGGCCAGTACGATATCGCCCAGGGTGGGGTCGAGCTCTCGAACCCCGCGTCCTGGACCGACCCAGTGACGGAGACGACTTATCAGTACCAGCTCGGTTTTGTGGGTGCGAAGTACGCCGTCACCAACGCCGTGTTCAGTGCGTCGTTCGGCGACGAGGAATTCACCTATGACGGCGAATCCCATGCGGAAGCGCTTTCGCCGACCGTCACGGGCGTCCGGAACAACCAGACGGTTTCGTACCAGTACCGCGTTGGAACGAATGAGTGGGTGGCTGTTGCTCCTTCGTTCACGGATGCCGGCAACTACATCGTCCAGTTCAAGGCGTCTGCACCGAACCATACGGGCAACAACGGCACATTTGCCGTTACGATCAACCCCGCGCCGCTTTATGCGGAGATTTCCGCCGCGAACTGGAGCTACACTGGCGTAGCGCAGTCGCCTGTAATTACGACGAATGTGACGGGCCATGTGGAGCCGGCGCTTAATCCGCTTATGTGCGAGTTCCGCGACGAAGCGGGCGAATGGCAGGGCGAGGTGCCGGCTTTCACGCAGCCGGGCGAATACAAGCTCTACTTCCGCGTCTCGGCGCCGAACCACGCGACCTTTACGACGAACTGCACGTTCACGATCGAGGGTTGGGACTACAAGGTCAACATGGACGGAAAAGAGGGCTACAAGACGGAGATCAACGTGAGCGATCCGGGCTGGCTCCTCAGAAGTACCGGCGAAACGAGCGAGCATTTTGCCGATCGTGACGATCGTTATGCGAACCTCGACAGAGTCTGCGACAACGGCCTGAAGCTTTGGCAGAACTATGTCATTGACCGGCAGGATCTCTCCAAGAAGCTGGTGGCGACGATCATGCAGCGCGGCAGCCGCGTCAACAAGGATTCGTTCGTCGTCCACTTCCCGAACGTCGAGGCATTGCGCAACACAGGTCTGAACATCCGCTTCCGCCTTGACAAGAAGCTGAAGGGCGAGAGCACGTTCACGCAGGGCGCGTTGAGCGACAAGTACAATATGAACGTGCCGCTCGGCTTCGAGGACGGAAATGACTCTACTGGCCTCTATGTCTTCAACATGGTGCTCGTATCGACGAACGAAACCGCCGAGACAGGCGCTGGCGAGGCGGTGCTCGCTTCTTGCGCAACCGTCGGCGTCATGCGCGTCTCGAGCACGAACATGAACACGGTGACGGCTGTGCCTTGGTACTCGATGTCCGTTGACACTGAAACGCCGACCAACATCGTTGCCAACGATGTCGTCAACCAGAACGGCATTTCGGCGGACGACATGATTCTGGCATACAAGGCGGCGAGCGGCAAGTTCAACGCCTGGAGTAATGGCGGCGAAAGCGGCTGGAAGGCGCTCGCAACCGTCACGACGAACGGTGTTGATGTCATTGATGCCGATGATGCGCAGTTCCCGCGCGGCAATGCGTTCTGGCTCGTCAGGTCCAATCCGTCCACCAAGTACTACTACTTGATCGGCCGCTACACGGGCGACAATTACGAAGTTGAACTCGCGGGCGGCACGGCGGAGAATCCCGGCAATACGCTCGTCGCCAACCCGACGACGGACGACACCACGCTTGGTGCGCTTAAGTTCTATGACGGCAATGGGGTCGAGACAACGCCAGGCGACGGCGACCGCATCGTCATTCTCGACGCACTCGGCTTCGAAGTCTCTCACTACCGCTCGGGCGACAAGTGGGTCCATCGAGAGCTGCAGCAGACCGGCAAGCGGACAAAGCAGGTCCAGGTCGACAGCAGCGGCGTCGTGATTCCGGCAGGTACGGGCTTCTGGTATACGCGCAAGTCTGAAGGCGCGCTCGTGATCAAGTTCGGAGGTGCGGAATGAGCGTGCGTCTTTTGAGACTGGCGGCTCTAGCCGCGGTTGTCCTGACGGTGCGTGTCGCATCCGCCGAGGAAGGCGTTCTCTACTGGATGGTGGGCTCCGATGCGACAGTCTCGGGTGGTGGCCCCGATTCGCAGGGCATCAAAGCCTATTTGGAGACATACGAAGCTGCCACAGAGGGCTCTTGGTCGGCTGCGCGTGTGCGCGTGATCGGCGGTGACAGCGACACATTCCTCGACCTCTATTCTTCGCCGACAGTGAGCACTCCTGGAGAGAACGGCATCGATTTCGACGAATTTGGTGGGGTCTGGGGCGCTGGTACTCCGGACGGCATTCAGTCGGCGATATCCAAGGGCTCCCCAGAGTACAGTTTCATTCTTGAGCTTGGCAATGTCACAGACAGCAGCTGGACGACTGTCGCGCAGAGCTCGTCGATGACGTATACTCAGCTTGTCGATGCGGGCTATATCCGTCCGTCGTTTAATATGAATCCGCCTGCGTCGGCAATCTGGACGCCAGGCTCCTTCCAGGCGGTGCCAGAGCCGTCGGGCGGGCTCTTGACGTTGATGGGCGTCGCGCTCCTTGCGCTCCGCAGGAGACGCATGGGCGAAGTCGCCTGACAGCATGATGACTGACGGCAGACAGAGGTTTTTGGACCGTCTGTACGTGCTTCTTCTTGGCGCGGCCATTGCCGCACTTGCCTGGTTCTGGCGGTTTGACTCGACGCCTCCCGATCTGATGGACGACCTCGCGGCGGCCGCGGGGCTCAGGCCGCCGACCAGTCCCCTCGGGCTTCTCTGGCAGCATATAGCCGCGCCGCTCTGTCGGAACTACGGCCTCGCAACGGCCGAAACGGTGCTAAGGACGGCTGGCCACGTCTCTCTTGGTGTCTTCGCGCTGCTCTCGTCAATCCTCCTGGAGATGATGCTCCCGGCGACGCTTCTCCGCGGCATGCACGTCGCCTCGTGGTGGCGGCGGGCCGTCAGGTTCGTCCTCTTCCAGGGAATCATCCTCTTCTGCTGCGCCGATTTCGCTCCAGCTCCTCCTTGTGGCCTTCGCCGCGATTCTCTTTCTTGAGCACATCAGGACCGACCGCCGCTTTCTTCTTTTCGCGACATTCGCCGTCCTTGGGCTTCTCGCGGCAGATACGCCGATCGGCGCTGTGCTTTTCGTAGTCGTGGTCGGTACGCTCGGCGTGAGACGGCATCTGCGCAACGCCGGAGTCCTCGAGGCGCCAGAGGAGAGTCCGTTCGCCAGGGCGTTCATGTCGCTTCGTCTAACGCTCGCGTTCGGAATCGGCCTTTTCGCGGGCGTCGCGCTTGAGGTCTATGCCTTTTCATGCCTCGACGGTCTCGCGGCCTTTGACTGGACATGGGGCGACTATGCGCTCGAAGTGCCGATTCTCTACATAAAGGCGCTGCTTTCCACTGTCTCGCCTGCCGGTGCGGCGCTGATTCTCGCGGGCACGGTCCTTCCTGTCGTCATAGAGTTCCAGCTCATCCGCCGTGCGACGGACGACGAAAAGCATCTCGCCTACGTCTACGGCGCGGCATTTGCGGCGTTTGGCGTAATCGCGTTCTCGCAGCTCGCAGGCGCGAAGTCGCTCTGGTTCTGGACGTGGGGCGGCGGATGTGTCGCGGACGGGCTCCTCAAGTGCATTGCCGTCTACCTCTGCGCGCTTTCGGCCGTCTGGTCGCTCGCCGTCTTCGTCATCGAGCTTTTCCTGAGGAACTTCCGCCGCATAGAGACACTGCGTTTCCCCGACGCGCTGGAGGCCGAAGACGCCGCCCCTGCGCTTGCGTCGGCCAGGCGTCTCCAGCGCATCGTCCGCGCCGTGTTCCTGCTTGAGCCGATAATCGTGCTCTCCTGCGTCGTCCCGTTCCGCTCCCAGCGCGTCGAACGGGCTATGCTGTCGACCGTCGACGCGGTCGCGCGCGAGACGGCCGAGGAGTGCCGCGACGTCAGGTGGCTCTTCACCGACGGAGGGCTTGACGCCGCGGTCGAACTTGCCGCCGCCACCGAGGGCCGCGAGCTTCGCGCGCTTTCGATGATGGGCGCCGCGGCCGAAAGCCGCGAGATCTACATCCGGACGCGCGGCGTGACAAACGCGGTGGACAAGGCGCTTCTCGAAAGCGGTTCTGCCGACGCGTTGAGGATGTGGGTGCGCACGCGCCCCGACAAGGCGCGGGAGTATGCGATCCAGATCGGCTTCGAGCTCTGGCGGCGCGACGGTCGGCCCATGCCGCGCTGTTCCGGCCTCGTCGCTCGTCCGGAAGGGCTTTCTGACGAAGAGGCCGAGCGCGGCGCATCTGCCGCGCGCAATCTCGCGAAGCGCATGCTCGCGCTGTACGCCCGGTGGCAGCCCGACAAGATCGCCGACCGCAAGCTCCACGACGCCTTCATCTTCGCGCAGTGGCGGCTGGCGATTCTTTCGCGCCACCGCGCCAACGCCTACGACGAGCGCGGAGAGAGGGATCTTGCCATGGAAGAGACGCATCTTGCCGACGAGCTCGACAAGAAAAACGCCGCGCTCGCGAGGATTCGCGCGACGATGGCGTGGGCGAGCCGCAAGAAGCTCGAGCGCATGACGCCGCAGGAAGGCCTTCGGGCCGGGCTCGCGCGCGCCGACTTCGCCCGCGCGAGGATCTTCGCGCAGCAGGTGCTCGCCGTCGACCTCGACAATCCCGAGGCGAACTTCGCGCTCGGCATGGACTACTTCGTGCAGAAGCAGTACGCGCGTGCGCAGGTTTACCTCGAGCGCTGCCTCAAGCTTCGCCCCAACGATCCCGCCGTTCTCAACAATCTCGCGCAATGCCACCTTCGCCAGGGAGACCCGAAGGGGGCGCTGCCGTATGTGGAGCGCGCGCTTGAGGCGCTTCCAGACTCGCCCGAGGTCAAGCGAACCAAGGAGCGTGTCGACGCCGAAATGAAAAAGGGCGCGTCGCCCGGCAAATGAGGGAAGGCACACATGATCTGCGACACTATTCTTGACGCAATGGGCCACACGCCTCTCGTGCGGCTCAACCGCATGACGACGCCGGACATGGCCGAGGTGCTCGTCAAGTTCGAGGCGCTGAACGTCGGCGGCTCCATCAAGACGCGCACCGCCTACAACATGATACGCGACGCCGAGTCGCGCGGACTTCTCGGGCCGGATTCCATAATCGTGGAGCCCACGAGCGGCAACCAGGGAATCGGGCTCGCCCTCGTCGGAGCGGTGAAGGGCTACAAGACGGTGATCGTCATGCCCGACAGCGTAAGCGAGGAGAGGCGCAAGCTCGTGCGGCACTACGGCGCCGAGGTGATACTAGTCCATGACGCGGGCAACATCGGCGACGCAATCGCGGAGTGCTGCGCCATCGCCCAGCGCATGGCGAAGGAGAACCCGAAGGTCTTTGTTCCCGAGCAGTTTTCGAATCCGGCGAACCCTGCCGCGCACCGCCACGGAACCGCGCTCGAGATCATGGAGCAGGCGGCGAAGCCCATTCACGGCTTCTGCTCTGGAGTTGGAACTGGCGGAACTTTGAGCGGCATCGGCGAAGTCCTTAAGGCGCAGAACCCCAGCATAGAAATCTGGGCCGTTGAGCCAAAGAACGCCGCGATCCTCGCTGGTGGCACGGTCGGCACTCATCTCCAGATGGGCATTGGAGACGGGCTTATACCAGACAACCTGAATACGCAGATATACTCACACATCTGCGTCGTCACCGACGAGGAGGCGCTTGGCTGCGCGCGCGATCTCGCGGCGAAGGAAGGGCTTCTCGCCGGCATCTCCGCCGGCACGAATGTCTTTGCCGCGCTGAAGCTCGCAAAGCGTCTCGGCGCAGGCAAGACGGTCGTCACGGTTCTGCCTGACACCGCCGAGCGATACTTCTCGACGCCTCTTTTTGAAGGGCCTAACGGCGCGGCTTAAATGTCGCGCATGTTCGGAGCCGTCGGCTTGGGCGGCTTCTGGCTTTTGTCCAGCGCCTTCTTGATGGCCGCGTCGCCCGGCATCCAGCCTGTCCTGACGAGCATGTCCACAAAGCGCTTGAACGCATGGAACCTCTCCGGGACGCTTAGGTCGCCACGGCCTTCGGCGAGCGCGGAAAGGCATTCCTTCTCGGCGGCTGCGAAACGGGCCTTGACCGCGCGGTCGGGTTCGTAGCAGTATGACTCCCAAAGCCGTATGAAGCGCTCTGCCGGATCCTTCGCCTCCTCCGCGAAAGCGAGGGACTCGGCCGCGAGCCGGTGGCGTAGCTCGGCGACGTCGCCTCTCTTCAGCCCTATGCCGCCGTTTACGGTGTCGGCGTAGCGGGACGGGATTCGCCTTATCCAGATGTTGCGGAACGGCACCGGATGCCCGTGGTCCTGGAGCATCAGCGGTCCGGAGGACTTTTCGGCGTGCTGGATCCTACGGCACCAGGTCGTGCAGCCCTGAAACGGGAAGTCGTCCTGCACCAGGACGCCGTTGAAGAAGACCGTCGTGGACCCTGGGTCTACGAGCCGCTTCCCCTCGTAGAGCGGCGGATGGAAGACGATGTCGTAAGTCTGCCATTCGTCTGCGGCGCGGCATGGCTGGACGAGCGGAGGGTTCTGCCCGTATACGGCTCCCGCCTGTCCGTCCGCGTAGTTCGCCGGTTTCCACGGCGAGCGCGAAGGCCGGACGTCGGA
This sequence comes from uncultured bacterium, assembly GCA_902780865.1. Classification (GTDB taxonomy): domain Bacteria; phylum Verrucomicrobiota; class Kiritimatiellia; order RFP12; family UBA1067; genus UBA1067. Next base: position 11,377 of record CACZHC010000097.1, read on the forward strand.
CGAGTCGAGTATCTGTATCTCGTACCTGCCCATGAAGATGACGCCCGAGTTGCCCCAGCCATAGAGGTCGTCTTTCGGCGTCTTCCATTCCACGTGGAGCTGGCAGTCGCCGAATTCCTCCGCGGTGAATGCGCCGCCAGAGCCGGGCGTGCATACGAAAGCGCCGTCCTTGACCGTCCACTTTGTCGGATTGCCCTTGCCGTCGCGCCAGTTGCGCGCGATGGACTCTTCCGTGCCGTCGAACAGCACGATGGCGTCGCTTGGCGGCTTTCCGGGCGCTGCCGCGACTTTTACGGGGTCGGGACGGTTCACGTCGTGCACCGCCCATGCGTGCGAGTCGTTGGGACGGTCGCCCGAGGGCTCGGCCGTCAGTAACATGGCCGCCGAGGCCATGACTCCGAGAATTGCTGATTTCGCGTTCATGCGGCTCCTTCGCTTTTCTTGATTTCCTCCGCGCAGTCGAGACGCTCGCCCGGGCGAAGCTGCGCGAGATTGCCCAGGAATCCCCATTCTGTGAGGCGGCAGGCCATCGAGAAGGGGCTTGTCGTCCTTCCTCCTCTTAGACAGCAGTCCGCATACTGGTGGTAGTGCGTCGGGGCGGTCTTGACTCCGGGCAGGTCCTTCACTACGGTGCCGTTCTTGAGCACGCAGTACGGCTCCTTGTCGTAGTGCGTGGAAAGTATCCATCCTTCCGATCCCTCGATGACGCGGCCCTGCGCGGGCAGGTCGCCCATGGGCGTAAGCGCCGCGATGTCGCGCAGGCGCGCAGGAGGCAGGAACTTGGGCTCGAGCCGGAAGGCGACATTGCCAAAGCCGTCGCACCATTCCACCTCGAACGGCTTCATGCCGCTCGCCTTGATGCCGGGGAAAGTCCATGTGACATGCGACATCGTCGGCCAGAACTGCTCGCGTTGCTCGGGAGTCCAGTCGTCGTCCGAGATCTCGGCCGTGACAGACTCGGGAAGAGTGTCGCCGAGCTGCATGCCGAGCCACACCGGGCTCATGAGGTGTAGCCCGAGGTCGCCGAGCCAGGACGTGCCGAAATCCCTCCACATGCGCCAAACCCCCGGATGGTAGGAGCCTGCGGCATATTGGCGCCATTTCGCAGGACCGAGCCAAAGCTTCCAGTCGAGCGTTTCCGGGACTGGCGCAGATTCGCGCGGCCAGCGGTATCTTGACGGGTTCGGCTCTGGACGCCGCGTCGAGAAAAGCCACACGTGGCTGATTTCGCCGATCCAGCCGCGACTTATGACGTCTGCCGTCCTGCGGTCGCACTGCCAGGCGGCGATCTGAGTCCCCATCTGGGTAACGACCTTCTTCTCGGCGGCGAGACGCGCGACGGCGCGGCTTTCGGCGAGGTCGTGGCACAGGGGCTTCTGTCCATAGACGTTCAGCCCGCGCTTGAGCGCTTCGACGATGTACTGCGCGTGGGTGTGGTCGGGCGTCGAGACGTTCACGGAATCGATCTTGTCGCCTTCGGCGGCGAACATCTCGAACGCGTCCCGGTAGATCCTCGCGTCGGGGAAGCGCCTGTGCGCCTCTTCGAGATAGGCGGAATCCACGTCGCAGAGCGCGGTGATGTTGACTTCTGGATGCGATGCGATTTCGCCCAGGTCGTAGCGGGCCTGGTTGCCGCACCCGATCGCGGCGTGGGAAAGCATTTCGCATGGCTTCCTGAGCTTGAGTATCGCCGGGAATCCGCGTGTCGGAAGAAGTGCCGCCGCCGCTCCTGCCGCGCGCAGAAACGAGCGCCGGTCCATGATGTTTCCAGTCGTTTCCTTCATGCAAAGAGAGTATCATTTTTCGTGCGTCGGCGCAAGGTGTTTGTGATACAATATCCGCAGTGAAAGTCTGGCGAAGAGTTCTTGATCTCCTCTGGCCGAGGAACTGCGAGATATGCGGACGTCCTGTAGACCGCGAAGCGCGGTACATCTGCGCCGAGTGTCTTAACAGGATTCCCTTCGTCCGCCCCGAGGACGGCATGTACGAAATCGACGACGCTGCGAGCGCGGTGCGGTTCGAGTGCGAGACGAGGGAGATAATCAACGGCTACAAGTTCAAGAACAGCATCTGGCTCAGGGACGATTTTGTTGACTGGATCGAGGCCGCCGCGCGGTCGCGGTTCGACGTTGCGGCGATCGACGCCGTTATCGCCATCCCGACTACGCTCAGCCACAGGATTAACCGCGGATACAACCAAAGCGCACTTCTTGCCGAGTCGCTCGCGAAGCGCTTGGACAGGCGTTTTCTTGGAAGTGCTGTCGCAAGGACTGGGCACCCTAAGCGCCAGAGCTCGCTTTCGGAGGAAGAGCGAGCCGAAAACGTGAAGGGGACATTCGTTGTACGCGAACCTGAGCTTGTGCGCGGGCGGACGATCCTTCTCGTCGACGACATCATGACTACAGGATCTACTCTTTCGGAATGTGCCAAGACGCTCAAGGACGCCGGGGCGTGGCGTGTGTGGAGCGTCACCCTCGCGCGGAGCGTCAGGACATAGGAGACTCTTTCCCTTCAGAAAATCTTAAAAAGGAGAATTTTCCCAAAAGGCACTTGAACAGAAGAAAGATTTATGCGATAATACTCACAGTTTCAGAAACCAACATTGAAAGGCACAAAAAATGAAACAGTCTAGCAAAGGCTTTACTCTCGTCGAGTTGCTCGTCGTAATCGGCATTCTCGGCATTCTCATGGGTGCGCTCTTCCCGGCGATTTCTGCCGCGATGCTGAACGCGAACACGGCGGCGATGGCGATGCGCGGTCGTAACCTCTTCGTCGCGATCACGCAGGCGAACACCGACCGCGAGGCGGCGGGTCTGTCGTCGATCTGGCCTTCCGACGAGACCGAGGGTCTTGATGAGGACGACAAGCAGCTCATCGGCGCTTCTTCGTCCACCGACTACTTCAAGTATCTCTTCGACTTTGAGAACAAGAGCGACTCCGCGAGGTGGAAACCTTACGTCGAAGTCGATATCGGCGTTCTCTCCGGCGGCGGCGTTCCCGGCGCGTCGGGCACTACGCTCAAGCAGGACAACATCGCGTGGCTTGTCGCCAAGAACGTCCAGAGCGAAATGGCCGACGTCGTTCCCGTGCTTGTTTCCCGCAACGTCGAGTATTCTACTCTCAACTCCGCTCTTCAGAGCAAGGTTCAGGGCGATGAGTCGACCGAAGTCGAGTGCGGCAACGGCAAGGGCGAGCGCGATACGCCCTTCGGCAACAAGGCCTGGGTGCTCGTCCGCAAGGGCGGCGCCTCGCAGGTCATCAAGCAGAGGTACTCGAAGTACAGCGTCATCTTCAACCACCAGGGCTTCGACAACTCCAACCTCGACGACAAGCCCGAGTTCATGAAGCTCTGATGCTTGTCAGGGTCGCGATCGACCTGGCGCTCGACAGGCTCTTCGACTACGAGGTGCCGGAAGCGCTTGAAAAGAAGCTGGCCGTCGGCCAGCTTCTTTCCGTTCCGTTCGGCCACCGCACCGCCCGCGGCTTCGCGATGGAGATTGGAGATGAGGGGTCAGGGGTCAGGGGTCAGGGGTCAGGAGTCAGGGGTCAGGGGTCAGGAGTCAGGGGTCAGGGGTCAGGGGAAAGGCCCTACGAGCTAAAGCCAATTTCAGCCATCGTCGATGAAGAGCCGTTTTTCTCGACTCGTCTCCTTGAGCTTGTGCGCGCTCTCGCTTGCTATACCGCCGCACCTGTAGAGTCTGTCTTGAAAGCCGCTGTCCCCGCCGCCGTCGTGAAGCCCAACGCGCGGGCTAAGGAGCTCTACTTCATCTCGCCAGCCCTTGTGCCTGTGCCTGTCCCAATGACGGCTCGCCGCCAGTGGCTCTATGACCAGATCGTCCGCCTCGGCGGCGGCTGGATGCAGCAGCTCTGCCGCGAGCTCAAGACGACTCCGGCGTCTCTCAAGGAGCTGGGGCGGCTTGGGCTTGTCACAATCGCTCCGCGGCAAAAGCGCCGCGATCCCCTCGGCAACATGCGCCGCATCCTTCCGACGAAACCGCTTCCGCTGAATGACGAGCAGACTGCGGCGCTCGGCGTCATATCCGCCGCGACAAAGCCAGTCCTTCTCTTCGGCGTCACTGGGTCGGGCAAGACCGAGGTGTATCTCCAGGCGATTGCGAAGGAGCTTGAGTCTGACCGCGGCGCGATCGTGATGGTCCCTGAGATTTCCCTCACGCCTCAGACCGTCCGCAGGTTCGCGTCGCGCTT
>CACZHC010000098.1 GCA_902780865.1 uncultured bacterium
CTTCGCCATGTAGTACCCGGGGGCCGCCTTCGCCGCGAAGATGAACTGGCGCGGCACGGGATCGTACTTCGGGTCGTTGAGGAGCCGGTTGTAGAACATGACGATGTAGATCGCGAGCATGAGCTGGCGCTTGTACTCGTGGAGGCGTTTCACCTGGACGTCGAAGATGGCGTCGGGGTTGAGCTCGATGCCGAGGTTCTTCTTCGTCCAGTTCGCGAGCTGGCCCTTGTTGCTGCGCTTGATCTTCGCCATCGCCGAGAGGAAGTTCGAGTCGTTCGCGAACTTTTCGAGCTTCTTGAGGTCGTCGAGGCGCGTGATCCAGCTGTCGCCGATCGACTCCGTGATGAGCTGCGAAAGCGAGGGGTTCGCCTTCAGGAGCCAGCGGCGCGGCGTGATGCCGTTAGTGACGTTGTGGAACTTCTCGGGCCAAAGCTCGTAGAAGTCCTTGAAGAGCGTGGACTTGAGGATCTCGGTGTGGAGCTCGGCGACGCCGTTCACGGAAGACGTGCCGACGACGCAGAGGTTCGCCATCCTGACGTAGCGCTCGCCGTTCTCGTCGATGAGCGACATCCGCTGGAGCTTCTTGATGTCGCCAGGATAGAGCGAGCTGATCTCCTGGAGGAAACGCCCGTTGATCTCGTAGATGATCTGGAGATGGCGCGGGAGAAGGCGTTCCATCATCGGGACAGGCCACTTCTCGAGCGCCTCCTGAAGGATCGTGTGGTTCGTGTAGCCGGTCGAGCGGCGCGTCAGGTCCCACGCCTTGTCCCAGTCAAGCCCCTCGATGTCGATGAGGATGCGCATGAGCTCCGGCACGACGAGCGTCGGGTGCGTGTCGTTCAGCTGGATGAACACCTTGTCGGGAAGCGCGTCCCAGCTGTCGTTCGTCTGGCGGAAGCGCCTCAAAATGTCGCGGAGCGAGCAGGCGACGAAGAAGTACTGCTGGCGAAGGCGGAGCTCCTTGCCCTGCATCGTGTTGTCGTTCGGGTAGAGGACCTTCGTCAGGTTCTCCGCAAGCACCTTCTGCTCGACGGCCTCGACGTACGAACCCTTGTCGAAGTTGGCAAGGTCGAAGTCGTCCACGGCCTTTGCGCTCCAGAGGCGGAGCGAGTTGACGGCCTTGTCGTAGCCAACGATCGGGAGGTCGTACGGGACGCCCTCGACCGTCTCGGCTGGAACCCAGTACCACTGCTGGCGGCCGCCGTCCGTGCGGCACTCGACGTGGCCGCCGAAGTGGACGTGCTGGGCATACTCGGGACGCGCCATCTCCCACGGATAGCCGTTCTTGAGCCAGTGGTCCGGCTCCTCTACCTGGCAACCGTTCACGATCTTCTGGCGGAAGATGCCGTAGTCGTAGCGGAGCCCGTAGCCCATGCCGGCGAGGTTCAGGGTAGACATCGAGTCGATGTAGCACGCGGCGAGACGGCCGAGACCGCCGTTGCCGAGTCCCGCGTCGGACTCGTAGTCCCTCAGGCTGTTCCAGTCTATGCCGTATTCCTTCAGGGCCTCGCGGCAGAGCTGGTCGGCCTTCAGGTTGATGACGTTGTTGCCGAGGAGTCGCCCGATCAGGAACTCGAGCGACATGTAGTAGACGCGCTTCGTGTTCTGGCGCGCATACTCCTCCTGAGTCGAGATCCAGCGCTCGACGAGGCGGTCGCGGACGGCCATTGCAAACGCGGTGTATTCGTCGCGCTCGGTCGCGCGCGTGTCTCCCTTCGCGAGCGAGTACCTGAGGTGCCACGCGAAATCGTCCTTGAGACCTTCGACCGACATCTCTACGCGGCGGTCTTTCCTCTTCTGTGCCTTCTTTTCCATTTCCTGCCTTTTTCGTCTGCGAATTGTTTTGCCTTAGTAAAATTATTTCCCGAACAGGCCCTTCAGCCCGTCGCCCGCGCTCTTGAGGGCATCTGTCGCAGCGCCACCAGCGCTCTTCAAGGCGTCAGCCGTAGCGCCGCCGGCATCCTTCAAGGTATCTGTCGCAGCACCACTGGCGTCCTTTAGAGCGTCTGTCGCAGCACCACTGGCGTCCTTTAGAGCGTCAGCCGCAGCACCACTGGCGTCTTTCAAGGCATTGGCTGCGCCCTTGCCCAAGTCGCCGAGCGCGCCACCAACGGAATTGGCAGCGGACAGCACCTTGTCCTTGACGGCGATCCAGACGTCCATGAACGCCGCGCCGTATTCAGAGTCCGCACCGATGCCATCGAGCTCCAGATCCATCGGAATCTTGACCGGAAGCCCGTACTTCACCGTCACGTCCTTAAGGGTTATGCGGTCGATCTGCACGCCCTTGGACTCCTTCTCCTCCTGCTGTTCAGGCTCGGTCTTGGTCGATTCGGCCTGCTGCGCCTCGGTCTGCTGCGCCTCGGGTGCCTTGACATCGACCGTCTGCGCTTCGGCTTCATCGTCATCCCCGCCGCCTGTGGCGTTTTCGGCTATCTGCAGGAAGTTGGCAGCCTTCGGGACGTCCACGTGAACGAACACGCCGTTGACCTCGACAAACTCTACGCGGTACTTCTTGCCGAAGAAGAGCGAGGTCATAGCGAAATCGACGTCGAACGCCTTGAGGTCCACCGCGTTCTTCTCGGAGAAGTTCGTCGGGTTCGCGAGCTGCATGTCACCGACGTGGAGCGTGCCGGTGTAGGGGTTGAGCCCGAACTCGCCAAGGTGGAAGTCGGTTCCCGTGATGCCGGGGACGACGGCATTTGCGACGCCTTTCACTACAGGCCCGATCCAGAGCGGCAGCGCAAGCAACAGCACCACGACGCCCGCAAGCACCCACAACAGGATCTTCGCGACAAGCTTGAGTTTCTTCTTCATTTTGATTCCTCCACTTTTAGTTCTTCGACTGTTATTTTCGTACGGTGGCCAGACCCGACGGTTTCAACTTCCATCACATTGGCCATCCAGCGTTCCCCAAATTTCTTGAGCCGGGTTCCCCAGAGCCGGCGCACGGCCTTGCCGTCCTTCATCTCCTCGGCCTGCATGAGGGCGCCCGTCTTGCGGTCGACCCATACGCGCACCTGCCTCTCGCCCTTCTTCATCACGATTACGGTGCAGACCTGGCCGTGGACTGTCTCGCCCTCGCGCTCGGCGTCAAAGGAGACGTCGTCCCACCAGAGGTAGTCGAGTGTCAAATCGCTCCACGTCACATCGGTGCCGAGTATCTGCCCCGACTTCTCGAATTCGACGTCCTTGTCGTCCTTCGTAAGCTTGAGGTCGGTCTCGCCCGCCTTCCTGACGAGGTCGTAGCCGTATTCGGCCTGGACGATTCCCTTGCGGCTCCTCAGAACGATGCGTCCCTTGAGCTCGGCGTCGGCCGGTATCATCGAGCGGCAGTTCGCGACAACCTCGGCCGCGGGCGCGTTCGTCGAAATCAGCAAGGCGGCGGCAAGCGCAATCATTTCAAAAGCTCCTCAAGTTTCGCGTCGACGGGGCCGCCGAGGGACCTCCCCGCCTCGTAATAGCGCTTCGCGCCAGACATGTTGCCCTTCAAGCTGGCCATGAGCCGCGCCATGTTGTAATAGGCGTGATAGCCGCGGGGATTCGACATTATCGCCTGGTCAAGCGTCTTCTCGGCGGCCTTCGCGTCGCCCTGCGCCATCTCGGCCGCGGCCTTGAGGTTCAGCGCCGCCGCGTCGTTCGGCCTCTCGTCGAGGATCTCCTTGACCGTGAGTTCAACGGCCGCGAAGTCGCGCTTCGCAAGATCCTCGAGCGCAATCGCCATCTTGGATTTCGGCCTCTGCAAAACCACCGTTAGCTCGGGCTTCGCCGACGCGTCGGGGGCTTCAGTCGTTTCTGGTTTTGCCTCCTCTGGCGCCGGCGTCGCGGCAGTCTCTTCCGGCTTCGGCGCCTTGCCGTGCTTGGCGTCGTATTTCTTCTGGAGCTCGGTCGTGTCGGAGATGGCTATCGTCCTCGCGTTGTCCTGAGCCTCGGAAAGCAGCAGAGAGTCAATCGCCGCCTTGACGGTCGCACGCTTGTTCTTGAGGGTGTTGAACTCGGGTTCCTTCACGCGGTCGGGATTTTCGGCCTCCACTCTGTCGAGTTCTGCAAGCGCCTCGCGGTATTTTTCAACGGCTTCCGACGTCTTGCCCTCGTCCGCGAGGTCATACGCCTCGTCAATCATCACGGACGCCGGCTCCATCAGCTCGGAGACGCGCGGCGGCTTCGGCTCTTCGTCCGAAGAAAAAGGCCAGTACCACGACGCCTCGACCTCGGCGCACAGCACAAGGACGAGCGCAAATGACAACAACTGCTTCATGTTTGTATATTATACCAAAAAATGGGTCGGAACGGCGGACAAACGGGCAGAAATATAATAGTTCAATCGTTGTCAAAACGAAGGAAAAGGCAGACAAGGATCAGCACTGCGAAGATGCCGAGCGCGAGAGAAAGACATGTCGCCTCGGCGACATGCCCTATCATCGGCGGCCAGACGAAGTAGCCAAGGAAGCCCATCGAGCCGACGAACGTGATTGCCGAGCCCGCAGGCATCGACTTCGTGCGGTTGGCCTTCGAGTAGAGAATCGGTACGAGCGCGGATATCCCGTAGCCGGCGATTGCATACCCAGCCGTCGCGAGAAGATGGAGCGGAAGCCCCGAAAGCCCGGTAAACGGCGACGAAAGCGCGATGCCGAGACCGACGGCGACGAGTGCGCAGTGAACGCGGAGGACGCGGACACCGCCGAATCTGTTCACGAAGCGGTCCGTGACGAAGCGCCCGAGCGTCATCGTCGCGGAAACGGCGCAGAAGCCCCACTTGATGCGTCCGTCCACGGCGTTCAGCGAATCGCGGTAGAACACGCCAACCCAGTCGTTGATCGACCCCTCGCAGCCCATGATGACGAGCGCGGCGACGCCGATCAGGAAAAGCGGCATGTCCGGGCGGCGGAAGCCCTCGCCCTTCTCCTTCTTCGCGACGTCGCTTTCCTTCGGGAGCCCCGGGAAGAACACAAGGTGCGCGACGACGGCGACGGCGAGAACGGCGAAGAACCGATATTCAACGGAAACACCCGAAGAGGCCGCGAAAAGCGCAAGCAGCCCGCCCGCGAGACACAGCAGGCTGAACATCGCGTGGAACGAGTTCATGATCGTGCAACCCGACTTCTTCTCGACGAGGCCGCCCTGGGTGTTCACTGAGATGTTGAAGACGTTGCCCGTTCCGCCGAGAGTCGCGATCGCCACGCACCAGAACGGAACGGGGGCGCGGAAAAAGAAGCACGCCGCGACGCCAAGCGCCGCGCAGAGGTAGGCAGAGGTCGCGAGGACGAGACTCCGGCGGCTGCCGAGCCGCGTCACGAGCGCGCTCGCGAACGTGAAGCTCAAGAGATTGCCGACTGGCCCGGAAAGAAGAAGCCACCCCTGCTGGGCGTCGTTGAGCCCCAGGAGCAGCTTCATGTCGTCAATCGACGACCCCCAGGTCGCGCAGACGAGCCCAAGAACCGCGAAGTACGCGGCAACGGAAACCCGCTCGCGCGACCAGGCCATTATAGTTAGCGGCAGAGCGTGTAGAGAACACCCGCGACAACAGCAGAGCCAATCACGCCCGAGACGTTCGGGCCCATCGCCTGCATGAGGATGAAGTTGGTCGGATTCTCCGAAAGCGACACCTTGTTCGAGACGCGCGCGGCCATCGGAACGGCCGAGACGCCCGCCGAGCCAATGAGCGGATTCACCTTCTCCTTCGAGAAGAGGTTCATGATCTTCGCCATGATGACGCCCGCCGCTGTACCCACGCAGAACGCGACGAGGCCGAGCGCGAGGATGCCGAGGGTCGTCCCGGAGAGGAACTTCTCGCACGCGAGCTTCGAGCCGACGGAGAGCCCGAGCATGATCGTCACGATGTTGATGAGCGCGTTGGACATCGTGTCCGCGATACGGGCGACCGAGGGCCCCACTTCCTTCGCGAGGTTGCCGAGCATGAGCGCGCCGATCAGCGGCACCGCGTCCTTCAGGAGGATCGCGCACAGCAGCAGCACGATGAGCGGGAAGCATATCTTCTCGATCTTCTTGACCTCGCGGAGCGGCGGCATGGCGATCGCGCGCTCCTCTTTGGTGGTCAGCGCCTTCATGATCGGCGGCTGGATGATCGGCACCAGCGCCATGTAGGAATACGCCGCCACCGCGATCGCGCCAAGCAGGTTCGGGGCGAGGCGCGAGGTGAGCCAGATGGCCGTCGGACCGTCCGCGCCGCCGATGATGCCGATCGAGGCGGCCGCCTTGAGGGGATCGACCCCGAAGAAGTCCTGTCCGAACACGGCCGCGAGGCCGAGCGCCCCGAAGAGCGCGAAGAAGATGCCGAACTGCGCGGCGCCGCCGAGGAGCGCCGTCTTGGGGTTGGCGATCAGCGGACCGAAGTCGGTCATCGCGCCGACGCCCATGAAGATCATGATCGGGAAGATGCCGGTGTCGATTCCGAAGCTGAAGAAGTAGTGGAGGAAGCCGCCCGGCTCGACGATGCCGCCGGACATCGCCGCCACCCCGCTGGACATGAACGTGATCACGCCGTCGTGCATCATCGCCGGCGCGGTCACGCCCGCCATCGGGCAGTTCGCCAGAAGCCCGCCGAAGCCGATCGGCAGCAGCAGCAAGGGCTCGAACCCCTTCACGATCGCGAGGTACATGAGGACGAGGCAGATCGGGATCATGATGAGCTGTCCGACGCCGTAGGGCATGCCGAACAGGGTCTTCACCTCGTGGCCGGGGACGAAGGCGCCCTTGTCGTCGAAGTAGCCGCCGACCCAGTCGCCCACCTTGAAGGCATGCTTCTCGGTGGAGTAGGCCTTCGCCTGATCCTCGTTGACGACCCAGAATCCGTTGCGGTTCGCATACTCCGCCGCAGGTTTGAGCGCCTGCGTGAAGTCGGGCTTCGCCGGACGGTCCGCCTCGACGAAGTTGCCGGTAATGTAGGCCGGCGCCTCCTTCTTCGCGAACCCCATGAACCCGAAGTCCTTGCAGAAGTCCTGCACCTTGCCGAGCGTGGTGCGCCAGTCGCCCTCGGCCCGGACGCCGAATCCGGCGGACAGGACCAGCAGCGCCAATAGGAATTTCTTCATCGTTCCGCTCCTCAACCGATGGTGGCGAGCACGTCGCCGGTGGCAACCTTGTCCGTCGCGTTGACGAGGACCGTCACGGTGCCGTCGCACGGAGCGGTGACCGGGGTCTCCATCTTCATGACGTCCATGACGAGTATCTCGTCGCCCTTCGAGACCTTCGTGCCGCTCGACGCGGTGACGCGGAGAACCGTTCCGGGAACAGGGGCCTTGACTTCCTGCCCGCCCGCAGGCGCGGCGGCAGCCGGAGCGACGGCCTTGAGGCCCGCCTCGGCCTTGAAGTCGACCGGCTTGCCGTTGACGACCGCCTTGCCGTCGCCCTTAATCTCGACGCCGTAGGCCTTGCCGTTGATCGTGACGGTGACCGCGCCGCCCTTGGCGGCGGGCTTGGCCTCTTCCGCGAAGCGGCAGCCCATCGGCGCCTTGGAGGGATCCTTGAGGAAGAGGATGCCCTTCTCCTTGCAGGACGCGGCGATGAAGATGTTCTCGTCGGTGACGGGAAGCCCGGCGTCCTCGAGCATCTTCTTCGCAACCGCGCCGCCCTTCTTGGGGTCGGCGTCGTTCATCTCGAGCACCGTCTTCGTGGTGGGCTCGCTGTACGCCTTGTTGAGGTCGCTCGACGCCATGAACTCGCTCGCCTTCTTGACGATCTCGGGGTCCGGCGGAACGGGGGTCTTCCCGAAGTAGCCGAGCACCATCTTGGCGTAGCCGGGCGCGAACTTCTTGAACTTGCCGAACATGACGTTCTGGATCGCCTGCTGCGCGTAGAACTGCGAAACGGGCGTGACGGACGTGCCGAAGCCGCCGAGACGGACGCAGTCGTACATCTCCGCGATCATGTCGTCGTACTTGTCCATCATGTTGTTGTCGCGCAGC
>CACZHC010000099.1:0-4713 GCA_902780865.1 uncultured bacterium
CTATGCCACTTCTCCCCGTCGGGACGCGTACCGATCACACGGCGGTAGTTGCGGCTGCTTCCGCCGTCTACATACACGCTCGGCGTCAAATAGAAGTCATCGAGGAACGTGAATTTCTTCCGCACGCCCGCCTTGAAGTACAAGTAGTCGTTTCCGTGAAAGCACTTGCGCAGGCGGTAGAACGGCACAACATACGGATTCACCAGTTCCTGCTCGATCTGCCACCACGAATAAGTCCTGTTCGACGACGCATATTCGCGGTTAAAACCTCGGTACATCGTCCACGACCGCGTAATGTCCGACCTGAGAGTCCAATCCTCGGAAAGCTTGACATCGTACTGCCATGTCAGGCCGAACTCGGTGTGGTAGAATGCGTGCCGGTGCGCGTCGTGCCGTCGATCCGTGAGAGAGCTTACATCCCAGTTGCGCACGCCGAAGCGCCCGAAATCGCCGGCGTCGTATCCGACGCGGACGTTTGTGATCTGCATCGGGCGGTCCTCCATCAGCTTTCCGAGCGAGACGTACGACGAGCGGACCTCGGGCGTTACCTCGACAAAGAAAGGCGCGAGAATCCCAGCTGCAAGAATCGCGATCACATTACATCTTCCGTGTCTTAACAAGTGAAATGTTGCGGAAGGACAGCTCGTCGCATGGCGCACCTGCGCGGAAGAACACCGCAAGAAGCTCCGTCACGGAAAGGTCAAAATCAAGGGTGACATCGACATCATAGCGGTGCCACTGACCGTCGCCGGGAACGGAGAACTTCTCCATCGCGCGCTTTTCATTTGAGAGAAAGTAAACTTCAAGCGGAACTTGCGCGCCGCATTTCGCCCGCGCCTCAAGGGACAGACGATAGCTTCCGTTTCCATGCCGAAGGAAAGCATCGGTCACGATGTTCTGCATCCCTGCGCCCTTCTCGCACTGGGTTAGACGATAGATGCGCTGCCCGTCGTCCATCGTCGTCGCGTCGAATTTGACGAGCCACGACGGGCACCGCTGCCACGCGCTACGCGTCGACGGACGGTCCGCGAGGAGGTTCGCGCCCGCGTCCTGCGGCGCAAGCCTGCGTTCGCCTTCCTTGGGGCGCGCCAGTCGCACGTCGCGCTGGAGCGCGCCGCCGACGTAGACCTTCCACGGACACGACCAATCGACGACGTGGCGGTCCGGCACGGACGGAACCGCAGGCTTCGCCCGCGTGTTGACGACCGAAACCGCGATTCGGTCGCCGTTCTTGATCTTCTCCGCGGGAATCGCGTCCATGCGCGAGCCGCCGACCCAGAAGTTGGTGATGGCAAGCGTATAGTTCGACGAGTCGAGCCATTTCGCGGAATCGTGCATAACGGCGACGAGGTGTCCGTTCGTCTGGCCGACCGTGCGCCAGTCGTCGCGTCCCGTCGTGAAGGGAATGCAGACATCAGACATGGCGAAGGTCTTCTGGAGCGTGCCCATGTTCCCCGCCGAGAAGAAGCGCGAGAAGAGGATGCAGTCAACGGCCGAGAAGTTCCGGAAGGTAAATTCCTGCGTCTGGTGCACGAGGTCCTGCGGGTCGGGCTCCTTCTTCGCCTCGCCCGTGTTCATCTCGTTCCACTTCGTGTTGCGCCGCAGCACGCCGTTGTACGAATTCTTGATGCAACCCTCGTCCGCGCGGAAGATGTCGATGTTCTCCATCACGACGCCTTCGTTAGAGCCCTGCGGGAAGATCGCGTTGCATGACGTCCCGATCGCGATGTCGCGGTAGAGCGCGCCGCCCTTTATGCCGCTCACCACAAGCGCGTTGTCCCCCACGTAGAGCCACGCGCCCTCGACGCGGAGGTCCCGTCCGCCGTTCGTCATTCCGTCCGAGCACATCATTGACGCAAGCGCCTTCACGTTGCGGAACACGACGTCCTTCGCCCAGCTGCAATAGTTGAACGTCCGCGCGTCGACGAGCTTGACATCCTCCACGACGACGCCGTCCGCGGAGACGTTGAGGAATCCGCGGCGGGTATTCTTTGTCTGCTCGAATCGGAAGATGTCGCTGAACGGATCGAGAATCATCCCACGTCCGTGAATGTACGCGCCCTTCGCCTTCACGACGAGGCGTGAGTTCAGTACCGCGCCCGGCGCGACGTACACCTCCTTCACCGGCGGCTCTATGACTGTCACTCCGTCCTCTCCCGGCGGATCGACCCATCCCTCGACGTACATCACATTTGGATCGCCCTTCCGCGGCACCTTCGCCGCGTCCTCCGGGGCGTCGGCGAAAACGGAGAGGATCGTCTTGTCGTAGTCGTTGAGGCGGATGCCGAAGTTGCACGGACGGTCCACCCAAACCGATATGACGCCGTCCTGGAACGCGTTCTTCAGTCCGAGCCGCGACGGAAACACGGCATACGACTTCACGTCCTCGCACACCGCGACATCGACCTGCACCGGGCCGCCGTCGAACGCAAACTCGCAGAACCTGCGGTTTACGTCGCCGCCGCGCGTACGCGTCGTTAGCGCGGACTTCTCGCAGTGGTTGTACACCACGAGACGCTTCTTCTCCGATCCCTGCCAGACGCGCACGACGTACGCGTAGTCGCGCTCTATCCGCGCGTCATACTCGGGATACACCACAACGCCGCCGTGCGCGACAAGCGCGGCAAACGGCAGCGCTACCGCGCAAATTACGGCCAGGCGGACGGAGAACACTTTCATGACGAACCCTTCCTTGTTATGTATCTTCCGGTTTCAGCTAAAGTTCCGCCCCGGATGCCACGATACGACGACCTTCGGCCGCGAATGCCGCTATCAGCGTCCGCGCCGCCTGGCTCATCTTGTCGCGCAGTCCCCCCGGGATGAGAAGCACATCTGCATGGTCAAGGGCGCCTTCGGCGATCTGCTCGCCGGAAACAAACGTCACGTCGACGTCCGGACGCTCCGCGATGGCAAGCGCATCCCTCACCGCAGCGCGTGTATTGCCCGTTCGGTCAATTTCGCCGGCATAGTAGGCAACCCGCAGAGGACGCGGCTGCTTCTTCGGATACGTGAACGAAATGGGGCGCCCGACGAGCGGCCTGAATCCTGCGCCAAGGACGTCGTGCGTGGACGGAAAGTATTCGGGATGCATTACGGAAACGAGAACCTTCCCCTTCCCGTAGCGTCCGTAGATGACAGCCGGCATCCCGTACATGGGCGTCACCGACTCCCCCTTCTGCATCACGTGGCTTTCGAACGTCGCAAGCACTTCGTACTCCGAGTCCGGGACCGGGTCGCCCTTGACGGGGATCGGGCCATCGTGGTAGCGGAAGTAGCGAACCCCCTCCTTGACGCCCAGAAGATCCTCCGCCCGCGCGTTGAATTTTACCGCCGCAGAAAATCCGCCGCGCAACGGATTCTTCTCCCGCGTGTATGGGATGAGCCGAAGGCGCTTCGGGTCGTTAAGCGCCATCGCGATTCCGGCGCAGATGCCGTAGTAGCACCCACCTCACCAGCACGTCGTATCCCTCAAGCTTCCCGTCTCGCACGTCCGCCGCGCCGAGAAAATCGCATGACGCCTCCGGAGACGACTTCAGCAGCCGCGCCAGATGGATCACGCCGCCGCCCATACAGCCGTTGTCGAGGTAAAGCGCAACCTTTATCCTGGAACCATCGGCCGCGACAGGATTCTTCCCCTCGGCAAGCGGGATGTTGCAGGCCTGGAGGGACAGTTTGTGGACACGCAGGTCGTGGTCGTAGAGCTCCTGCGGATTGGGCCTTTCGCCGCGGACGATCTCGGCAAGTTCCTTGAGCTGCCCGGCATATCTGTCGCCCATCTTGCCGAACACAAGGTAGTTCCATCCGCGCACGTAGGGAGGTTTCGCCTTCTTGAGGAAAAGCTTCACCGTGATCTCCTCGTCGACTTCCTCGACCTG
Source organism: uncultured bacterium (assembly GCA_902780865.1). GTDB lineage: Bacteria > Verrucomicrobiota > Kiritimatiellia > RFP12 > UBA1067 > UBA1067. The sequence continues at coordinate 3,876 of CACZHC010000099.1, forward strand.
CATTCCGCCTTCCTCGCCCGTCGTGTGGCGCACACGGCGGAAGTCTTCGATGGGCTCGAGTTCCATCACCCCGTCCGATCCGTCGACGCGCAGGTGCCGCCGTCCCTGCGTCCCCTTTGAGCAGACCGTAACGGTGAGGGTGGTGCGCGGCCAGCGCGCAATCGTGAGCGTGTGGCTCGGGGTGCCCTCGGGGTCGCCCGGCGCTGGCATCACGATCGAATGGCACTCCTCCGGCATCCGCTCGCCCATCATCGGCAGGACGTATTCGATGACGTGGCACGTCAGCAGGTAGGCGGTCCCGGCGGGATAGGTCGCGGAATATGGAATGTAGCGCTTGCCGCCGTAGGAGTGGCTCAGGTCGGCGTCGATTGCGAATATCTCGCCGACGAGCCCCCTGCGCCCTTCGTTCACGATGAACTGGATCGCGTCGTTCGCGCGGAACATGTATCCGGTCTGGAGCGGGATGTTTCCCGCGCGGCAGATGTCCGACACTTCCTTGAAGCCCTCGAGCGTGAAGCCGAGGGGCTTGTCCATGTGCATCGCGATCCCGGCCTTAGCGCATTTGAGCGCCACGTCGATAAGCTCCTGGTTGGAGACCTCGATGACGGCGATGTCCGGCTTCACCTCGTTCAGCACCTGCTCGGGCGTGAAGCGCGGAAGCCCCTCGTAGTGCTTCATGTCGGGCTCGCACATGCGCATGACCTTTGACGACGAGTTGTCGACTATTCCGACAATCTCGTAGTCGTCCTTCAGCTTCTTCATCGCCTCGAACTTGCCGAGCGCGTGGTTGTGCGTGACGCCCCATAAGACGGCCCTCACGCGCCGCGACGGCTTCGGC
>CACZHC010000099.1:4746-13905 GCA_902780865.1 uncultured bacterium
TTCGCTCCTGTCTCCGCACAGGCCGTCAGCGCGATAAGCGCACAGACAAATGCAAAGCACTTCATGGCCTTACCTCATCCTTACTGCGAATCCCGCATCCATTCCGAGTGCGAGTATCTCGGTCATCTCGCCGCGCGAGACAAATTCGACATTGCGGAAAGAGGATTCGTCGGACGCAGCGGAATCAAACCATTCCGCGCCGTCTGCGGAACGAAGCCTCACAGTTCCGTCAGACCGCTTCACGAGATAGCTTACGCGCAACACGCCATCGACGATCTTCAGCTCCTCCGTCAGCCGATAGACATCCCCGACTCCGACCTTGACGCCGAAAAGCTCGATCCATGCAGCCGCGCCATCCCGCTTGGCCAATCCACGCCACCCAAAGACAGCCGGTTCGTTTTCGACGATCGCAAGCGCGGCCTTCGGCGGCTCCGACCAGCCGAGCAGAAACTGCGCAAGGTCGGCGTCCGTGCAGCCTTCCGCCACCGTCACGTCCTGTTCAACCTTCGCGGGAAAGCGCTGCGCCCGAGTCGCCTCGAGGTTGGCCCAGGAACTGTAGTCCGCAGTGTAGCCGACGCCGGAATCCACAGGCGCAACCTTCCATACGGCGTTAGTCACGCAACCCTCCTCGTAATCCGCGAAGAAACGGACCCTACCGTGTGGTTTGCCGCCTCTGCCGCGCAGCGAAACCATCTCGCCGGGCGCACGCGCCAGCATCGCCTCGGCAAATGTATCGAATACGTCATCGTCAATAAACGCCTCCGGCATGCAGCTCCGCGGCGCCGTCACGAAGACTGCATTGGCCACCTTGCGAGGGGAGCCATCGCTCGGTTTGTTGATGTAGCCGCCGTGCGTTGTCTTCTGGGAGTCGGGATATACGCTGTCTGCGCCGGCGATGGACCACATCGTGGCGCTTCCGCCGCCGTCGAACTCGCCGACTTCTACGCAACCTTCGTCGATCATCATCTGCGCGGAATCAACGTCGCTCACGCCTGACGACCAGCTGCTCTGCCGACCGTCGTTCAGAAACAGCACAAGCTGCGCATGGCCGAGCGCGTTCGTGCCGATGCCGATCAATGTGCGCGGATAAGTATCGCGCGGTTGCTCGTGTCCGATGTCGTAGATTTCCCCGTCCTTCACCGGGTAGTTCCACTTGCAGGTCCGAACGGCGTTTCGTATGCGATGGCCGTCAGACGTGCGCATCTCCCAGCTCTCCGACGGATTCTCAGTTCCAGGGGAAATCTTCTTCGGTTTGCCGTGGACTATGGTATGGTCGGGAAGCTCCATGATGTAGTTGTGCCGGTATGTCGCGTTGATGTATCCGCCGTACGTCATGCGGCAGTCCTCGATCGTAAAGCCGCCTGGCGCGGAAGCCGTCCGGTCCGTCATGAAGTAGTCGGCGTTTATGCCGACGATCGGCACCTGCCCTTCCGTGAACAGCCGCTCGGCCATCGCGCCGACCGTGGCGCGCGAGCCGGATCCGTCGCCGTAGCTGGCCCGCATCCGAAAGCCCTTCGTCAGATCGAACTTGACCGCCCAGGCTCGACCTTTCGGCGACGAAGTCTTCGTCCACGTCACCAAAGTCGCGCCATCATATCCGTTGTAGTTCGCCGTTTCCGTGCGCAAGTAGTCTGACACCGCGCCAAAAGCATCGCAGACACTAAGGCACACCAGTCCCGACGCCACTACGCCTCTCATTGGTAAGCCTCCTATCTGACGACGATGCAGAGACCGCCTGCGCGGGTAAGCTCTACGCTCTTTCCGTCTTCCGCAACGGAAGTCGTGTAGCGGCAGTCACCAATAGCAAGTCCTTTTGCTGTCGGGCGGCCCGTGACGCCAGCAGTCGAAGATGCAATTGTGTAGACCGCCGGATCGCCGTCGATGGTTATCGGAAGCACGACATCCTGATCAAGCGCGAAAACAGAACCCGAAGCAAACGTCAGGGCGTTTGCGGAGTTCAGCACCTTGCTGGCGGCGATGTCGCTCGCCTTCGCGCCGAGGGTGCCGGTAATCGTCGCCGTCACCTTGGTATCGATGGTCAGCGGTCCCGAAACATCCTTCAGCGTGACGGCGATGTTCGGATTGTCGGCGTTGATTCGTCCAGATGCAATGCATTCAATAGACGCAATACCGTCAAAGAAGCTTGCGCGATAAGGCGCAAGCGTTCCGCCGCGCTTCAGCACGACCTTCAGCGTGTCCGCAGGCGAAATCGAAACGTCGTGGTCGGTCGTCGAAATTTTCGCGCGGTCAAGGATGATTGTTCCGGCGTTCTGGATCGAACCTCCATATCGGAACCGGTAGTTCGCCTGCTTGTCGGAGTCGCACATCAAGGTCAACGTATGGGACTTCATATCCAGAGCCGGATTGGAGAACAGACCTTGCTGGCTGGCAGTCCCGATGCAGGAAATCACGGTGTCGTCTTCCAGATAAAACGTGGAATCAACGATGACCTGCCAGCTCCACTTCGTGTCGAACGCAAGCGCTCCCGGCATGGCAAGTCCGCTGTATCCCGAACCCTCTAGTTGAATCGTGCGTTTGTTGATGATGGTTGTGCTGTCGGTTTCTGGCGTCAGCAGAAGCGACGCGCCGTTGTGGACACAGATGAGGTTGGCGGTGTTATCCTTGCCGAGGTCGCCGTTCTTCGACGCCTGCATCACGCCCTCGCAGATGTGGAAGGAGCCGACGAGATCGCGAATGGTGTCGGACGCGACAAGCGTGCCGCTGCCGCGCTTTTCAAGGCTCGCGCCGGTCGGCCATGTGTCGAACGACGCGGCGGCAATCGCCTCATCAACCGTGGCTGTCGCACCGTATTCGACGCGGATAATGACGTTGGTGGGATCTACGGCGGGATCCGTCGTCACGCTCACACCGCCGTTGTAATAGTGAATCTTCGCCAGCCCCGCTTCAAGTTCGATCGTGACCTTGTCCTCGTCCGGCATCGTGACAGGCGCGTCGAAGTACCAGTCGCCGACCGGGAACCAGAGCGTCGATCCATCCGCGAGATTCGCGACCCCGGCGTTGAACTTCGCGGCGTTCCCGGCCTGGTTCGCCTCGCCGGGTTCAATGCCCCAGTCGGTCACGGAAACGACGCCCTCTGGCTTGTTCGCCGACCATTTCAGGAGCAGCTTGTCCGTGTCGCTCGTCTTGTCCAGCGACCAGTGCGCCGCGTATGGGTTCTCGTTGGTAATGGATAGCGTTCCCGCGTAGGCAATCCCCTTGCCCGTAGCCGCGCTCGCCGCCGTATAGACCGTCGAACCGCCGACGAGCTTCGACCAGTCATCGACCTCGAAGACGACCGACGACGAAGACGTGTTGCCGAACTTTAGCCCTGCGGCGGAACTGCTGAAACAATGCCCGGCCAGCAAATCGTCGGCATGGGCGGTGTACGTTTTGTTTATCTGAAGAACCGCATCGGCACCAGTCCCGACCGTCGGCGATCCTCCGACCCCTGTAACACCAAGTCCCCAGTTTGGGATGGTAATCGTGGCACCATACTCGGCAATATAGGTCGCGAAGCATCCCAGGAACATGCCGTCCGCCGTACCAGACGTGAACTTCGATTTAGCGTCCATCATCAAGTAGGGAACCTTTGGATTGCAGACATGCTCAGCCGTGGACTTTGGAGTTGATGTGAGATAAATGTTCTGGAGGGCAAATCCCGCGGCATTGTTGATCGTGGCCTTGTAGCGGAAACGGAACTCCGGCGTTCCGCTCGCAACATCGCCGACAAGCGTCAGGACATGGTTGTTCATGTTGAACGTCGCGTAACTGAAAAGCCCCCATTGGCCATTTGCCGTCGCGGCAATCGCGGCATCTGCCTGCAAATTGAACCTAATATAATTCAACACCTGCCAACTTGCAGTTCCCGCAAGGACAATCGCACCCTTATAGCCGGTCGCACCAGTACCCGAGAGCTTGATCGTTCGGCCCGCGAGCATCGCGACATCCTTGGAGGAATCAACAAGTAACGTCGCGCCATCCTCCACCGTTATGTCGTTATCTTTACCAAGCTGCCCCGCCGCTGCCAATTCAAGCACACCCTCCGATATGGTAACTGTCAAGCTGTCGGACGATGTAATGGTGTCGTCGGTCGTCAACTTTCCAGAACCCTTCTTTACAAGTGTATCGCCAGAGGAAAGGGTTTCCCCTGCATCTGTGAGCGCAGCCGAAAGCGTCGTATCGCTGTCGACCGTCAGGGTCACTGTTTTCGCCTGCGCAATCAGCGTGACGATTGTAGAAGCCACCACACAAAAAGCCCTCAAGATATGATTCATCGGCAATCTCCTTATGCTCGTCGGTTCCTGATGGTCAATATGGTATCACAAACAGTCACAAAAATTCTTGTAAATCCCCGCCCGATTTGTGTAATATCCACGCATTCGTGCTTGCATTTTGCAACCCAGGTGTTGTACAATATGTCTCATGAGAAAGCACCAGACCGACACAACCGACTTCACTCGAGACGATCTGCCGCCACTCACGCCCCAAGAAGCTAGACGCCGCCGAGATGCGTTCTTCAACGCCGTCGGCAACAGCCTGCGCATGTTCGCGCAGTTCGCCGACACACTGCCCGAGACAGGCGTCACAATCAAGGACGCGCAGGGCTACATCTACTTCAAGAACCGGCGCGCTCTGGAATTGATGAACCTGACGGACGACTCGTCCGTCATTGGGCACCGTGCACAACATCTCTACCCTCGCCACCTCTGGCATGTCTACATCGACCGAGAGGAACCGACCCTGCGCACGGGAAAGCCGTTGGTCGACAAGGTATACGGCTACGTTGCCGATATGTCCACCTCCCTCAACCGCGTTTCCGTGTTCCCCGTGAAGGACAGGAATGGCACCGTCATCGGGCTCGTGACCTCGCACTACCGCGTCCGGTCTAAGGAATCGGCACCGAACTGGTACGATGCCATCAAGGACGCAATAGAATATGTCTCGGAGAACTACGCCGCAGACCTCTCAGTGGCCGACCTCGCCCGGCGCGCCAACCTTTCGGAGTCGCAGTTCACGCGTATATTTAGGCGGCAGACGGAAACCTCGCCAGCGCAATACATCGTCCAGACGCGCATAAACGCCGCCCGCACCCTTTTGGAGACAACGGACAAGCTCCTAACCGACATCGCAGCCGAAACCGGCTTCTACGACCACGCACACTTCGTGAAAACGTTCAAGCGGATCGTCGGGACAACTCCGTCCCGCTACCGCAAGCAGCACTGGCAAGGGCAGTCTTAGTTGACGTCGCCGTCACCCTTTCGCCAGCGGGCGCGGAAGAATCCGCCGCCGCTCGTTCCGATCACGACCGTCTCCGGGTCGAACGGATCGAACGCCATGCACGTCGCGCGCCTCACCGGCAGTCCGTCGTCGGCTTTTCTCCACGTCTCCCCGCCGTCTTCGCTCGCGAACACGCCGTTCCCGCCGGCCATGTCGTGATATGGCGCGTCGTAGGTGCAGAGGAGGATTCTGTCGGCGTCGGACGGATCCGTCGCGCACCCGAACGCGAGCGGCTCGTCGCGGAGAAGCGACCATTCTTTCCGGGGCGCCGACGGATCGTACCTCCAGAGGCCCTTCTTGTCGCCGATCCTTCCTCGGCACACGAGCACGCGTCCCCTTGCATCGCATGAAATTGCGCCGTCCGTCTTCTTGCCGCCGCCGAGCCCGAGGTTGGCGAAACCACGCCAGTCGCGCGTCGTCAGCACGCCATCGTCTGTCTTGATGTACCACCGTTCCGCATCCGTCGGGTCGCGCGCCACGGAACGGGGCGTGAAGCCAAGCCGGCGCTCAGTCCAGCTCGCTCCGCCGTCCTCGGTCAGGAACATCCGCTCGCCCATAAAGGCAAAGGCCCTGCGCGAATCGTCGGCATCGGAGAATACGGGGCCGAAAGAGCCTTCGTCTGGCGCAGGGAGCCCGCATGCGCTTCCCGACGCCGTCGTCCAGGAGCCGCCTCCGTCGTGGCTGACGAGTATGCCGGCGTTTTTGCCGCCCTGCCCCGTCGTTACGTATATGCGCCCGTCTTTCGCAAATGCGATTCCGTTGCCGCCGCTCCACGGCGTGACCGACCCCTTCGCGTAGCGCCACGTGCGCATCCCGTCGTCGCTGATCCACGCGTGGCATGCGTCCATCGCCTGTACGGCGCACTGTCCCCTTCGATATGGATTGAACGCTATGTTCTTGCTGCACCATCCAGTCCAGCCGCGTCCGCGCCAGGCGCCTGGCTTTCCGACGGGATCAGGTCGCAGCGCCGAGACATCAACCCACGTCCTTCCGCCGTCGAACGTCCGCAGGATGAACTCCGAGTTCCAGAAGTACGCTATGTCGGCGTTGCCAGGAGCGGCGCAGACGAAGCCTGAAAGCCCGGCGAATCCGGAAGTCACTACGTCCCTGCTCCTCGCCATGGCTTTCCATGTCTCGCCTCCGTCGTCGCTCCTCCATATTGCCGGGGAATTCCATGAGTCGTCGCCGGCGTAGATGCGGCCTGGATTCGACGCAGACACCGCCATCGGGCTGAAATGCGTGGCGAGCTTGGCGCGTGCGCCGCCGCGTTTCGCGATGCCGGACTCCGACGGCGCAAATGAACGCCCGCCGTCGATGGTCTTGTAGATTCCGCCTGGCGGGACCTTTCCGTCGGGTCCCTTGTCGCCGGGCTTCGTCACGACCCAGAACACGCGGTCGTCGGATGGACTTCCCGTGACGGACGACACTTCGCCCGCCACGCCGGGCGTCTCTCTGCGGCGCCATGTCCTTCCGTCGTCCGACGACGAGAACCATCCTGCGCCGTCGGCCACGAGATGGACCTGGCGCGGCTCCTTCGCGCCGGAGGGCCGGGCACCCCAGAACGCCCGTACGATGTTCGCGCCCTCGACCGATTCGGACGTCCAGCCGTTCGTCGTCACCGTTCCGACCTGCGTCCACGACTCGCCGCAGTCGAGGCTCTCCCACACTGCGCCGAATCCCCTGCACGCACCCCAGCGCCGCGACGAACCGGAGAACGCCAGCATGCGGGAAGGATCGCGGGAATCGAAAAGCACCTTCTCGATCATCATGGTGTAGCGGTTCCGCGCAGGCTCCGGCATCCCCCTGCGCTTCATTTCCCAGGTGCGGCCGCCGTCGCTGCTCTTGTAGGGTCCCGAGCAGGAGCCCATCCACACTTCATTCGTACTTGACGGATGAAACGTGGCGGTCGCCATTTCGTATGTCGCAAGCCCCAGGCCTGGGCTCCACGTCTCCCCTCCGTCGAAAGACACGCCCGTTCCCAGCATGTCCCCTCCCGCAAGAACATGTCTGACGTCGTGGGGCGACACCTGCACGGACACTATCGCGCCGCCGACGCCAGGCTCGTACAGCGGCTCCCACCTTATCCCGCTCGCGGCATCGCCGCCAGAACAGACGAGGGCGGACGACGCGGAGAGCGCCATAGCGGCGACTTCATAAAGCATCAGATGCCGGCCCATGGCAGTTGGCGCACTCCGGGCCTACGAATTCTTCACCCAGGCGTGGGCTGGGTCCATGGAGCTGATGAGCCCGCGGCCCTGCGCGCCGGCCATCGTCCAGAGGTAGTACATCTGGTAGCCAGGTGCGCCGACGAGAGGATGGTAACCCTCCGCAATCGCGACGGTGTCGTAGCTCTGCACGCGATACGCCTCGTTGAGCGAGCCGTCAGGCTTGTAGACGCTCTGGAACCCGAAGCCCTGCGGCGGATCGAAGAGGTAGAAGTAAGTCTCCTCCATGTCAAGCTCGGCGGGCGGGTTGTTCACGTCGTGGCGATGCGACGGATAGCCCGACCAGTTGCCGGACGGGATCATCCCCTCGCCGATGTAGAAGTGCTCGGAGTCGAACTTCTCGTCGAGTATGATCTCGCTCGTGCGCGTCCAGTTGTCCTTTCCGAGTGCGATGTGGTGGCGCGTGTCCTTAGGGCTAATGAGCGTGGGCTTCGCGGTGTCGCGCGTGACGGGCGAGCCGTTGTACGCGAGCTCGACGTCCGACAGCGCGGTGATCACGTACTTCGTGCGGCGCGGGAGATACAGGCAGTGTGGCTTTCCGGCGAACGGCGACTTGCGCCCGTCCGTCACATCGAACGACCACCCGTCGCCCTTCGCGGCGAAGTTGCCGCCCATGAGTACGAACGCGACTTCCGTCTCGCCCGTGTCGCCTTCGTAGACGCCTCCCTTCGCGAGCTTCAGAAGCCCGAACTTCGTGAGCTTCATTCCATACTCGCCGACGTCAAATATCTTGTTGTATCCCTGTACAGGCTTAAGCGGTATCCTGAGATTCATTTTCTTGTCCTTTCTGAAAATACTGACCCCTGGCTCCTGACCCCTGACTCCTGACCCCTATTTCACCAAATGCATTTCAATGTTCATGTTGCGGCAGAAGGCGGTGAGCTCGTCAACGCGGTCGCCGTACATGAGCGCGTAGTGGTGCTCCCAACCGTTCTCCATAACCTCGCGGCGGACCGCCTCGCAGCCCGCGTCGAACTTGACGTTGAGCGGCGTGCCGCGCACGAAAAGATCGGTGTCGATTCCCGTGCCGGGGCAGACGAGCATCCTGAAGCCCCTCCCGTCGCGCGTCTCGCCGAGACGCGCCAGCGTGACACGTCCGGGCTTGAGCGGGAACTCGCCTGTGCAGCCCTTCACGCCGCCGCCCTCGACCGTCGCGGAGCAGTGGAGCTCCGGCGTGCAGCCGGGCTTCGCGAGCCCGCAAGGAGCCGCGCCGCAGTGCCACACCGTCCCGTGGTCGCCCTCGCAGATGATGAGGTCGCAGAAGAACGGCAGCTCGCCGGAGATTATCTGCCCAATGCGCATCATGACCGCGCCGTACACATCGCCTTCGCACGCAGTGAGGTAGCCGTGGTTCGTGAGATGGCCAAGCGTAGAGCAGACAGCGATTCCGTAGAACTCGCTCAAGATCACCTCTGGCCAGCAGCGCATCGCGAACGTGTCGACGAAGAACTTCTCCTTGAGCTTCATCACGGCAGCGATGAGGCGGGCCGACTTCTCCTTCTGATCACCGCGAGGAGCGTCCGCCGAAGGCGTCTTTAGGTCTTCGTCGATGATGGCAATCCCCTTCGCGACCTCGTCGGCGGTGAGGTTCTTCGCGACGGTGAAGAGCTCGTGCTCGGTGATGATCTTGACCTCGGGCCCGAGCGTGCGGCGGAGC
>CACZHC010000100.1 GCA_902780865.1 uncultured bacterium
CGTGAGCTTCAGCGTGTCGAAGTCGATCTTCCTGTAGTAGCAGTTCCTCGGGGCGCCCGCCTTGTCCTTCGTGTGGCAGATTCCGCCGCGGCAGGGGCGGACGATGTAGAGGAGAGAGTTCTGCTCGCAGTTGACGTATGCCTCGAGGAGGTCGAAAGTCTCGCCGGAAGTCTCGCCCTTGAACCACAGCTTGTTGCGGCTCGTCGACCAAAGTATGAGCTTCCTCTTGGCAAAGCTCTCCTTCATGGCGTATTCGTTCGTGTAGGCGACGAGGATGACTTCCTTCGTGTCGGCGTTCTGCACGGCGACGGGAATTACCCCCGGATCGTGTTCCACGGAAGCGGCACGGCTGTCCGCGACCTGCTTGCCGACTTTTTCAAGCTTGGTGAAATCAAGTGTTAGTTCCGACGATTCTTCGAGTTGTCCCATATATCCCTCTACGGTGAAAAGTTATGTTATATTATACCAAAAAACGCCGCAACGCGGCGCCTGGATTTTCAAATCTGCCGTCAGAAAGCCCATTGTCGGTCACTTGACCGAGGCGGAGGGGGCGAAGAACTTGATGTCGGGCGCGTCCTCACTGCGTGCTTTGAGCGCGGTGAAGCGGGCGCGCGCGGTTCCCTCGGGTATCCTGACGCCCTTTCTCGACGACTGCTTTACCGTAAGCGACTCCATTCCGACTATCTCGCCAGATGGCGATTCGAAGACAATGCGCATCTGGACAGGGTCGGAGCCCTTCTCAAGCGCAATGTTCGCGCTGACATGCCTAAGGTCGGGATCAATGGGAATCGACTTCTCGGCCACGACAAGCGCGGGATCGTCCACGACCTCTATCGTCTTCGGAGCGAGCTCCCAGACCGCAATCGCGACAACGAGCGCGACTCCGGCGGCGATTGCCGCGACGAGCCGCTTGCCGAGCGGCTTTTTCGCCTCGCCACGCTGCATGACGCTCGAGACCTGGAAAGGAAGGTAGCGGAAAGTCACCGTTCTCTCGGCCGAGTCGTAGAGGACATAGGACGAGAAGCACTTGCCGCCGGACTCGCGGGGATAGCCGACGGAGCCGGGGTTCACGATGTACCGCTTGTGGTCTTCGATCGTGAAATCCTGCGCGTTCGTCTTGTAGACCGCGCCCGAGCGGCCTGTGAGGAAAATCGCGGGCTCGTGCGTATGGCCGACGAAGACGAGCCGCGCGTCGCTCTTCGCGAAATTCGCCTCCGCGCCTTTCTCGTCGAGGATGTAGTAGAACTTCGGCGGATCGAAGACGTCGCCGTGGGCGGCCACCGCCTTGTCGAGCGTGCAGGTGTAGGGAAGCGACCTTAGCCACGCCAAGTCGTCCTCGGACAGCGCCGCGCGATGGCGCTCGACGGCCTCCTTCGCAAGGTCGATGAACGTCGAGGCGTCGCCGCGTCCGGAAACGGCGTCGTCGTGGTTTCCGGCGAGAACGACAAAACATTCCTTCCTCACGAGCGCGAGGGTCTCGGCGGGAAGCGGGCCGTAGCCAACGACATCGCCAAGGCAGACGATCTTCTCGGCGCCGCGGGCCTTCGCATCGGCGAGGACGGCCTGGAGCGCCGTGAGGTTGGCGTGGACGTCTGAGATAACCGCGTACTTCACAGAACCTTCGGCCTTCCAGCGGCGACCTTTTCAGGCAGCATCCGATTGACAAGCTCGTTCATCCAGAACGGCAGGATGGAGAGTCCCCACGAGGCAAGGCGCATCGGCCAGGGAAACGCAATGAGCCCGACGTTGCGGTCGACGCGCCTCAGGATGATGCGGGCGGCCTTGTCGGCCTCCATGAAAAACGGCATCGGGCACGTGTTCCTCTCCGTGATGCGAGAACGGACGAACCCCGGGCAGACAACCGACACTTTTATCCCTTCGCCGCGCAGCATGCCGCGCAGTGCGAGCCCCCACGTCTTGACGCACGACTTCGTCGCTGAATACGCGGGGCAGCTCTTCAAGGGGCCGTAGCCCGCGATCGAGGCGGTGATCACGATCTGCCCGCCGTTGCCGCCACGGCGAAACGCCTCAATCGCGGGAAGGACGGCGTTGACCACTCCGCCTATGTTCGTCGCAAAGGTGCGGCGAACGTTCGCCTCGTCCTCGATGCCTGTACCGACGCCGGCGTTCGCGAAGACGCGTTCAAGCGGAGCTTCGGCATCGCACGACACGATCCAGTCGCGCATCGCCGCCTCGTCCGCTACATCGACTTTGTCGGCGCGGACAGTCGCACCAGATGCGCGGCACGCGTCCGCCACGGCATCGAGCCGAGCGCGGCTACGCCCGCAAAGGAAAAGCCGGTCGCCGCGCTTCGCGCACTCAAGCGCAAGCGCCTCTCCGATTCCAGAACTTGCACCGGTTATGAGGACGTTCACTGATTTGAGATTATAACAAAAAAGCCCCGGCTTGTGGCCGAGGTTTTTTCTGCGTGAGTTGGTTGCCTCGCAGGGACTCGAACCCCAACAAGCAGAATCAGAATCTGCGGTGCTACCATTACACCACGAGGCAAACGCCTTACCTTCTCAGATTGGCGGGGTCGACGGGGCTCGAACCCGCAACCCCCGGATCGACAGTCCAGTGCGCTAACCAATTGCGCCACAACCCCGTTGCTCCGAAATCGCCGCGAGCGCGCAAGGGGGAAAAATACGAAAAAAACGACAAGGCGGCAAGCGCCGAAACGCTACTTCGCCGCACCCTCGACGAGGTCGGCGACGCGTGCCGCGGCGTCGGGCGTCGCGAGACCACGCATCTTCTCCGCCATCTCGGCAAGGCGCTCGGGGCGGTCGTAGCGCCCCATGAGGTAGATGTACAGCTGCTTCGCGGAAAGCTGCGCCTGTATGCCCTCGTCAGCCGCGCCCTTCGACGCAAACGCCTCGGCGTTGAAATGCTGGTGGTTGCGCATCGCCGACGGCAGCGGAATCAGCATCGCCGCCTTGCCGCAGGCAGCAAGCTCGAAGCACGTCGACGCGCCGGCGCGCGCGATGACTATGTCGGCCGAGGCGAACGCGTTCGCCATCTCGCGCTCGAACGCCTGGACGCGTGACTTAAGCGACACGCTCGCGTATGTAGCCATGACGGCCCCTTCGTCAGCGATGCCCGTCTGGTGTATGACATAGAGCGGACGCACTTCCCTCCCGGACGCCGCGCGGCGGTCGAGCTCGCCCTTCATCATCGCAAGCGCCTCGCTGGCGATGCAGTTGACCATGTGCGCGCCCTGCGAACCGCCCGTCACGAACACTACGAAAGAGTCCTTGGGGATGAAGTCGAAGCGCGTTCCAGACGCAATGTCGGCTCGGACGGGAAGACCCGTCGCCGTCGTGTCGCACCCAGGCAGGTGCTTGGCAGTGACGTCAAAGCTTATCGCCACCTTCTTCGCGAAGCGGGAAAGAAACTCCACGGCACGCCCTGGCACCGTGTTCGCCTCGTGAAGGACGACCGGCACGCCACAGCCTTTTGCCGCGAGAACTGGCGGAAGCGACGAATAGCTTCCCATCGCAAGCAGGACGTCGGGCTTGGCGCGGCGCATTTCCCTGCGGCAGCGCAGTATCGAGCGAAGTATAGAAAAGACGTTGCGGGCGGAGAGCTGCTTCGCCCCGGTCGAAAAGACGGGACCATGCCAGAAGCGCATGACGCTCGACTCTATGTCGCGCCCCGAGTCCCACACGGTCACATCGTGGCCGCGGCTCTTTAGCTCTTCTGCGACCGCAAGTCCCGGAAAAGCATGTCCGCCAGTTCCGCCACAGGCGACAACAATCTTCATATCACCAGTCCCTTTCGTTTGGCGGGAGCGGCGCCTTTCTCATGCGCGCCTTCTTCTCCGCCTCGTGTTCGTCACTGCGCTCCTGCGCCTTTTTCAAAACGGCTTCGACCTCCTGGTCCTCGGAGTCCTGCTGATCATCGCCCTCATCGGGCTCGTCCTTGTCCTTGTCGTCCTCGCCCTCGGACTGTTGCTGGTCCTGCTGCTGTTGCTGCTGGTCCTGGTTTTGCTGATTTTGATTCTGCTGCTGGTTCTGGTCGTTCTTCTGCTGCTGGTCGTTCTTCTGCTGTTGCTGCTGACCGCCGTTCGGATCCTTCGGCAGAAGCTCGCGTATCTCGTTGATGATCCGAAGAGCGTCTTCCTGGCTCGGCGGCAGCGACTTCTCCACACACTCCATCTGAAGCTTCTCGAGTTCCGTTGCGAGAGCCGATATCTTCGCCTGGTCCTCGGCCGTGAACGGCGGCTTGTTGGTGTCGCTCTGCGCCTGCTGCTCGTAGGCCCGCGCCCATGCAGGGAACTTCGCGCGGAAGGCGCGTGTATAGTCGAGCGCGTCCTGCTGCCAGCTGCGCCCGTTGAACTGCTCGACGTCAAGCCATGCGTTCGACTGCGCGACAAGGTCCTCGTCCATCGCGGCGGGCGGCATCACCGTGAGCTTCACAAACCTCGTAAAGTCGTGCTCCACGTCGGAGAGGAGCGGATACGCCTCGGCGTCAAGATCGGAAAGCCGCTTCGCCGCGTCCTTCGTCTTCTTCCGCGCGGCGTCGATCTGCGCGGAGATCGTCGCCGCCTGCTCTTCGTTCGTGACAGACTGCGCGATAAGTTCGCGGACGGGAATCCACGAATCCGAAAGGCGCTCCGCGCGCTTCGAAAGCGCATCTGCAAGCGCGACCGCCTTTTCGGCGCGGTTCGTGCGATAGGCACCCGACTCCGTCATGAGCGCACGGCAGTCCTTCGTCGCGGCGAGGAGCATCGCCCCGGGATCCTTCCCCTCCGCGGCCTTGAGAACGGCCTTTAAATGCTCCTCCTCGCGGATCGCAGGCAGGCGGTCGGTCGCACGCGTGAAGTTGCGGTTCGCCTTCGCGTCCTCAGGTGCGGCCCTGAGCGCGATCTGCGCCGCGTTCGCCGCCTCTTCGAGATTTCCCTTTTCGTATTCGAGCTTGGCGACGACCTCGGCAGCGCGTGCGCCGTGCGTCTTCGACAGGAGAAGCGGCCGCAGCGTCTTAAGGGCGTTCGTCACGTCGCCGCCGCGATAGTAGTCGATGCCTTCGTTCCAGACCTCGCCGTCGGTCATCGCCGGCTCGGTCGCGGCAAGCAGAAATGCTGCCAGCGCAAGAATCACAGCGCCATCTCCGCGAGAATCGCCGCGGCCGCCGCAACAGGATCGTCTGCCGCGAGGATCGGGCGCCCTACGACGAGATGGGTCGCGCCGTCGCGCACCGCGTCTGCGGGCGTCGCAACGCGCTTCTGGTCGCCGACTGCGGCGCCAGCGGGTCTTACGCCAGGCGTCACGAAAATGGTTCCGGCGGCGAGAGACTTCGAAAGCGAGCCGACTTCCTTCGGGCTGCACACGAGCCCGTTCGCACCGTTCTCGACGGCGAACTTCGCCATTGCCGCGACCTGCTCGGCAGGAGTGCGGCCGACGATTCCGACGTCAGCGAGATCGGCGCCGTCCATCGAGGTGAGAACCGTGACTGCGAGGATCTTCGGAGCCGCCGCGCCGAACTCGGCTGCGGCGTCCGCCGCGGCGCGAATCATCGCCTTGCCGCCGACGGAGTGGATCGTCATGAGGTCTACGCCGAGCTTTCCGCCCGAGCGGACGGCACGTTCGACCGTGCGGGGGATGTCGTGGAACTTGAGGTCGAGAAACACCTTTTTGCCGAGGTCCTTCACCGCCTTCACGACATCGGGCCCCTCGGCCGTGTAGAGCTCAAGCCCGATTTTGTAGAAGCCGACGCCGTCGCCGATGGCCTTCACCTTGGCGACCGCCTCTTCCCTCGTCTGCACGTCAAGTGCCACGATCAACTCTGCCATGTCACACGCCTTTCCTTCATATTGTGGACGATGAGGGACTCGAACCCCCGACCTTGACCGTGTAAAGGTCCTGCTCTAACCAACTGAGCTAATCGTCCGGAAAATCATGAATCGTAGAACGTTCCGCCTTGAGTGTCGATGCGCTTCGTCATCTCGTACTCGTAGCGGGCATTAGTCTTCAAAATCTCTACATATCGCGCCGCCTCCCACTTTGCCATCGGGAGGTCGTGCAGAAGATAGTTGCCGCAGTTGACGGCCGTCGCACCGGGAACCTCGCCCTCGTAGTCGCGCAGATGCTCAAACGCGCGGAGCATCAGCGGCTGAAGTTCCTGCGGCTTCGGCCGCCCCTTGACGATCAGGTAGCTGCCGGTCAAGCATCCCATCGGCCCCCAGTAGACGATCCTGTCCTTCCACTCCGCGTCGCTCCTCAGGAACGTCGCGACGATGTGCTCGATCGTGTGCATCGCGTTCGGGTGGATCGCCGGCTCCTTGTTCGGCGTCTTCATCCGGATGTCGAACGTCGTCGCGAAGTCGCCGCCAATCTCGTCCACGCGGGATTCGTAGATCCCAGGGACGATCTTCGTGTGGTCAACTTGAAACGACGCGATGAGGTTCATGGTGCCTGTTTAGTCCTTCTTGATCTTGATGACGCGCTTTGCCTTGCCCTCATTGCGCGGCAGGGCACCGATCGGGAAGACGTCGCCCTTCGGAAGGAAGCCGAGGCGCTCTCTTAAGTGCTTCGCAACCGTGTGGCCGGTGACGCCAGGCTCCGCCTCGACGTTGATCGTGACGTCCGTCATTCCGTGGTGCTCCTCGAGAATGATCTGGAACTCGTCCGCGATGCCGGGGATCTCCTTGAGCGCCTGCTCGACCTGGCGTGGATAGAAGTTGACGCCCTTCACGATGAGCATGTCGTCGGTGCGGCCAGTGATTCGGTCGATCCTGAGCGACGTCCTTCCGCACTCGCACTTCTCGCGCGAAAGGATGCGCGTGATGTCGTGCGTCCTGTAGCGGATGATCGGCATCGCCTCGCGCGTGAGCGAGGTAAAGACGATCTCGCCGTATTCGCCGTCGGGAACAAGCGCGCCAGTCGCCGGGTCGATGATCTCGGTGATGTACTGGTCTTCGAAGACGTGAAGCCCGCAGTGGCACTTGCAGTCCTGGCCCGTCGTGCCGACGCCGCCGGTCTCGGTCATGCCGTAGATGTCGAAGCACTCGATGCCGAGGCGCTTCTCGATGCGGCGGCGCGTCTCGTCGGAGAACGTCTCCGAGCCGAAGATGCCGACCTTGAGGTAGGGAAGGTCGCGCTCGCCCTCGGGGCACTCGTCAAGCTTCTCGATAAGACGCGGGACATACGAAACGACGGACGCAAAGCCCTTCGACTTGAAGTCCTTCATCA
The DNA here is from genome assembly GCA_902780865.1 of uncultured bacterium. GTDB lineage: Bacteria > Verrucomicrobiota > Kiritimatiellia > RFP12 > UBA1067 > UBA1067. The sequence goes on from CACZHC010000100.1 coordinate 7,188, forward strand.
GCTTGATCTGGCGCTCGGTGTTGCCGGAAGACGCAGGAACGGTGAAGAGTCCAGCCTTCCTGGCGCCGTGGTAGAAGCCGAAGCCGCCGTTGAAGAGGCCGAACGTCGGGATGATCTGGAACGCGTCGCCCTTCTCCAAGCCCGCCATCGCATAGCAGCGCGCCATGCACTCGGCCCACTGCAGGAGGTCGTTCTTCGTGTACGCCATGACGACTGGCGTGCCGGTCGAGCCGGAAGACATGTGGAATTCGAGAAGGTCTTTCCTGTCCACGCAGTTCATCTTGAGCGGATAGGCGTCGCGGAAATCGTCCTTCGTGAAGAAGGGAAGCTTCGAAAGGTCGTCGAGCGACTTCACGTCCTCGGGCGAGCCAAGGCCGCCCTTTTTAAGCCGCTCGCGGTAGAACTCGTTGCCCCACACGCGGGTCAGCGACTTCTTCAACCCCTCAAACTGCACCTTCGCGTATTCGTCGCGCGACAGCGTTTCCTTCTCGCGGTTCCACATCGACATGTCAGACCTCCGTTGCGGCGCGGCCAAGGGCAAACGCCTTCTTGTTGACTTCGAGAAGCTTGGCCTTGGGACCGGAGAGCATCTCCGCCATCGCCTTGAGCCATGTCTCTTCCTTGAAGGGGCAGAGCGTCGAAAGTGCGCCCGCGAGAACCATGTTCATCGTGCGCGCGTTGCCGGCGCCCTCGGTCGCGATCTTCATCGCGTCGATGAGGACGAGTTTCTTGAAAGACTTCTTCACGCGGCCGTCGAGGTCTTCGGGGTTCTTCTGCTGGCCCGACGAGACGGTCACGGGAACGAGGTAGAGGTCGTTTACGAGGGCGGTGCCGCCCTTCGAGAGAATCCCGGAGTTCCTGAGCGCCTCGACCTTGTCGAACGAGACGAGGATATCGGCCGTTCCCTCCTGTATGATCGGGGAGGCGACGGAAGAGCCGAAGCGCACCTGGCTCGTCACCGAGCCGCCGCGCTGGGCCATGCCGTGGATCTCCGACTTCTTGACGTCGAGTCCTGCGAGCGCGGCAGTCTTCGCGAGGATGTCGGCAGTGAGGATGATGCCCTGCCCGCCGACGCCGACGAGCGAAACGTTTACGGTCTTCACGGCATCGGCTCCTCGACAACGCGTTCGACCGTGATCTCAGGGTCGATTTCCTGAAGCCCCGCCTCAATGCCCTGCTTGAGGGTCATCATCGCGAACGGGCAGCTGCCGCAGTGGCCGACGAGCTTGAGGTAGACGACCTTGCCCTCGATCTTGACGAGTTCGAGGTCGCCGCCATCGGCTTGCAGCCCGACGCGCAGCTCGTCCAACTTGGCCTTGATTTGCTCTTCCATTATTCCTCTCCTTGAAATTTCCCTTTATTATACCAAAATTTTTCCCTTCGCGATTGCAGAGACTGCCACCTGCGATGTCGTCCACACGCCGTCGCAAAGCGTCGTGTGGGTGTGGAAATTTGTCTTCACCTTACAAGACCTTCGTCTTCGGCGCAGCCAAGGACGAGGTTCATGTTCTGGATCGCCGCGCCCGAGGCGCCCTTGCCGAGGTTGTCGAAGCGCGCGACGAGAACGACGCGCTCTCCGTTGCCGTAGCAAGAGACTTCGAGAGAGTCGCGCCCGGAAAGTCCGGCAGACGAGAGAAAACCACCTTCCGCAGATGCAGGGTCGTCGGCAAAGCCGACGAGACCGGACTGGTAGTAGTCGCGGTAGCACGCCTTTATCGCCGCGAGGTCGCGGTCAAAGAGCGGCACCGTCACTTCCATACCGCTGTAGTGCGGCACGACGATCGGCGAGAAGCAAGGCGCGGCGACAAGGCCGCAGACCTTCACCATCTCGGGGAGATGCTTGTGAGACTGGCCAAGGGCGTACTGCCTACCACCCATCATCAATACATTCGACTTCTCCGTGCCCTCTGTGGCTCCGTGTGACACGGTCTGTGCGCCGGAAGTTTCACACAGAGGCACAGAGGCACAGAGACCTGAAGACTCGTATTCAGCGATCATCTTCTTGCCGCCGCCGGAATAGCCGGTGAGCGAAAACGCCGAGAGCTTTTCGTCTTTCGCGACAATTCCGGCGCGGACGAGCGGCTCCACGAGGGCGATAAAGCCAGAGGCGTGGCAACCGGGGTTTGCGATGCGCTTCGACTTCGCGATCTCTTCGCGCCTACCTGTGAGTTCGGGGAAGCCATATTCCCAGCCGTCAGCCGTGCGGTGCGCGGTCGAGGTGTCGATGACGACGGTGTTAGGATTCTCAACGAGCGAAACAGCCTCGATCGCCGCGGCGTCCGGAAGGCAGAGAAAAGCGACGTCGCAGGAGTTCAGCGCGTCACGCCTTGCGGAGACGTCCTTGCGAACCTCGTCGGGAAGCACGACTAATTCAAGATCCGCGCGCGACGAAAGCCGCTCGCGGATCCTGAGGCCGGTCGTCCCGGCGCTTCCATCGATAAACACCCTCTTCACTGACTCCTGCCCCCTAACTCCTGGTCCCTGACTCCTGACCCCTAACTCCTCACTCCCACTCAATCGTGGCCGGGGGCTTCGGGGTGATGTCCCAGACGACGCGGTTCGCGCCCTTGACCTTGGTGGCGATCTTCTCTGCGACCTTGGTCACGAACTTGAACGGAAGCTCGACGATGCCGGCCTTGACGAACTGCTGGGTCGAGATTGCGCGGATCGCAATCACGTAGCCGAACGTGCGCGCGCCGTTCTTGACGCCGACGGACTTGACGTTCGTGTTGATCGCAAAGAACTGCTGGGCCTTCTTGTCGAAGCCCGCCTTGCGCATCTCGTCGCGGAAGATGAAGTCCGCCTGGCGGAGGATGTCGAGCTTCTCCTTCGTGAGCTCGCCGATGCAGCGAACCGCGAGGCCGGGCCCTGGGAACGGCTGGCGCATGACCATCTCGTCGGGAAGGCCGAGAAGCTTGCCGACCTTGCGGACCTCGTCCTTGTAGAGGTACTTGACGGGCTCGACAAGACCCTTGAAGAGAATGTCCTTCGGGAGGCCGCCGACGTTGTGATGGGCCTTCACCGCCTTGTGGCCGCCGACGCCCGACTCGATGATGTCGGGGTAGATCGTGCCCTGGCCGAGGAACTCGATGTTGCCGTACTTCTTCTGG
>CACZHC010000101.1 GCA_902780865.1 uncultured bacterium
GGGCCACTTCGACTCGGTCCCAACATCATCTGTCATCACGACATCGCGCTTAGTGAATCCGCTCGCAAATGTCTGGAGCTGAAGCACCTTCTCGACAACACCTGTATACTCGTAAATAGCCGCCATTTTCCCTACTTCCTTTTTTTGTTTCGGGATATTATATCATTTTTTATCGCCTTCCACGGCCCGAAATTCAAATTATATGCAACGCGGTGGATTGCATTGAGGAAGAGCACTAGCCCGCCGCGCGCGCAATTGTTCGGCGGCGGAGCGAAGGTCCGAGCGAGGGGATACGGCGTATTCGCCGAGGGTTCCCCGAGGAGGAGCCTTCGGACGTCGCCGAACATACCCTATGGCTTTAAGTAGAGGCGGCAGTGGCAGAGGCCGTGGTAGGCGGGGTCGGCGAGCTGCCCCTTGAACTCGTCGCAGGGACAGAAGAACTCGGGGAGCTTCGGCAGGCGGCACGGACAGAAGCCATGCTTGCGGACAAGGCCGTCCTTCACGACCTTGACCACTTTCTCGTCGCCGTTGAACACAACCTTGCCCTTCTCAAAGAGCTCGCGTATCTCCGTGGACGACTCCTTCGTGCGCGGAAATACCTTGAAGACGACGATCTTCTTCAACTCCTCGTAGTCCTTCCAGCGCGGCAACCCCTCTACGGAGTCCTCGCCGATGAGGAAGAAAAGCTCCGCGCCAGGATTCTCCGCGGCAATCTCGTGCACAGTGTCTATCGCGTAGGAAACGCCTCCGCGCTTCAGCTCGCGCTCGTCCACGACGGCCTCTGGAATCTCGGCAAAGGCGTTCTTCACCATCTCAAGCCGGTCCCACGGAAGAGGCGGCATGTCTTTCGCCGCCTCGGTCTTGAACGGGCTGACGTTCGCGGGAATCACGACAAGCCGGTCAAGCGCGAGATCGGCAACGGCTTTCTTCGCGAGGTTGACATGCCCGAAGTGGACGGGATTGAAGCTCCCGCCGTAGATGCCGATCTTCACGCCAGCTCCTTCGAGCGCTTCGCGGCGGCGGCGAGCGTAGCGGCGACGATCTTCTTGAACTCGGGAACGTCCATCTTCTCCATTCCCGCGGCGGTCGTGCCGCCCTTCGTGCAAACGCCCTCGATGAACGGACGAAGCGCCATGCCGCTTTCCCTAAGGAACTTCGCGGTTCCAAACATCGTCTGCTCGGCGAGGAGCCGCGCGACGGCGGGCTTGAGCCCGAGCTTGACGCCACCTTCGACCATCGCCTCCTCCATGTAGGCGAAATACGCGGGGCCCGAGCCGGAGAGCGCCGTCACTGCGTCAAAGTCCTTCTCCTTGAGAACGACAGTCGCACCAGCGCCGCCGAGAATCTTCTCAACGAGCTTGACGTCCTTCGCGGGGGTCTTCGCGGCCGCGCATATCGCGCACATGCCTGCATTCGCGCGGAGCGCGAGATTGGGCATCACGCGGACGAGGTTCACTTTCGCGCCAAACGCCTTTTTCAGTTTCGCAAGCGTCTTGCCGGCGACAATCGAGACAATCGTGTGCTTCTCGGAAAGGAGCGGCTTCACCTCGGCGGCGACTGCATCCACGTCCTGCGGACGGACGGCGAGAAAGACGAACTTCGCCTTCTTCGCGACTTCCTTCACGTCTGCCGTCGTCGCGACGCCGTACTTCCGCGTCAGATCCGCCGCGCGTTCAGCGACCTTCTCGGCCATGACGACGCCCTTCTTGTCCTCAATCGCGGAAAGAATCCCCTCCGCCATCTTGCCTGCACCAAAGAATCCGATTTTCATGTACTCTCCTGATTATTTTCTGATTATCCCCGCACCAATGGCGGAAAGCTCTGTCTCGACGGAAACATATCCACGGTCGACCGTCTCTGCGCCAAGAATCGTCGACTCGCCCTTCGCCACGAGCGCCGCGATGACAAGCGCTACGCCCGCGCGGATATCGGGCGAAGTCACCGTCCCGCCGTAGAGCTGCGAAGGCCCCGTCACGACGACGCGATGAGGGTCGCACTGCACGATCTTCGCGCCCATCTGCCGCAAATGGTCGACAAAGTACAGCCGCGACTCGAACATCTTCTCGAAGAAAAGGCAAGTGCCGCGCGTCTGCGTCGCAAGCACGATCAAGACCGACATCAGGTCCGACGGAAACGCAGGCCAGGTGCCGTCCGCCACAGACGGAATCGCGTCGCCGAGATCGTATTTCATCTTGAGGCGCTTCTTAGGCACATAGCGGAGAGTCCGCTCCTTCGCGTCTATCGTCCACGTCACGCCAAAGCGTGCAAACGCCCCTTCGAGGATTTCGAACGGAGCGGGGTCGATGCCGGTAAGCGTAAGTTCGCCGCCAGTGACAGCCGCCGCGACGATGTAGCTCCCCGCCTCTATGTAGTCGCACCCTACCGTCGCCTCGCAGCCGTGAAGCGCCTCGACTCCGTCGACCTCGATGCGGTTCGTGCCGGCGCCTGCAATCTTCGCACCCATCGCATTGAGCATCGTCGCGAGGTCGACAATGTGCGGCTCGCAGGCCGCATTGAAGATTACCGTGCGCCCGCGCGCAAGAACTGACGCCATGAGGATGTTCTCGGTCGCAGTGACCGACGCCTCGTCGAGAAGGATCTTGGCGCCCTTGAGCTCGCCCTTGAAGCGGAGCGTTTTCCTGCCCGCGACCGTCTTCGCGCCGAGCGAGCGGAAGCCGGCGAAATGCGTGTCCAGGCGGCGGTGGCCTATCTGGTCGCCCCCGGGAGGCGGCAGTGAAGCGCGGCCGGCGCGCGCGAGAAGCGGCCCCGCGAAAAGAAAGCTCGTCCTGATCCTCGCTGCAAGCGCGGCGTCGATCTTCGCCGTCTTCACCTTTGGGGTAGTAATCGTCGCAGTTCCCGCCTTCAGGTCACGCGTCACCTTCGCGCCAAAGGACTTCGCCGCGTCGAGCATTGCCGCGACGTCGGCGATGTCGGGCACGTTGCAGAGCGTCACCGGCTCGGAAGTCAAAAGCGACGCCGCTATCATCGGCAGGGCGGCGTTCTTGTTTCCAGAGACGCGGTGCGTCCCGGAAATCTTCCTACCGCCCTGGATGACGAAACGGCTCACGACAGCGCGTCTATCTTGCGCGTCTCGCCGAACACGACGAGTTTGTCGTCCGGCTCGAGCTTGTCGGTCGGCTGCGGTATGACGACGTTGCGCGGCTTGTTGGGATCTGCGTCCGCGCGACGTATGCAGAGGACTGTTATCCCCGACTTCTTGCGGAGATCCGCCTCGGCGAGCGTCAAGCCGCGCGAGCCGTCGGGAACGTCGATCTCGGCGATTGAATAGCCGTCGGCGACTTCGAGGAAGTCAACGACATCGTGGTTCGCGATTGCGCGCGCGAGACGGTGGGCGCTGTCGCGGTCGGGATACACCACGCTGTCCGCGCCGATGCGGCGGAGAATCTTGCCGTGAAGTTCGCTCGTCGCCTTCGAGACGACGCTCGTCACGCCAAGCTCCTTGCAGTTCGCGGTCGCCATCATCGACGCCTCGATGTTGGAGCCGATGGCGACGACGACGACGTCGCACTCGCCGAACCCGGCCTCCGCGAGGACATGCGGCTGGGTCGCGTCGCCCTGCAGCGCCGTCGCAAACTCGGAAGCGCTCTGTATCGCCGGACGGTTCCGGTCGATGAGGATCACTTCCGCGCCCGCATTCGCGAGCGTTTCCGCGAGGCTCATGCCGAAACGCCCCGCGCCGATGATTCCAATGCGTTTCATGCCGTGTATTTTACCATAAATTCACGGCATGTGGGCGCTATCCGATCTTCGAGTGGTATTCCTGCAGCGAGCGGACCTCGCCCTTGCCGCCCATAGCGGCGGCAATGCCCTCAACCGCGGCCTGCGCGGCGGAAAGCGTCGTGAGGTACGGAACCTTGTACTTGATCGCGGCCTGGCGGATGCGGCAGTCGTCCGCACGCGCGTCGCGGCGGCCCGAAGGCGTGTTGATGATGAGCTTGACCTCGCGGTTCTTGATCGCGTCAAGGACATCAGGACGGCCTTCGCCGATCTTGGCGATGACCTCGGCCTTGACGCCGTGATCGACAAGCCACTTCGCCGTGCCCTCGGTCGCGATGACCTCGAAGCCCAGCTGCTCGAAGCGCCTCACCGCGGAGACCGCGTCGGCATGCTTCTCTGAAAGCGAGACGAGCATCTTGCCAGGTGTCGTCGGAAGCGGCAGACCCGCCGCTTCCTGCGACTTGAAGTAGGCGAGCCCAAAGCCGTCCGCAAGACCGAGCACCTCGCCAGTGGAACGCATCTCAGGCCCAAGCACAGGATCGACCTCCGGGAACTTCTCGAACGGCAGCACCGCTTCCTTGACGCCGAAGTAGGGGACGACGTGCCTCTTGTCGAGGCCGAGCGACTTCACGGTTTCGCCAAGCATGAGCTTGGTCGCTATGCCGGCCATCTGGACGCCGCCGACCTTGGAGACGAGCGGGACCGTGCGGCTGGCGCGCGGGTTCGCCTCGATGACGTACACCTTGCCGTCCTCGATCGCGAACTGCATGTTCATGAGGCCCACGACCTTGAGCTCCGCGGCAATCCTGCGCGTGTAGTCGAGAATCGTCGCCTTCGCGTCCTCGGGAATCGTGACCGGTGGGAGCACGCACGCGGAGTCGCCGGAGTGGATGCCCGCGAGCTCGATGTGCTGCATGATCGCCGGGATGAATATGTCCGTGCCGTCGGAAAGCGCGTCGGCCTCACATTCCATCGCGTGGCAAAGGAAGCGGTCGAGGTAGAGCGGACGGTCGGGCGTGACGCCAACAGCCTTGTCGACGTACTCGCGAAGCATGATTTCGTCGAAGATGACCTCCATGCCGCGGCCGCCGAGGACGAACGACGGACGGATGATGAGCGGATAGCCGAGCTTCTCGGCGCACTTGAGCGCACCGTCAAGATCGCTCGCCATCATCGACTCGGGCATCGGGATGCCGAGCTTGTCCATAGTCGCGTGGAAGAGATCGCGGTCTTCCGCGTCGTCGATCGAGTCGACGGAGGTGCCGAGGATCTTGCAGCCGGCCTCCTGGAGCTGGCGCGCGATGTTGAGCGGCGTCTGCCCGCCGAACTGGACGATGATGCCCTCGGGCTTCTCGGCCTCGTAGATCTGAAGGACGTCTTCGACCGTCACCGGCTCGAAGTAGAGCTTGTCGGAGGTGTCGTAGTCGGTCGAGACCGTCTCGGGGTTGCAGTTGACGATGATCGTCTCGTAGCCCATCTTCCGCATCGCCATCGCCGCATGGCAGCAGCAGTAGTCGAACTCGATGCCCTGGCCGATGCGGTTCGGCCCGCCGCCGAGGATCATCACCTTCTTCGGGTTGTTCGTGACCGCCGCCTCGCCGAACGCCTTCGCGCGCTTCGGGTCATCGCTCGGCTTGACGTCGTTGTAGGTCGAGTAGTAGTACGCCTTGTCCTCAACACCAGAGACCGGCACGGCGAACCAGCGCTCGCGGCAGCCGATCTTGTTGCGCTGCGCGCGGATGTCCTTCTCGGGAACGCCGAGGATCTGCGCGAGATACTTGTCGGAAAAGCCGTCCTTCTTCGCCTGCACGAGCAGGTCGTCGGGAAGCGACTTGCCCTTGTAGCCGAGGATCTTCTCCTCTTCCTCGACGAGCTCGCGCATCTGGTCGACGAAGTACGCCTTGACGCCGGTGCGCTCGAAGATCTGCTCGTCGGTCGCTCCCTTCCTGATCGCCTCGTACATCTGGAAGTGGCGCTCGGAATTTGGAACTGCGAGAAGCTTCAAAAGCTCGTCGAGCGACTTCTCGTGGAAGTCCTTCGCGAAGCCAAGCCCAGCGCGCCCGCGCTCAAGCGCGCGGATCGCCTTCTGGAAAGTCTCCTTGTATGTCTTGCCAATGGACATGACCTCGCCGACGGCCTTCATCTGCGTGCCGAGCTTGTCCTCGACGGCGCGGAACTTCTCGAACGCCCAGCGTGCGAACTTGAGGACGACGTAGTCGCCGTCCGGCGTGTACTTCTCGAGCGTTCCGTCGCGCCAGTAGGGAATCTCGTCCATCGTCATGCCAGCGGCGAGCTTCGCCGAGACGAGCGCGATCGGGAAGCCTGTCGCCTTCGAGGCGAGCGCCGAGGAGCGCGATGTGCGGGGGTTGATCTCGATGATGACGACGCGGCCCGTCTTCGGGTCGTGTGCGAACTGGACGTTCGTGCCGCCGATGACGCCGATGGACTCGACGATCTTGAATGCGTCGCGACGGAGGCGCTCTTCGAGCTTCTTGTCGATCGTGAGGAAGGGAGCCGCGCAGTAGCTGTCGCCAGTATGGACGCCGACAGCGTCGATGTTCTCGATGAAGCAGACGGCGATCATCTGGTTCTTCGCGTCGCGCACGACTTCGACCTCGAGCTCCTCCCAGTTGAGGATCGACTCTTCGATAAGGCACTGGTGGGTGAGTGAGGCATCGAGGCCGCGGGCGCAGATCGTCCTCAATTCCTCGACGTTGTAGCAGAAGCCGCCGCCGGCACCGCCCATCGTGTACGCGGGTCGCACGACGACCGGATAGCCGATCTCCTTCTCGACGAGCTCGACCGCCGCCTCGACGGAGTGGACGATCCCCGAGCGCGGCGTCTCGATGCCGAGCTTCTGCATCGTCGCCTTGAACACCTCGCGGTCCTCGCCGCGCTCGATCGCGTCGAGGTTGACGCCGATGACCTTCACGCCGTACTTGTCGAGGATGCCCTTCTTCGCGAGCTCCATTGAAAGGTTGAGGCCCGTCTGCCCGCCGAGGTTCGGCAAAATGGCATCGGGCCTCTCCTTCTCGATGATCTGCTCGAGACGCGCTTCGTTCAGCGGCTCGATGTACGTCGCGTCCGCCATAACGGGGTCCGTCATGATCGTCGCGGGGTTGGAGTTCACGAGGACGACCTTGTATCCGCAGGCCCTCAGCGCCTTGCACGCCTGCGTGCCGGAATAGTCGAATTCACATGCCTGGCCAATGACAATGGGGCCCGATCCAATGATCAAGACCTTGTCGACGTCTGTGCGTTTCATAACCAACTGCCTTTCAAAGTGAAAAAGTTCGCAATCGGGGGAATATTATACCAAATCCGAGGCAAGCGCGGGTGGAAAAAATCAGCCCGCAACCTCCGGCAAAAGCCAGCAGATAGAGACAACGAAAAAAGGCGCGGCAGATGTGCCGCGCCCCTTTTTGACTTTGTCGCCTGAAGCGTTACTTCGCGATGACGCGAGCCATCTCGACGACCTTGTTCGAGTAGCCCCACTCGTTGTCGTACCAAGCGCAGACCTTGACGAACGTCGGGTCGAGCTGGATGCCGGCCTTGACGTCGAAGACGGAGGTCTTGGACTCGTTGCGGAAGTCGGTGGAGACGACGGCCTCGTCGGTATAGCCGAGAACGCCCTTGAGACCGCCGGCGGCGATGTCGGTCTCGCTCGCCTTCTTCATCGCCGCGCAGATCTCCTCGTACGTCGCGGGCTTCTCGAGCTCGGCCGTGAGGTCGACGAACGAGACGTCGGACGTGGGAACGCGGACGGACATGCCCGTGAGCTTGCCGTTGAGCGCCGGGAGAACCTTGCCGACGGCCTTCGCCGCGCCCGTCGAGGACGGGATCATGTTCTCGAGGATGCCGCGGCCGCCGCGCCAGTCCTTCTTGGACGGGCCGTCGACGGTCTTCTGCGTCGCGGTGGCGGCGTGGATCGTCGTCATGAGGCCGCGCTTGATGCCGAAGGTGTCGTTGAGGACCTTGAGGCAGTTCGTCGTGCAGGAGGCGTTGGAGATGATGTCCTGGCCGGCGTAGGTGGTGTGGTTGACGCCGTATACGAACATCGGGGTCGCATCCTTGGAGGGAGCGCTCATGATGACCTTCTTGGCACCGGCCTGGATGTGCATGCGGGCCTTCTCGTCCGTGAGGAAGAGACCGGTGGACTCGACGACGATCTCGGCGCCGACCTCGTCCCACTTGAGCTGGGTCGGGTCCTTCTCCGCGGTGAGGCGGATCTTCTTGCCGTCGACGATCATCGTGTTGCCCTCGACCTTGATTTCCTTCTGGAACGTGCCGTGGACCGAGTCGTACTTGAGCATGTACGCGAGGTAGTCAGGATCGAGGAGGTCGTTGATGCCGACGATCTCGACGTCGCTGAAGTTCTCGACTGCCGCGCGGAAAACCATGCGGCCGATGCGGCCGAAGCCGTTGATGCCAATCTTGATAGCCATTTTGTTTTACTCCTTGTGTTGTTGTTTGTTAGATTTAAGGTTGAATTACTTTTTCTTCGCCGCCTTGGTCGCCTTGACGACCTTGCCGGCCTTGATGCAGCGGGCGCAGACGGTCATGCGCTTCGTGTTGCCCTTGCCATCCGTCGCGCGGACGGTCTGGAGGTTCGGGAGGAAGCGACGCTTCGTGATGCCGGTCGTGTGGAGACCGATGCCGCCCTTGTACTTCGGCGAACCCTTGCGGACGACGACATTGCCGACCGAAGGCCCCTTGCCGCAGATTTCACAGACTCTTGACATTTTCGTGTTCCTTTCGTCTGGGGGTTAG
>CACZHC010000102.1 GCA_902780865.1 uncultured bacterium
GCCAGACTATTTGATTCCCATCGTTGCTCGCGCAACGCTTGCCGCCCAAGCAAATCAAACAATCAAACAATCCAAACAATCAAACAATTGTTCCAAGATCATTCACGATGTAAGGACATCGCGCGGCGCGATAGAGACGTTGCGCGAGGACGGCTTCGAGCCGGTGATGGTGCCGGTCGGGCACGCCTTCGCGAAGCCCATACTGCGCGAGGTGGGCGCTCTTTGCGGCGGCGAGCTTGCGGGGCACTACTACTTCTCTGAGTTTTTCGGATGTGACTCCGGTCTTCTTGCGGCGACGCGCATTCTCGGCGAGATTGCAAAGGCGAAGGCGGCCGGCAAGACGTTCTCCGAGATGATGAAGCCGATAGTCTCGCGATATGCCAACTCCGGCGAAATCAACTTCAAGGTCGAGAATAAAGAAGCGGCCATCGAGCGAGTCCTCGCCGTCGCGAAGTCGCTTGGCGAAGAAACCGGGCGGAGCGAAATGGACGGCTACCGTCTCGAATACCGCGACGGCTGGATTTCCGTTCGCAAGTCCAACACCGAGCCATATCTCCGCCTTCTCGTCGAATGTCGGACCAAAGAACAACTGTCCGATTGGGTCGGTCGGCTCTCTGCCGCGATCGAGGGGAAGTGATGATCGTCGACTTCCACGTCCATTCGACAGCGAGCGACGGCACATTTGCGCCGCGCGACATCGCGGCGGATGCAGTGCGCGGCGGATTTGCCGCGATTGCGCTTACCGACCACGACAACTGCGACGGGATCGGCGAGTTCCTTGGCGCGGAGCCGGGGCTAAAGAAAGTCGCGGGCGTGGAGCTTTCGATAGAGCCAGGGGTTGGGTTTGACAAGTTCCATCTCCTTGCGCTCGGCATAGACCCGGCGAACGAATCGCTCAAGGCGTTCCTCAAGAGCATTCTCGACGGGCGCAACGCGAGGAACGAGCGCATCGTCGGCAATTTCAGGCGCATCGGCATCGAGATGGTCGACGTGCCGAAGGGCACAAGGCCTGTCGAGGATTATGCCCACGGCGATGTCCTTGCGCGTCCGCATTTTGCGCGTTGGCTTATCGACAACGGATATGCGGCCGATATCGGAGAGGCGTTCGCAAAGTATCTTCTTCCTGATTCGCCCGCCGAGACGCGGTGCTACGAGGCGCGATACCATCCTTCGCAGGAAGAGTCGTTCCGCGTCGTCCATGGCGCGGGAGGGCTGTGCGTAATGGCGCATCCAAAGTATTGGCGGCGCGAGTGGAAGACGACGGGACCCGACTATGCGGCGGCGGAGCGCGAGCTCGCGCGGCTCAAAGAAGCGGGGCTTGACGGGCTTGAGGCGTTCTATCGCGCAAATTCCGTCGAGGAAAACGTCGGTTTCTCGCACATAGCCGACGCGCTCGGGCTTGTCAAGAGCGCGGGAAGCGACTTCCACGGCGCGAACAAGCCGACAATCCCGCTCGGCATGGAAGTTTCTGAATCCTTCGCCGCGCCTTTATTAGAGCGGCTCGTTTTGGTATAATATAAACCAGTTATGAATACTGTACTCGTTGGCGCCCAGTGGGGCGATGAAGGCAAGGGCAAGGTTATCGACTTCCTGACGGAAGAGGCGGATGTCGTAGTCCGCTTCCAGGGCGGCTCGAACGCGGGCCACACCGTAGTCGTCGGAGACAAGAAATACGTTCTCCACCTCGTTCCCTCGGGTGTCCTGCACGACGGCAAGCACTGCGTGATCGGCAACGGCGTCGTAATGGACCCGTTCGATCTCATGAAGGAGCTTGAACAGGTCGAAAGCTGGGGTTTTGAGCTCAAGGGCCGCTTTCATATCTCCGAGCGCGCGCACATGGTCATGCAGTGGCACCGCGCTATCGACAAGGCCGAGGAGGCCGCGCGCCCCGAGGGTCACAAGATTGGCACCACCGGGCGTGGAATCGGTCCCGCCTACGCTGCTAAGGTCGGTCGTTACGGTATGCGCGTCGGCGACATCCTGAAGCCCGACTTCCTTGATCTCGTCCGCGCACAGGTCGCAGAGGCGAATCGCGCGCTCGCGGCGCTTGGCGCCCAGCCGCTCGACCCCGAGGAGATGGTCAAGCTCTATACGCCGATGGTCAAGGCGCTTATGCCCTACGTGACCGACACGATCCAGTTCCTTCACGAGAACCTCGACGCGAAGAAGTCGATTCTTTTCGAAGGCGCCCAGGCGACGATGCTCGATATCGACTTCGGCACCTATCCCTTTGTCACGTCCTCCAACCCGACGGCCGGCGGCGCATGCACTGGCTCGGGCGTTCCCCCGCGCGCGATAGACCGCGTAATTGGCGTCCTCAAGCTCTACACGACGCGCGTTGGAGAAGGGCCGTTCCCGACCGAGCTTTTCGACGAAGACGGCGAGACGCTTAGGAAGCGCGGCGGCGAATTCGGCGCGACGACGGGTCGCCCGAGGCGCTGCGGATGGTTTGACGCGGTTGTCGCGCGCTATGCCCAGCGCGTAAACGGCGTCGACTTCTGGGCGATGACGAAGCTCGATGTCCTCGACACTTTCCCGGTCGTCAAGATCTGCACTGGCTACAAGCGCGACGACGGTTTTGTCTACCAGACGTTCCCTGCTGACCTCGCGGTCCTCAAGCGCTGCACGCCGGTATACGAAGAACTTCCCGGCTGGCAGTGCGAGACGTCGCATATTACCGACTATTCCGAACTTCCCGAAAACGCGAAGAAGTACGTGAATCGCATCCTCGATCTCGTCGGCGGCAAGCTCGGCGTCCTCTCTGTGGGCCCTGCAAGGGAGACCACTCTGAGGATCAATGTGTAAGAGGGGAACGGGTAACGGGGAATGGGGAACGGGAAATAGCGAGGATGCCTTGGCGGAGAATCGCAAGATAGAGCATTTGGCCGTCATTATGGACGGGAACGGCAGGTGGGCCAAAAAGCACCATCTGCCGCGGCTCGCAGGTCACAGAGCCGGTGCCGAGTCTCTTGACCGCACGATGCACTGGTGCAAAGAGGCTGGGATAAGCTACCTGACCGTCTATGCTTTCTCCACCGAGAACTGGAAGCGCTCGAAGGGCGAGGTCGCGGGGCTGATGAAGCTCCTTTCCCACTTCATCAAGGCGAAGGAGAAGGAGCTTATCAAGAACGGCATCGCGTTTCGCGTCATCGGACGGCGCGAGGATCTTTCGCCAAAACTCCAGAAGGAAATCGTCGCGCTGGAGGAGAAGACGAAAGGCGGGGATTTCACGCTTGTCGTCGCGCTTTCCTACGGCGGGCGAGACGAGATCGTTAGGGCAGCAGGGGTTTTTAACGCAGAGGCGCAGAGACGCAGGGAGCGCGGAGAGAGTTTGGAGGATATCTTCTCGAGTTGTCTTGACACTGCGGGGATTCCCGATCCGGACTTGATTGTGAGAACATCGGGCGAGCTGCGGATTTCCAATTTCCTGCTCTGGCAGGCGGCGTATGCCGAGTTCTACTTTACTGATGTCCTCTGGCCGGACTTCGACAAGGCCGAGTTCGACAAGGCGATTGCCAGCTTCTCGAAGCGCGAGCGCCGAATGGGAGGAAGACTTAAATGAATCCGGTTCTCAAGAGAACGCTAACGGGGTTGGCAGTTGGAGCGGTGGTGATTTGTATCGCGCTTTTTGCGCCGCCAGTTGCAATCAAGCCTGTTGTCGCGTGTTTGGCAATGCTGGCGATAATCGAGTTCTATTGTTTACTGTTCAGGAAAAGCTCCGATGGACGCGGCAGTTGGCTCTATGGCATACCACTTTTGGGCGGTGCGGCAATCATTGCGTGGGGACTTTGGATGCTGGCAAGCATTCCGCAGCTATATGGCGACGCGACTTGTGGGGGATTGCGTCTCGGGAATGTGATGCTCCTTTATGTAATTGCCATCGTGAAGTTCTCCGATGTCGGCGGGTTTGCGCTCGGCCTCACTTCCGCAAAGTTGATGAAGGGTGGCAACCACAAGATGTGCCCGACGATTTCGCCGAACAAGAGCTGGGAAGGGCTTTTTGGTTCTGTCTTTGCGTCTTGTCTCGTCTCGTGCTGCTTTATGGGTGCAACCGGTTTTGGCGTTGTCAAGTCGCTTGTGTGCGGCGTAACTGCCGCGCTCGTGGGGACGGCTGGCGATCTCGTGGAGTCGAAGTTCAAGCGCTGGGTTGGCGTGAAGGATTCTTCGACGATGAAGATCACGAACGGCATGGGCGGGTTTCTCGACATGATCGACTCGCTTCTCTTCGCGCCCGCGGTACTTTATTTCCTCATGGGGCTTGAGTTCTGAAATGACGCGTTCCCGCGAGGCATGGATTCTCTTCCTGGCGACGCGTGTCGTCGGTCTCGCGGTAGATGCCGCAGTAATCGGCTTTGCCTATCTCTGCGCGTTTGCGCTAAGGTTCGACTTCCAGGAGCCGACGTCGCTCGGCGGGTGGGGAACAGTCGCGCGGCTCTACGTGACTGTTTGTGCCGTCCACCTCGCTTCGCTCCTGTTCTTCGGCTGCTATCGCCTCGCGTGGCGCAGGATACGCGGGAGCGAGCTTCCGCAGTATGTTGGCGCGATGATGTTTGCTTGCGGCGTCCTGACGCTGATGCGGTATTTCCTGCCGAACGTCTCGCTCTCGCACATCCGCCCGCCTTATTCCGTGACGGTCATTTCGTTTTTCCTCGGCACGATAGGCATCATCGGCGTTCGCGTCCTTTGGCGCGTCTACTGGACGAGCCGCGTGAGGGAAGACGAGCTCCTTGAGCGCAACGTAAAGCACTTTGACGGCACGGCTGCGCGCAAGTTCCTCGCCGACAAGGTCGTTATGGTGACTGGCGCGGGCGGGTCTATTGGCTCGGAGATCGTTCGCCAGGTTGCGGCCGCGGGCGCAAAGAAAATACTTATGGTCGAGCGCGGCGAAAACGCTCTTTACGAAATCGACCGCAGGATGCACGACTCGCGGTGCGTTCCTCTCATGTACGACATCAACGACCGCGGCAAGATGGAGTCGCTTTTCGCCGCCGAGAAGCCGGAAGTCGTTCTCCACGCGGCGGCGTACAAGCATGTTCCGATGGTCGAGATGAACCCAGAGGAGGGGTGGCGCAACAACACCGAGGCGACGAAGTTGCTTGCGGAGCTTTCTGCCGCGCACGGCGTCAAGAGGTTTGTCCTTATTTCGACTGACAAGGCGGTGAACCCCGTTTCAGTCATGGGCAAGACGAAGCGCGCCGCCGAACAGGCGATCATGGCCATGAACTCCCCCACTTCCTTCTGCGCCGTCCGCTTTGGCAATGTCTTCGGCTCGTCGGGTTCGGTCGTGCCGCTTTTTAAGGAGCTTATCGCAAAGCGACTCCCGATTACCGTGACGCATCCCGACATGAAGCGGTACTTTATGACGACTGAGGAGGCGGTGTCGCTCGTCCTTCAGGCGGCGTCGCGCGACGAGAGGGCGATTTATACGCTCGACATGGGCGAACCAGTGAAGATTCTCGATCTTGCGGAGGGTATGATAGAGCAGGCGGGCTACCGCCCATACGTTGACATCCCGATTGTGTTTACGGGTATTCGCCCCGGCGAGAAGCTTTTCGAGGAATTGGACGTCTCAGAGCGATCTTGCTACAAGACGGATATGGCGAAGATCTACATTACAAAGGGTGTTTGACGCCGAGTTTTGGGGATTTTGAGGGGAAAATGATGCATCCTAAGTTCAAAAACGAATACAATCTGCCGGGGCGCGAGCTTCTGCCGCACCGCGAGCCGTTCCTTTTTCTCGACCGCCTTATTTCGGCCGACGAGACTGGCTGCCTTGGCGAATATACGTTCACTGAGGAGAAAAACGACTTTTTCAAGGGTCATTTCCCGGGTGCGCCGGTCGTTCCCGGCGTAGTCCTCGTCGAGTCGATGTGCCAGTGCGCCGGTGCTGGGATAGTCGCCCAGAACGTGATGGGGGGCATGGATCGCGACAGGAAGAACCGCTTTGTGCTCGCGGCGGTCTCGTCCGCCAGGTTTCGCCGCCCCGTCGTTCCGGGCGACACGTTTACGATGGTCGCCGAGAACGTCAAGGCGCGCTCGCGCATAAGGACTTTTGCGGTCAAGGGCTATGTAGGCGACGAAATCGCCGCGGAATGCGAGATTACATGCCTTCTCGACACCCGTCCCGTGGCGTGTTAACCTCGGCTAAACCCTTCACATTCGAGGCAAGATTTGGTATATTAACCCTCACGGTTTCTGATTTCACAACCAAAGGAACAAAGCAAAATGGCAAAGAAGATAATGGTCGACGGCAACACAGCCGCGGCTCAAATCGCCTTCGCGTGCTCTGAAGTGGCCGCGATCTATCCGATCACCCCGTCCTCGCCCATGGCCGAGACGTGCGATGAGCTCGCCTCCATGTGCAAGACGAACATCTGGGGCTCGATTCCCTCGATCGTCGAGATGGAGTCCGAGGGAGGCGCCGCTGGCGCGGTCCACGGCTCGCTCACGACGGGCTCGCTCACGACGACCTTCACGGCGTCGCAGGGCCTCCTGCTGATGATCCCGAACATGTACAAGATCGCGGGCGAGCTCTGCCCCTCCGTGTTCCACGTCTCCGCCCGTTCGCTCGCGTCGAACTCGCTCTGCATCTTCGGCGACCAGGGCGACGTTATGGCCTGCCGCCAGACCGGCTTCGCGATGCTCGCGTCGAACAGCGTTCAGGAAGCGCACGACATGGCGATGGTCGCGCACGCGGCGACGCTCAAGTCGAAGGTTCCGTTCCTCCACTTCTTCGACGGCTTCCGCACCTCGCACGAGGTCCAGAAGATCGACGAGATCCCGCAGGACGTCATCCGCCAGATGATCGACGAGGAGTACGTCGAGGACTTCCGCAGGCGCGCGCTCGACCCTGAGCACCCGACGATGCGCGGCACGGCGTCCAACCCCGACGTCACGTTCCAGCTCCGCGAGGTCTGCAACAAGTACTACGACGCGACGCCCGCGATCGTCCAGGAATACATGGACCGTCTCGCGAAGCTCACGGGCCGCGCGTACAAGCTCTACGACTACGTCGGCGCCAAGGACGCCGAGTACGTCGTCGTCGCGATGGGCTCGGGCTGCGACACGCTGCACGAGACCGTCGACGCGCTCGTCAAGGAGGGCAAGAAGGTCGGCCTCCTCAAGGTGCACCTCTACCGTCCGTTCTCGATGGTCGACTTCGTCAAGGCGCTTCCCGCGACCGTCAAGGTCGTCACGGTCCTCGACCGCGTGAAGGAGCCGGGCGCGATCGGCGACCCGCTGTACCTCGACGTCGCGGCCGCGATTGGCCAGGGCCTGCAGGACGGCGTCGTCTCGTTCAAGTATCCTAAGATCCTCGCCGGCCGCTACGGCATCGGCTCGAAGGACTTCACTCCGCAGATGTGCGCGAACGTCTTCGCAAACATGGCGAAGGACAAGCCGATGGACCACTTCTGCGTCGGCATCGTCGACGACGTGACGAACCGCTACATCCTCGGCGACGACGGCTTCGTCGTCCCGAAGGGCGACCGCAAGGAGTGCATGTTCTGGGGTCTCGGCGCGGACGGCACGGTCGGCGCGAACAAGAACTCCATCAAGATCATCGGCAACTACACCGAGAACTACGCGCAGGGCTACTTCGAGTACGACTCCAAGAAGTCCGGCGGCGTCACGATCTCGCACCTCCGCTTCGGCAGCGACATGATCCGCTCGCCCTACTTCATCAACTCGGCCGACTTCACGGC
>CACZHC010000103.1:0-390 GCA_902780865.1 uncultured bacterium
GCTGAACGCCTCCCTGGGAAATGAGACGCCACACTATTTCGGCACAACCTATGATTGTGCCCATAGGCTTAAGCAACGCTGCGAACGCCACCACCGATACGATCCCCGCCTGTCTTCTGGTCATTGTCCTATTCCTCCCTTTTTTGGATCAAATGGGGAGACACCCCTTTGGCGTTGCTCTTTTTATCGCCCATTCGATGTCTTCCTTCACTTTCCTCGTTTCAACGGCGTTGGGCATATTATAGCGCAACTGCCGCGATAGAATCAAGCACAGCGAAATGAGATTATGGCGCGGACGAAATCGCGACGGATTTACCGCGAGGAAGTGGCAGGGGCGGATTAGGGACAAATAGAGTCAGTGGCGGCGTAGCGTCAGTTAGCGTTAGGGCG
>CACZHC010000103.1:409-9212 GCA_902780865.1 uncultured bacterium
GACCGCGAAATCGATGTCGCCACCGGCTTTTTCGCCGGAGCTTTGCCGCGTATCCGCGGCAAAGCTAGCGAGCCCTAAGCCGAAACTCGCCCCTCCGCGCTCGCGCCGCATGTCAGAAATTCTGGATTGCGGCGCGGATTTCGGCGAGAGTGCGAACGGAATTGAGGCGAGCGCGAAGCGCCGCCGCTCCTGGCCGGCCGTTGAAATAACGGAATAGATGGACATGCATCTTCACCGACGCAAACGCGTCCTCGGAAGGAATGTGGTCGTGGGGGAAACGCTCGGCAAGCTGCCGGCGGAACTCCAGCAAATAGCCGAGATGCTTCCGCACGACTTCGTTCTGCTCGCCGCAAACCGCGCGCCGCACATCGCCACCCGCCTTCAGCGCGGCAAAAATCGCCGGGGCGGCAAGCGCGGCGCGTCCAACCATGATCGCGTCCACTCCAGTCGCCGCCATCGCCGTCGCGCTCTTCGCATCGACAACGCTTCCGTTGCCCGTAACGGGAATCTTCGCACGCCTGACGACTTCGGCGAGCTCGTCAAGATGAACCTCGCCGCCATGCATCTGAGAAGTGTAGCGCGCATGGAGAATGAGCCCCTTCGCGCCCGCCCGCTCCGCAGCGTCAAGAAGCTCAAACACAGTCCTGCGGCGAGGATGCGGTCCAAGCCGCGTCTTCAGCGTCACAGGGAGATCAGTATTCTCGACCATCGCCTTGAGAAGCCGGTGGACCTTCTCGGGATCTTCCGCGAGCTTCGCCCCCGCGCCCTCGCGCGTCACCTTCGTCATCGGACATCCGGCATTGAGGTTCAGCTCGACGAAGCGCGGCGAGCCATCGTCCGCACGACATGCCGTCGCCTCGCGCGCGGCAAAGGCGACATCTGACTCCCGCGCGCCGAAGAGCTGGCACGCGACAGGCCCCTCGCCGGGCATCGTCTCCATAAGGTGGCGCGTCGGAGAGGAACCATGCGCGAGCCCGGCGGCGGAAACCATCTCGGTGTAGGAAAGATCAGCGCCGCCTTCAAAGCAAAGCCGCCGGAACGGAGCGTCGGTAAAGCCGGCGAGCGGAGCGAGGACAAATTTCATTTCGCCTCCGTGCGCGGCACGAGCGCCGGATCGTGGTAGGGCGCATCCATGTCAACGACGGAAAAGGACACGTAGGTCGGCGCACCCCAGCTGGTGCCGGGATTGCGCCCAAACACTGCGAGATCGACGCGCGTAGTTCCCGACAGCTTCGTGCGGTCTATCGACACGAGCGCGGCGACGCCCTTCTGCTCCTCGACCTTCGCCGCGCCGGCGGGATCGTGCACGATGCGATAGGCGACCTCGGCAGCTCCGTCTACGACAAAGGCGAACGAGCGCTTCTCGTCGGGCGAGCGCAGCACGAACGCCGCGGCGAAAGGCGTGAAGTAAGTAAGCTCGGGGATTTCCGGCTTCTTCTCCACCTGTGCGCCAAACCGCACTATGCGCACGACTGGAGGGATCGCAGGCACGCGCATGTCGGCCGCGAGCTTCTTGAGTCGCGCAAGGTCCAAACCGTTCGGCGGGAGGCACGTCGGATGCGCCTTTTCCGTGAGATAGTCGTCTTCCGTCTTGACTTCCTTTAGCGACTTCCTGACGAGAGTCATGATCGTCGGGGCGAGAAGCTTCCTGGCGACGATCTCGCGCTTGACCGCATGGTCGAAAGATCGACTCGCGTCAAGCGCTGCGCGAAGGTAGTACTGGTCGCTCCAGCTGCGGCCCTGCGTGACAAGCCAGTACGGCGCGACGGAAGCGAACACGTCGCCGTTCGTGCCTACGGGCGGGAAGTCGGCGTTCGCAGGGAAAACCCACACCTGGTTATCCATGTAGAGAGTGGACATCGTGCGAAGGTTGCGCGCGAACGTCGTCATCATCGCGCGCGGAATGGAACGCCAGAAGTCGTCGCCGACATACGCACGGCTGCAGTTGCCGAACACGGGATAGGGAAAGCGAATGTTCGGGAAGTCGAGGTCCATCCTCCTCTCGCGGCCGACCTTGTCGAGCTTCACCTCGGTAACGCCCGGATAGTTCGTGACAACGAGGCGCGAGTGTCCGCCGTCGCGGTTCATGTAGAGGTCACCAGAGTTGCCGTCCGCTACTCCCGGCGCGAGCTTCATCTTGGCCATGAAGCAGCCGTTGTCGAAATCCCAGAGCATATTCTGCTCGCCGAGGGCAAGCGACTCGCCGACTATTCCCGTCGCGTCTGCAACGGCAAGCGGCCCGATCATAATCGGGCGATCCGCGCTCTCCTTGGCGTATTCGACGAGCTCCTTGAAACGGCGGTTCGACGAAATGCGCCTAAGGTCGCTGTCGACTGCTATCGCGTTTGCGTCGCGGAAACCAAGGTCTATCGCCTTCTCGAGCTGGTCGAGCGCCTCGTCCGGCTTTTCGCGGTACGCGAGCGAGCACGCGAGGTTGTAGGCCCACGTCGGATCGTCCGGGAGAAGCTCCGTCCCCTTCCGCGAAGACTCCGCCATCTTCTTCGTGTCGCCGGCGCGGACCGCCTGCACAAACTCGGCGCGCAGCAGTTCGTGCTGCGGCTGGCGAGCAGGATAGTCCCAAACCGAGAGTACCGCGAGAAGAGGTAGGAGCGCCGCCGTCATTTGCCTATCCGCATCCAGGAAGGAAGCTTGACGAGCTTCGCCTCCCTGCTCTGGTTTGTCGCGAGCGTGGAGGACGTGCCTATTGACGGCGACTCGAGTGAGGCAAGGCGCGCCATAAGCGCCTGCTGGCTCGCGGCCTGGTGCTGGCGCAGCGACTCGTTCTCCTGCTTCGCGCCAAGAAGATCCTTCTCGCGCTGCTGCAGACGCGCCTTGAGATCTTCGATCTCCGCGCGCAGTTGGGTTATGTCGCGCATCCCCTCTGTCGCGCGCGAAGTCTCCGCCCTGCTTGTCCTAAGCTGCTCGGTGAGTTCGCGTATCTTGCGCTCCGACTCGAGGGCCGTCTTCTCGGCGTGTTGGCGGAACGCGTCGTACTCCTTGCGCATCCGCGCCATGCGAGGATCCTCCGGACGCTCGACGAGCGCACGGCGAGTCATCTCCTCGATGTTTGACCCAGCGCGCTTCAAGAGCATGCAGCGACGCTGCAGGAGCTTGTCCGCGCGCTCCTGATGGCGACGGTGAAACTCGTCCGCCTCCTTCTTCTCGGCCTCGATCACCGCGGCAAGCTCATCGGCTTCCGCAGTCATTATAGAATACACTGCGGCCTGTATGTCGGCGACTTCGCTCGCCGTCTGCGGCAGGCGGCGAAGTTCGTCCTCGAGCGAACGCACCTGCTCGTGGAGCTTCTCCTCCGCGGCCTTCTCGTCCTTGAGCGCCTTCTCGTTTTCGCCGGCGACGCGCGTCGCGGCGGCAAGCATCTCCTCAAGTTCCTTTACTCGAGTCTCGTCGACGACAACCTTCTCGACGATCTTCTCGACGGGGACTTCCTTGATCACTTCCTTCTCGACGATCTTCTCGACCTCGACGGGCACTTCCTTGATGACTTCCTTTTCCACTATCTTCTCGACAGGGACCTCGACGATCTTCTCGACAATCTTCTCGACGGGGACTTCGACGATCTTCTCGACGACCTTTTGCTCTGGTTCGGCTTGCGGTCCAGGCTCCGATTGAGGTTGAGTGTCTACTTGCGGTTCCGGTTCAGACTGCGGCTCGGGCTCAGCCTGCGGCTCGGGCTCAACTTGCGGCGCTGGCTCAGGCTGCGTCTCAGGTTCGACTTGCGCTTCGAGTTCGGCTTGCAGCTCGTCACTCGGCGCAGGCGCGTCGAACGGTTCGCGCGATTCGACCATCTTCGCCGACGGCGGAAGACGTCCGCTCGCGATAAGCGCCTCGGCGGCGGCGCGGTTGAAAGGCCCGCGCGGATTGCCGTCGCCAATGTCTATCGAGAAGCGCATGTCGAGAAACGGAACGTCCTCGACGCGTCGCCACACTTCGTTGTCTTCGGATATCTCCTGTCCCGGCTGGATCCTGCCGAGACGCGCCCACTCTACGAGCTTCTCTTCGCTTTCAGGTCCGAATGTCTCGTCCTGTGTCCGTAGATACCATTGACTCATGCTTTTTTCCTCCCGAAAAATCCAAATCGAGACTTCCCTGCCGCGGCAAGCTCGCGGCGAGCGGCCTGCTCGAGCGCCTCGAGGCTAGACCTGTTCACTTCGCCGAAGATTCCCGCACTCGCGGCGCGGCGCGGCGGCTCGTTGCCCGCAGGTTCGACGATTTCAGGCACGACGACCGTGGTGCGCGGCGGCTTCTCGACTTCGACTATCTTCTCGACAATTTTCTCGACCGGCACTTCGACGCGCTTCTCGACTTCGACGATCTTCTCGACGACCTTCTCGACGGGAACCTCGACGACCTTCTCGACAATTTTCTCGACTGGCACTTCGACGCGCTTCTCAACTTCGACGATCTTTTCCACAGGGACTTCCTTGATCACTTCCTTCTCGACGACCGTCGGAGGAGGATCCTTGTCGACCGGAAACTCATGAAGGCGGTACAACTTCGCCCCGGCTGGCAGCGAACCGTCGGCACTCGACGCAATGAGGAACTTCCTGTTGTAGGGACCGGTCGTCTTGCCTGGCTCAACCTCGACAAGCCACTTCATCTCGAGTTCGGACATAAGCTGCGCCGGCGTCCACTTCATCCTGTCCTTTGACAGCGACGACGTCGGTTCGATGCGCCCTTCCTCCGCCCAACATACGAGCGACTCCACATTCGCTGGGCCGTAGACGTTGCCGTCGCTCATCCTCACATACCATTCTTTCACACTGTTCATTTGCCTGTATTATACCAAAACGCGCAAAACACGGCGCTGAAAAAAAAGGCGCTTGAGGCATTTTCGAACCTCAAGCGCCGGTGCGGTCTTCAGAACCGCCTCTCTTACTTCTTAGCCTTCTTGGCAACCTTCTTCACGGCCTTCTTGGCGGGCGCCTTCTTAGCAGGAGCCTTCTTGGCCGCCTTCTTCGCGCAGCACTTCTTGCAGGCCTTCTTAGCAGGCGCCTTCTTAGCAGGAGCCTTCTTAACCGCCTTCTTAACCGCCTTCTTGGTAGTAGCCATGTCTTGATCCTTTTATTATTTAGAAACCGTCGGCGCGGTCTGACGATCGCGACTACCGCGGCTTCTGGTTGAATGATACATTTTTTTTTCTTCAAGTGCAAGTGAAAACGGAAAAAAATTTTTCGAAAAAATTTTTCTCGTCTCACCTGCGCTGAGGACCGCTCAACTTCCGCAAGTCGGAGTTGGAGCCTTTCATAAGCGACTTCTTCTTCGTGTCCTGCTTTTTCACATTGTCTTTCTTGCTTGTCTCCACTGGCACGGAAGTGACTTCGATCCTGACGGCACGCACGAACTCGGGGAGTTCTTTCTCAAGTCTCTCCGCGACGAACTGCTCCTTGTTGTCGAGCTTCGCCGCATCGATGCGAAGCTTGCGGCGCAGCTGCGCCCATTCGCGCGCGAAGCGATCGGCGGTCGCCTGCTCGAGGACGAAGATCGGATTCTTGTCGCCGTACGCGAAGGGAACCGTCCAGCCCGAGACCTTGCCGCCTGACTTGAGCACGCGCATGCCCTCCGGCGCCGCGAGCCCCTTCTCCACGTCCGCCACGACAATCGCGATCTTGCGGCCCTGTGCGTCGTCGCTGATGTTCGCGACGAGCGTGAAGCGCATGGCCGCAAGGTTGGCGATGAGATGGTCAAACGTCGCGCGGTCTGGATAGCAAGTGTCCGAGATGAAGTTGGTGACGGTGTCGTCGCGAAGTGCCTCGAGGAATTCCGCCGTGCGTCGTTTCTGCGAATGCGCCGAGAGCGTCCCCCACTTGCTCTCGTCGACGGAAAGCCGCAAGGCCTTATCGAGACCATATTCGAAGCACACGTGCGTCTCGGGGCGGAAGTCGAGAGCGGCTATCTGCGCATCCTCGAACTTCTTGAGTTCCTGCTGCTCGGCGCGGAACTCGGCCTCGGCGCGGCGACGCTCCTCTGCGCGGAGCTTCTCCTCCTCGCGCTCGCGCTTCTCGCGCTCACGAGCCTCCTCCTTGGCCTTGCGCTCCGCCTCGCGGGCTTCCTCGCGGGCCTTGCGCTCCGCCTCGCGCTTTTCCGCCTCGGCCTTGCGCTTCTCGGCCTCGGCCTTCTTCCGCTCCGCCTCGGCGCGCTCTTCGGCTATGCGGGCCTCTTCGGCCGCGACACGCTCGGCCTCGCGCTTCTCGCTCCACCAGTCCCAGCCCATCTTGCCGCCGATTGCGACGACAAGAAGCACGACGACGAGAGTGACGTTGGAGACTATTGAACGAATTCGCGCGGCGCGTTTGGCTGCCTGCGCCTCGCGCCGCGCTTCTTCGAGATCAAACCTTCCGGCGACCGCCATGGGCTGTTTCCCCCTCTATCAGTTATTGGATGTAAGTCAGTTCTTGTAGGTGACGATTCCCTTGCCCTTGCGGATCACGCCAATGACGTGGTACGGCTGGTGCTGGGCCTTGAGTATGTTCGTCGCCTTTGTCATCTGGTTCTTCGGAATGATCACGACGAAGCCGATGCCCATGTTGAAGACGCGGTACATCTCGTCGCGATCGACCTTTCCCTGGTTCTGGATGAACTTGAAGATCGTCGGAACTTCCCACGACGCGCGGTCGATCTCGGCGTTGACAGCCTTAGGGAGAACACGCGGAATGTTGTCGGGGAATCCGCCGCCGGTGATGTGCGCCATTCCGGAGATCTTGACCTTGCGCTCAAGAAGCTTGGCGACGGGCTTGAGGAAGCTCTTGTGGACGGCGAGAAGAGCGTCGCCGAACGTCTGGTCGGTGCCGGGCAGCTTGTCCTGCCACGAATACTGGCAGAGGTCGAAGATTACGCGGCGCGCGAGCGAAAAGCCGTTCGTCTGGAGACCGCCCGAGGGGAAGCCGATGATCATGTCTCCGGCGCGGATCGACTTGCCGGTGATGAGCTGCGACTTCTTCACGTGGCCGACGATCGTGCCGACGAGATCGTATTCGCCCGCGGGATAGAGGCCGGGCATTTCGGCCGTCTCGCCGCCGAGGAGCGCCATGTGGTTCTCCTTGCACGCCTTGCAGAGACCAGACACGACGGACTTGAAGACGACGGGATCGACCTTGGCCGTGCCGATGTAGTCCATGAAGAAGAGCGGCAGCGCACCCTGCACGAGGATGTCGTTAACGCAGTGGTTCACGATGTCCTGCCCGACGGTGTCGTGCTTGTTCATCATCGCGGCCACCTTCAGCTTCGTGCCGACGCCGTCGGCGGAGGCGACGAGAATCTCGTCCTTGCCCGTCGGAACCTTGTGAAGGCCGCCGAACGCGCCGATGTTGCCGATGACGGCCTGCGTCTTGGTCGCGGCGACCATCTCCTTGATGGAACCGACCGCATTCATCTTGACGTCGATGTTGACGCCTGCCTGCGCGTAGGCCGACTTCTTCTCTGACTGAATACCCTTCGACACGATTGAAACTTCCTTTCAGGAATGGACGGAAATGAACACTAAGGGGCGCGTGACGTGCACGCGCCCCTCGTTGCGACGGCTCTTAGAGCTTGTTGTTCGAGCCGAGGACCTTGACGATCTTGTGGATGTAGAGCTCCTTCATCGCGTCGCGCGCCGGAGTGAGGTACTGGCGCGGGTCGAAGTGCTCGGGATGCTCGGCGAAGTGCTTGCGGATCGCCGCCGTCATCGCGAGGCGCGAGTCGGAGTCGATGTTGATCTTGCACACCGCGCTCTTCGCCGCCTTGCGGAGCTGCTCCTCGGGAATGCCGACCGCGTCAGGAAGCTTGCCGCCGAACTTGTTGATCGTGTCGACGTGCTCCTGCGGAACCGAAGACGAACCGTGGAGGACGATCGGGAAGCCGGGGAGCTTCTTCTCGACGGCCTTGAGGACGTCGAACGCGAGCGGAGGCGGGATAAGCTTGCCCGTCTTCTTGTCGCGCGTGCACTGCTCGGGCTTGAACTTGTAGGCGCCGTGCGAGGTGCCGATGGAGATTGCGAGCGAGTCGCAGCCGGTCTTGGTCGCGAACTCGATCACTTCCTCGGGCTTAGTGTAGTGGCTCTCCTCGGCCTGGACCTCGTCCTCGACGCCGGCGAGGACGCCGAGCTCGGCCTCGACCGTCACGTCGTGCTTGTGCGCGTAGTTGACGACCTTCTTGGTGAGCTTGATGTTGTCCTTGAAAGGAAGGGAGCTGCCGTCGATCATGACGGACGAGAAGCCGGAGTCAATGCAGCTCTTGCAAGTCTCGTAGCTGTCGCCGTGGTCGAGGTGGAGGACGATCTGCGGCTTCTTGCAGCCGAGTTCCTTGGCGTACTGGACGGCGCCTTCGGCCATGTAGCGGAGAATCGTGGGGTTCGCGTACTTGCGCGCGCCCTTGGAGACCTGCATGATGACGGGAGACTTGGTCTCGACCGCGGCCTGGATGATGGCCTGCATCTGCTCCATCGTGTTGAAGTTGAATGCGGGAATGGCGTAACCGCCCTTGACCGCCTTTGACCGCCTTTGCGAACATTTTCTTGGTGTTGACGAGACCAAGCTTCTTGTAGCTGACCATCTTTGGGTTTCTCCTTGTGATTTTCCCATTTTTGGGAATTGCGCGCGAGTATACCAAAAATTGGCGGAAAAATCAAGGGCACCCGGGGGGATAAGGCAAAAAACCCGAGCAAGCCGGAAAATGGGGGATTTGGTGGGCTATAGTGGATTCGAACCACTGACCTCTTCCATGTCAAGGAAGACCTTGGACCGCATGGAATAAGGGCTTTCTTGGTGCCATCCGTCTTTCGGGCGTATTATTGAGTTCGTCATGG
>CACZHC010000104.1 GCA_902780865.1 uncultured bacterium
GACTGGGATTCGTTCTGCTCGGCTGTCAACGACTACTGGCTTTCCAAGAAGGCGCTCGACCCCGGAAGCACAAATCCGCTCGTCGAGCTGATCATCGCGCGAATGGCGCCGTGGATTTCCGCCGTGAGCCTGTGCGGCGCAGGCGGCGGCGGCTTCATGTTCGTCGTCGCGCGTTCGAAGGACGCGAAGGCGAAGATCAAGTCGGTTCTCGAGAAGCATCCGCCGATCAAGTCGGGGCGCTTCTTCGACTTCGAAATAGCAAAAGAGTAAACCGTGTAGAACATGTAGAAGATGCATGTTATGCACGGCTGGAAAAATGAAGACGATAGTAGTAATACCTACATACGACGAGAAGGACAACGTCGGGCCGATGGCCGAGGCGGTGCTCAAGAACGATGTTGAACTTCTCTTCGTCGACGACAACTCGCCCGACGGGACGGGAGCCGTGATCGACGCGCTCGCGGCGAAGGAGCCGCGCATCCATGTTCTACACAGGGAGAAGAAGGAAGGTCTTGGCCGCGCATACGTCGCGGGCTTCGCGAAGGCGCTCGAACTTGGTGCGGAACTTGTCGTTCAGATGGACTGCGACTTCAGCCACGATCCGAATGACATCGCCCGCCTTGTCGAGGCCATTTCCACTCCGATTCCTTCCAAGCAATCAGGTAATTCTGATGGCGAGAAAAAATTCCCAGACCTCGTCATCGGCTCGCGATACGTTCCCGGTGGCTCTACTCCTGGCTGGCCTTTCAAGCGTCGCCTCATTTCGCGCGCCGGCGGAATCTTCATCCGCACCGTCACCGGAATGCCGGTCAGGGATCCGACGGGCGGCTTCAAGTGCTGGAGAAAGACGACGCTCGAGAAGATCGACTTTACCACAGTTGCGTCTGCTGGATATTCTTTCCAATTGGAGATGAACCACAGGACGTGGAAGGCGGGACTTTTTATAAAGGAGATACCGATTGCCTTCACCGACCGCGTCGCCGGCTACTCCAAGATCACCGCCGGCATCGCGAAGGAATCGCTCAAGATCGCCTGGCGACTGCGGAGGTTTTTCTGATTATCTCACACAGGGACACAAAGGCACAGGGTTTTATGAAGACAAAGCCGCTTTTCATCGTGATGTCCGCGCCTTCCGGCTGCGGCAAGTCCACTCTCATAGACATGCTCCTCCAGGAGTACCACGACATCGTCTACTCGATCTCGTGCACGACGCGCCCGCCGCGCGGCGAAGAGGAAGACGGCCTTGACTACCACTTCAAGACGAAGGAGCGCTTCGAGGAGCTGATCCGAGAGAACGCCTTCATCGAGTACGCGAAGGTTCACGACAACTACTACGGGACGCTGAAGGCGCCGATCGAGGAAGTCCTTGCCGAGGGAAACTCCATGATACTCGACATCGACGTCCAGGGCGCGGCGAAGGTGCGCGACTACGTGCGCGCACTCCCCAACAACGATCCGCTCAAGATCGGCTACGTCGACATCTTCCTCCTCCCGCCAGACATGGAGGAGCTCCGCCGCCGCCTCGAAGGGCGCGGTACAGACTCGCAGGAGGTCATAGAAAAGCGCCTTGCCAACGCCGAAGGCGAGATCGCCCGCGCTGGCGAATACATGTTCAAGGTGACGAACGACGATCTCGGCCACGCCTTCAAGCGCCTCTGCGATCTCATCGACGCCCTCTCGGGCCGCATGTGATTTATGTCCTTGCCCAAGGCGGGTAGGGTGTGCGGAGATCCATTGGGTCTCCCGAAACGGGGTGGCGGAACTTCGCCGCGAGCGCATGGAGGCAATGCCCCGTCATGCTCTCTACTGCAAACGCGCCGTAAAGCCTGTCGTTCACAATATGCATCCCCGCAAGCGCGAGCTGCGCGCGGATCTGGTGAGTGACCCCGGTGAAGATCGTGACTTCCAAGAGCGTCTGCTCTTCTGTCTCAGTCGATATGAACTCCATCGGCCTAAAGTTCGTCACTGCATGAAGCGGCTTTAGCCCCTCGCACTGCGCGCGCGTTAGCCGGTTGTGGTGAATGTCGATCATCCGGCAGAAGGGCAGCGTCGGGTCATGGACTAAGTCGTTCTCGAGAGTTCCGCCTGCTGCAACCGTCCCCTCGACGAGCGCAAGATACGTCTTTTCGACCGTCTGCGCGGCGAACTGGCCGCGGAGGTTCTCGAACGCCTCCGCCGTTCGCGCGACGAGAACGAGCCCAGACGTATCGGCGTCGATGCGATGCACCGCGCCTGCGAGAAGGGGTCTGTCCCCAAGGGGAATGCACTCGGGGTGGCGCGCGGCAACTCCGTTCATCAGCGTTCCGAGCTCTGTGCGCTTCAGCGGCTGCACCGGCATGCCGCTC
Source organism: uncultured bacterium (assembly GCA_902780865.1). Classification (GTDB taxonomy): domain Bacteria; phylum Verrucomicrobiota; class Kiritimatiellia; order RFP12; family UBA1067; genus UBA1067. The sequence continues at coordinate 2,346 of CACZHC010000104.1, forward strand.
GGCTTGTCATAGGCGAGAAGGGCGTCGTCTGCGAATATCTCGCGCAGTAGGACTGACGGATCTGGCGCTACGACGTTGTCGCACGCTTCCGCAAGCTCGCGCACTTCGACAGTCTCGCCGCCGCGGAGCTTGAGGCCCTTCAGCGCGCGACGTCCATTGACTAGAACAGCCCCAGACTCGATTGCTTCGCGCACGAACGCCCTGGTGCTCGTCGGAAAATGCAAAAGAAGTGCGGCGTCAAACCTGACGCCGCCCTCTTTTATCTCTATGCTCTTATCCCTAATCACTAATCACTAATCCCTAACTCCTGACTCCTGACCCCTTTGTACTGACCCCTACTCATATCTATCCATCACGCTTGGCGCGACAGGGGCCATGCCTTCCCACGACTTGTTGGACGCCCACGGAAGATCGGTGTCTTCCGCGGTGTCCGCGATGCAGCCGGACAGGAGCCCGAGCGCCGCCGCCGCCGCGAATCCGTAAAGGAGCTTCGCAGGCGACGAAACGAGCGAACGAAACTGAGCGAGCATAGTCGACCGCACGGCTCTATCAGTCGGCGAAGATGATGTCGTCAGGCTTGATGTCGTCCTGCTTCCATGGGCCGAGGATGTCGCAGATGATGTAGTTCTTCTCGCGGACTTCCTGGCGGAGGCGGAGGCGGCCGACGAACTCGCCGGCTTCGCCGTGGAAGCCTGGACGCTTCACGCCGAGCTCGATGTTCGGAATCGGATGGTCGAGGTTGTCGCCCTTGAGCTCCTTCATCGTCTTGGCGTCGAATTCGACGACGGCGAACATATTCTCGTTGTCGGCCTCGATGACCTTGCCCTTGTCGCCGGCCGGGAGCGACGTGATGTTGTTGGGGTCGCCGTTGGTGCGGTTGCGCTCGTTGATCATCTCCTGGATGAGCTTCTTCAGCTGCTCGACGAGTTTCTGGCTCTTCTGGAGCTCCTCCTTCGCTGCGGCCGTCTCGTCCTGTGCCGTCACGACCTCGTCCTTGAGAGAGGTGATCTCGGCGTTGAGTTCGTCGATCTGGGCCTTGATCTTGACAATCTGGTTCTCAAGGTCTGCCTTGATCTCCTCGAGCTTGGCGATCTTCTCGTTCTTCTCGACGATCGTCACCTTGTCCGCGCGGGCGAGGGGCTTGATCTTGTTCAGCTCTTCAACCTGCTCGTCGATGATCTTGTGGAGCTTGACGAGCTCGGCACGCGTCGTGTTGAGCTTGGACTGCATCTTCGACGCTCCGTCAAGGAGCAGTTCGAGGCGATGTTGCCCTCGAAGTCCAGAACATAGACGTTGCGGAGCTGCTTCTTCGTCTCGGGGTTGTCCCAGCTGAACGTTTCGAGATTGCTCTGCTCGAGGTAGACATTGTAGTCCTCAAGGACGTTCTCGGTCTCCGGGATGTCGACGATCTTCGCCTCTATGGGCGAGACGTCCTTCTTGGTCTCGGTGGTCGCGTCCTTGTTCGGCTCGACCTTTTCGACCGTCCTGGCGATCTTGATGACATATTCCTCCTGCAGACGGTTTCGGTCCGTCAGAAGAGAGCGCTTCTTGTTCAGTTCGATTTCAAACCACAGGGCCGCGGCCGAGAGGATGACGAACAGATACACGAGTACGTGCAGTGCTTTATTCATATGAGTGCATTCCTATACGTGACTTGAGAATGATACACCATTTTCGTTCTAAACGCAACCGTTTTTTGGTAGAATATGCGGCATGAATTTTCAGGTCATAAAGACGGATACGCGCACGCGGGCGAGGCTGGGGCGGCTTTTTACGGCCCACGGCACCGTCGAAACCCCCGTTTTTATGGACGTTGGCACGCTTGGGACGGTCAAGGCGCTGGAGCCGCGCGACCTCAAGGAGCTGGGGGCGCAGGTGGTCCTCGGCAACACCTACCACCTCATGTTGCGCCCCGGCGCGGAGGTCCTCGCGGCCGCCGGCGGGCTTCACCGCTTCATGGGCTGGGACGGGCCGATCCTCACCGATTCGGGCGGCTTCCAGGTCTTTTCGCTCGCCCGGATGCGCAAGATCACCGAGGAAGGTTGCCGCTTCAACTCCCATATCGACGGCCATGAGTTCTTCCTCGGGCCCAAGGAGTCGATGGAGATGCAGCGCGTCATCGGCTCGGACATCGCGATGGTCTTCGACGAATGCCTGCCCTACCCCTGCGAGCGCGACAGGGCCGCGAAGTCGGTCGAGCAGACCCTGCGCTGGGCCCAGGCCTCGAAGGACGCGCCGCACGCCGACGGCCAGATGGTCTTCGGCATCGTCCAGGGCGGGGTCTACGACGACATTCGCCGCCACTGCGCCGAGGAGCTCGTCAAGATCGGCTTCGACGGCTATGCGATCGGGGGCGTCTCGGTCGGCGAGCCCGAGGAGTTCATGTACAAGGCGGTCGACGCGTCGGTTCCGTATCTCCCCGAGGACAAGCCGCGCTACGTGATGGGGCTCGGCGTAATGCACCAGATGGCCGAATGCGTTGCGCGCGGCATCGACATGTTCGACTGCGTGATTCCGACGCGCATCGCCCGCCACGGCACGGCGATCACGCGCCATGGCAATGTCGCGATCAAGGCGGCGAAGTGGGCGTTCGACCAGGGACCCGTCGAGGAAGGGTGCGAGTGCTACTGCTGCCGCAACTTTACGAGGAGTTACGTCCGGCACCTCCTCGCGTGCGACGAAATCCTCGGCCTAAGGCTTCTCACGATTCACAACGTCTGGGCGCTGAACCGCTTCATGAAGGAGATGCGCGACGCGATCGACGACGGTACTTTTTTCGATTGGAAAGAACAAGTAAAGAAAGACACAAAAGAAAATGAATAACTGCATTATGCTCTGCGACGCCGCGCCTGCGGCTTCCGCTCCCGCGGCCCCCGCCGCCGCCCCCGCCCAGCAGTCTGGCATCGGGGGGATGATGGTTCCTATGCTGCTGATCCTCGCGATCTTCTACTTCATGATGATCCGCCCTCAGCAGCGCAAGGAGAAGGAGCGCCGCCAGATGATAGAAGAGTTGCGCGCGGGCGCGAAGATCGTCTTCGCCGGCGGCATCATCGGCACCATCATCGAGGCGACCGAGAAGACGTTCAAGGTCGAGACCTCGAGCGGCACCGAGATGGAGATCCTCAGAAGCTGCGTCCAGGGTGTCGTGACGCCCGAAGGGGCCACGCCCGTCCAGCAGTGATCCGCGATGGCCTTCGCCAGAGGCAGGTTCGGCATCGAGTACAACCCGAATCCGATGGACGAGGAGTCGTCGGGCGCGGGCTGGCTCGTTGCCCTCATCGTCCTTGCGGCGGTTGCCGTCCTTGCGGCGGCTGGCGTTAGGCGGCTTGTTTCGTCGGCTCCCGACGAGCCGTCGCCGATTGATGCGCCCGTTGCAGTGCCAACCGCTGCGCCGGTCGCGACAAACGCGCCGCCTCGCGTCGAGCCGCCCAAGCCGCCGCCGATTCCGCAAGGCGCGGAGCGCAACCGCCCACGCGCCGCGCAGAACCTGCTTCTCAAGCTCGAAAAGGCCGAAGCCGCGCAGGACGTGGAGCTCGCCGTCTCGACGATAGAGCAGCTGCGCGCGCTCCCTGGCGAGGCCGTGGCAGATCTCGACAATTCGCTTGCGCGGCGGCTTGGCGAGCTCAACGTCCGTCGGCTCTTCGTCGACAAGAACCGCCAATGGGTGAAGGAAGTCGTCGTCCGACGCGGCGACTCCGCGACGCGCATCGCCTCCGAGAACGGCTCGACGCTCGCCTCGCTCCTGAAGCTCAACGAGCTTCCTTCCGCCGACCGCCTGCGCGTCGGGCAGAAGCTCGACGTGATGGACCATCCGCGCTTCACGATCGTAGTCCACCGCGTGGCGAAGTACGCCGACCTCACGCTGAAGGGCAAGTTCTTCAAGCGCTACGACATCATAGCCCCCGTCCGCGCGGCGGCGGGCAACTACGAAACGCCCGCGCGGCTGCGCGCGTTTCTTGCGGAGAAGGGCATAACGCTTGCGCCCGCAGACAGTGCGGAACTCGACATGCTCGTCCCCGCGAAGTCGTCCCTGCTCGTTTCTGAGCTTTGAAACGAATTCATATTCAATTCATTTTTCTTTCCACTGAATATGATATGATGACTCCGTGAACAGGAGTCCGTCAATTGCACATGGGTTCGAATGGCTTGCGCTCTGCGCGTCTCTCGCGCTGGGCGAGGCATGCGCTTTCGGCGCGTCGATCTTCTCGTCTCTCTGGCCGCTCGCGGCATTCGCCGCAGTGGCCGCTTTCGTCGCATGCCTTGCGTTCGCGTCGCGCGTTTCGCGATTCGTCTTGGCGTTCACCATTGGCTTCGCCGTCGCGCTTTTCGCCGCGCAGTCGAGGAAGGAGGTCTTGGACGAGGCGCATGTCCTCGGCTGCGGCCGGCCTTTCGTGCGCAAGCTCTGCGTAGAGAGCGGAGTGCGCGCGACGCGCGGCGCGGACGGCGTGCGCTGGGCGTCGTTTACGAGTTCCGCAGGGTCGCTCAAAGTTCGCGTGATCTTCCCGCTCGACGCGTCCGCCCCCTTGCCGCAAGTCGGCGAGACGTGGGAATGCGCGGGCTGGCTCGAGCGCACGAAGGTCGACGACATCTCCCTTCGCCGCAAGCTCTGGGTCAAGGGGAAGGGAACGTTCGCCCGCCGCGTCGGGCGCGGCACATTTGCCGCGCTACTCGCCGCTCTTCGTGCGGACCTCTCGCGTCGCATGGGAATAGGGCTTCCGCGAAACTGCGTCGCCGCAGACTTGAACCGCGCGATACTTCTTGGAGAGCGCGCGCGCATGCGAAAGCAGGACCGCGACGCATTTGCCGCGGCCGGCACGATCCACGTCTTTGCGATATCGGGGCTTCACGTGATGCTTGTCGCGCATGCGTTCGCGTTTGTCCTCGCGCTTGCGGGATGTCCGTTCCGCTTTCGCGGCGTCGTCCTCGTTCCAGCGCTCTGGATCTATGTCGCGATGACAGGGGCGAGCCCGAGCGCGGTGAGGGCGGCGTCGATGGCGAGCTTGTACTTTGCCGCGCCGTTCTTCTTTAGAAAGCCCGATGCGCTTGTCGCGTGGTCGCTCACGTTTCTCGTCGTCTACGGGACCGACCCGACGAAGCTCTTCGACACTGGGTGCGCGCTTTCGTTCGCGGTGATGCTCGGGCTTTTCTTCTGGGGGCGGTTCGTGGCAGCGTGCGTCCGCGGCAGATTTGCCGCGTCGCTCGTCATGACCTTCGCGGCGTGGGCAGTCGGAACGCCGATCGCGGCGCATGCGTTTGGCCGCGTGACGCCAGGCGGAATTGCCGCGAACCTACTGCTCCTTCCTGCGGCGGGCGCGAGCGTAAAGGCGGGGATCGCGGGGATTGTGGCGAGCTTCGTCTCCGACCGGCTTGCCGCGCACGTCAACAATTTCGCCGCGCTTCTTGCAGGAACGATGGCCGACATCTCGCGTCTCGTTGCCGCGATTCCCGGCGCCAACTTCACCGTCGAGCCGTGGCCACTCTCCGTCTGCGCCGCCTGGTACCTCGCCCTCGCCCTCCTCCTTTGGCTGCTTCAAAAAAGAGGTAAAGCTCTTTAACCCTGGATTATCTCACACAGAGCTAGTGTTTACCCATTTTTAGCTTCTACCAATCAGTCCCCGGTCAAAGGTGTCGATTTTAACTCCGAACGGTATGGCTCTCGCTACCGCTCCGCGACTTCGTGCTTCTATACCGCTTCACATCACCTTCCTTTTCGTAATGGGTTAAAGCGGCCTACGGCCGTATTTGCATATCCCCCAAGGCCACAGGCCGAGCCGCAAATCGGGCGCTATGCGGGGTGCGTATCCGCACCTTAAAACACCCCTCTTAAATCACAACATGAAGGCGTTGGGAAATGCGAAGCCGCGGAGCGGTAGCGAGAGCCCTAACGCTCGGAGTTACTTCTTTTCAGGAGAATTTGCGGTTAAAGTAGTCCTTTTTCGCGCAGCGAGTCGAGGGTGGCGGAAAGGCGCTCGCGCTTGAGGCGCGTCTCGTCTTCGGGATTCGCGAAAAGCGACGGCACGTCGTCGCCGGGCGAGTCCTGGATGTTCGTCACGCCAAAGCCGATGAGCCGTATCGTCTTCGGCCTGCGGCTCGCCGGCCACTCGCGGTCGAAGAGTTTGAGTGCCGCCTCGCGGAACGCAATGTCGTCGCGCACCGGATGCGCGAAGGGCGCTTGCCGTGTGATCGTGTTGAAGTTCGCGTCGCGGATCTTTATCCTCGCAGTCTTCGCCCACCTTGTCGCGCGACGGAATCGCCGTCCTACGTCAGTCACGAGTTCGAGCAGCGTCTCGCGCACCGCCTCGCGGTCATGCGTGTCTTCGTCGAAAGTGTGCTCGCGCGACACCGATTTTTCCTCGCCAGGTTCCCAGTACACCTTGTCGTCGGAAATCCCGAACGCCATGTCGATGAGATCGTCCGAGACAAGCGGATTGCCGCGCCCGAGTCGCTGCAAGTCGCCGCATGTCGCGATGCCGTAGGGCCTCAGCGATTCGACAGTCTTCTTCCCCGCGCCCCAGAGGACGCCTATCGGCTTGTCGCGCAAGAACGCCGTGATCTCGTCGTGCTCGAACGGCATGAGCGTAAAGCCGTCCGGCTTGTTCTGCTCGGAACCGATCTTCGCGAGAAGGCGGTTTGGCGCGATGCCGACCGAGCATGTCACGCCGCATACTCGGCGTATCTCCGCCCTGAGCGCCTCGCCGAGCGCCTTCGCCCTCGCGCGCGCGCCCGCGTGCTTTTCTCCGTAGAGATGGAGCGAGCCAGTTATGTCGAGAAACGCCTCGTCTACCGAGACTCCCTCGACATACGGCGTGTAGTGTGAAAACACCTCGAACGCCTTGTCCGAGACTTCCTGGTACGCTTCCATGTTCGGATAGGTGAAAATCGCATGCGGGCAGAGCTGGTAGGCCGTCCTCGATGGCATGGCGCTCCTTATGCCGAACTTCCGCGCCTCGTAGGAACACGTCGACACGACCCCGCGCTCGTGCGGCCCCGAGCCGACGACAAGCGGCTTCCCGCGCCACTCGGGGTGCGAGAGCAGCTCTACCGACGCAAAGAACGCGTCCATGTCGACATGCAGGATCACGGCCATGCGACGATTATAGCATTTCCTGCGGCGTAAGTGATTCGATTGCCTGACATTGACACCGCTTGCGCTGGGAATGAAAGTATGGTTAAATATGCGCATGAGGTTCAATGTAGATCCGCGCGAAGTCTGCCAAGCCCGCAAGGGGACATGATGAAAACGAACTACCATACGCACACGACGTGGTGCGACGGAAAGGACGCGCCGGAGACCGTTGTCATGGCGGCTATCGACAAGGGCTTCGACGCAATCGGCTTTTCGTCGCACGCCATGTTGCCCGAGGACGACACGCCCTGGGTGCTCACGCCCGAGAAGGCGCCGCGATACGCGGCGGAGATCCGCGCGCTCGCAAAGAAATACGAGGATCGCATCCGCGTATTGTGCGGCGTCGAGGCGGACTACGTTCCCGGCGGCGCAACACCTGACCGCGGCGCATACGCCGCGGTCGCGCCGGACTACATCATCGGCTCCGTCCATTTCGTTGCAGCGCCCGACGGCATGCGCGTCTGCGTGGACATGTCGCCCGAGTCGCTCGCGGACGGCATCCGCGACCATTTCGGCGGCAGCGCCGAGGCGTACGTGCGCGCCTACTTCGCGCAGGTGCGCGAAATGCTTTTGACGTGCGACTTCGACATTGCAGGGCATCTCGATCTCGTCCGCAAGTTCAATGTCCGCCATCCGTATTTCGACGAGTCCGCGCCGTGGTATCTCGCGGAGCTCGACCGGACTGCGGACGCAGTTGCGGCGAGCGGCAAGATCGCCGAGGTGAACACCGGAGCGATTTCGCGCGGCTGGCTCGACGACGCCTATCCCTCCGCCGCGTTCCGCGAACGGCTGCGAGCACGTGGCGTGATGTTCATCCTGAGCGCGGACGCGCACGCCGCGGACGCCATCGACTGCGCCTTCGATCGCTTCGGCGACTGCGAGACGTTCGTATCGGCTCCTGTCAGAAAATGACATAATGCCTTCATCCTTCGCCACCTCGAAAAATGGGCCATGTAGCCATGATGGACATAACGTATGAATGGATCGGATGGGTTCTGATAGCAATTGGAACCATCGGCTGCTTTCTCCCGGTGCTGCCGGGTCCGCCGATTGCATACGCGGCGCTTTTCCTCGCCCTTGCGCGAGGCGACCATTCGTCGCCAGGTGTCTCGACTTTTGTCGTCGCCGGCGTGGTGGTGGCGGTGGTGCTGGTGCTCGACTGGATAGTTCCGACGCTGGGGGCGAAGAAGTTCAACTGCTCGCGCCTCGGGATGCTTGGCTGCTTCATCGGAACGATCGTCGGGCTCTTCTTCCTTCCGCTTGGTGTTGTCCTGGGTCCGTTCATCGGGGCGCTTGCGGGTGAACTGGTGTCGGGCAAGCCGTTCGGGCTGTCGCTAAAGGGGGCGTTCGGCGCGCTCCTTGGC
>CACZHC010000105.1 GCA_902780865.1 uncultured bacterium
TACCTCCCGGATCCCGTTCGACTTGCATGCCTAATCCACGCTACCAGCGTTCGTTCTGAGCCAGAATCAAACTCTCAGAAAAAGAATTTGAGCTTATGTATATTGCACAAGCATTTGCTGTTTTCTCAAGCGCCAACTTTCAAAGATCGATTGTCAGCCCCTTTCGGGGCGAACGGGTAGATAGTTTACCAAAGTGCGCGCACACGCGCAAGGGGGAAAGTGAACTTTTTTCAAAAAAGTGTTTTAGCAAGTCAAAAATACGATAATCTGACGCAAAATCGCAATATATCTTCGTTCTCTTCATCATGGCCACTTCACTTTCTTCTTCGCCAAGTTTACCATGCCGGCAATTGGAGTTCATTGATTCGATGCACAACCTCAAAAGATGCGTTCCGCGGAAAGCCTGGCGTTGGCCGCCGGACTGTCGACGAATGATGCCTTCTCCGCATCCCACTTGAGCGTGCGTCCAGCATCGAACAGCGCCGCCACGCCCGTCAGCGAACACTGCGTCATCATGCCGGCGTAGGCAAAGTCGGACCCTGGCTTCGGGCCGCCCTTCACCGCAGCCACGAATTCGTTGAACGGCTTCTCGTCTGGGCTCTTCCCCTTGTTTCGCGGATAGCGCTCCTTCGGGCAGCCGCCGTCGGCGCGCAGCTTCTCGAGAGTGGTGTCCGGAAGCATGCGCAGGTAGTTGGCGCCGTGGTGCCCGTACTCGATCACTCCCCTCGTGCCGTACACAAACGCGCCGTTCGCCATGCCGTCGCGGTGCTTTTTCGCGACTTCGCCGGACATCGTGGGCGCGAAGAGCTCCGGCGCGTCCTTGAAGAGCGCTGGCTTCGGAACGTCCTTGCAGGCGATGCCGTCGAACCAGACGAGCCGGAACGGCCGGCCTTCGCGGGTCTTGTACTCAAACGTCGTCTTCACGCCCTTCGGGAACGTGAGTCCGTGGACGGACGGCTTCCAGTCGCCGTAGATGTCGGCGCGAACCGACTCCGGCATGCCGAGCCCCAGCGTCCAGAAGAGCGGATCCATCAGATGGCAGCTCCAGTCGCCGAGCGTGTTGGTGCCGTACATCGTCCAGAACCGCCATACGCCGGGGAGGAACTTGGGGCAGTACGGACGGTGCGGAACAGGTCCCTGCCACTCCTCCCAGTCGAGCCCCTCGGGCACCGGCCAGGGCTTCTCGAGTTCGCCCAGTTCATCCATGAACGAATAGACCGCAGGGCACCAGACATGCGCCTCGGTCACCTCGCCAATCAGCCCCGCCTCCACCCATTCGCGGAAGTCGCGGATCGTGTCGTAGGCATGGCCCTGGTTCATCGCCTGCGTGACAAGCTCGGGGTGGCGCTTCGCGGCCGCGAGCATGTCGTCCATCTCGCGGACGGTCTGCGCGAGCGGCTTCTCGCACATCACGTGCTTGCCGCGGTCGAGACAGTCGATCGCCATGCGCGCATGCCAGTGGTCCGGCACTGCGATAAGCACGGCATCCACTTCCTTCCCATGCTTGTCGAGCATTGCGCGGTAGTTGCCGTAGAACGGAAGTCCGTCGTGCGCCTTGCGCATCTCGGCGCTTCTGTTCGCGTCGACGTCGCAGAGCGCGAGGAACCGGACGCCCGCATTCTCAAGCCCGCAGATGTCGCTTGCCGCGCGGCCGCCCGCGCCAATCGAGAGCATCGTCACCGTTTCGCTCGGCGGCGTTGCGCCCGAACCAGCGACTACGTGCCTCGGCACGATCGAGAAGAGCGCAAAGGCGCTCGCGGAATCACGGATGAAGTTTCGTCTTGTCATGATGTCTGGTTTTAGGGTTCCATGTTGTCAGCGCACAAATATCGCCAGCCCCAGGATGATCTGGATTCCCGAGACGCACGGTCGCGGTTGTCGCGCGGCCTTCGGAATAGACAAGCTTCATTCCCTTCGCCTCGAAGACGATCTTGAAACTGCCCTTCACATTCGAGCAGTAGCGCGGCGTCAGCACCTTGATCGACTGCACGAAATCGATGCCCTTGGCGGAGTTGCCGCTGTAGAACTCGGGATACTCTCCGCTGGCCTTTACCGCGTCAGCAAACACCGCATGCACCGCCAAGAGGAGCGATGCCGTGCACACTACAGTTGAAGCCTTCATCTTCCCATTCTCCTTTCCGTCAATCGCAACGGGAGCAAAGTGCTGACCCTCACGGGTGGCCGACACGGGGAATCATACCACAAACCCCTCAAGAAGTGCAACTCGAAACACGGCCTACCCTCTCCGCGCCTACGCGGACGGTCTCGGCCGTGTCATTTCCGCCCTCCCCTGAACGCGGAAGAGCCGGAGCGGGCGAGGCGGTAGCTCATCATGCGCGGCGAAAGGCCGAGCTCGCGGGCAGCCGCGGAGTGGTTTCCTCCGTGCCGGTTCAGCGCATCCTCGAGAAGCCGCCGCTCGAATGCAGCGATCTGCTCGTCAAGCGTAAGCGACGGATTGCCGCCTCCGAAAGGATCTTCGCTGAACTCCTCGGTCTGGACGGTCGCGGGAAGATTGTAGCTGTGGATGCAGTCGTCGCGCGTCGTAAGCACCGCGCGCTCGATGCAGTTCTCGAGTTCGCGCACGTTGCCCGGCCACGAATACGCCTTTAGCGCATTGAGCGCGGGGACGGAAATCTGCGAGACGCTCTTCTCGTACTTCACGCTCATCTTCGTGAGGAAGTGCTGCGTGAGAAGAACGATGTCGTCCGCTCGATCCGCGAGACGCGGCAAGGCAATCGGAAATACCGACAGCCGGTAGTAGAGGTCCTCGCGAAAAAGCTTCTTTGCCATCAAATCCTCGAGGTCGCGGCTCGTCGCCGCGATGAAGCGGACGTCGCTCTGCAGTATCTCGTTCGAGCCGACGCGCGAGAACGTACGCTCCTGGAGAAAGCGGAGAAGCTTCACCTGCACCGGTATCGAGAGGTCGCCGATCTCGTCGAGGAAAAGCGTGCCGCCGTTCGCGGCCTCAGCGCGGCCAATGCGCCGCTCGCGCGCGTCGGTGAACGCGCCCTTCTCGTGGCCGAAAAGCTCTGACTCGACAAGCGCCTCTGGAAGCGCCGCGCAGTTGAGAACCACAAACGGCTTGTCCTTGCGCGGCGAAAGGCTCTGGATCGCCTGGGCGACAAGCTCCTTGCCCGTCCCGCTCTCGCCGCGTATCAGCACAGTCGCCCCGCTCGGCGCGACCTGGCGTATCTGCTCGTAGACGGCGCGCATCGCAGGGCAGCTGCCGATGATGCGCCCCGGCGTCTCTTCGGAAATCATCCCGCGAAGACGGCGGTTCTCGTTGACGAGCGCCTCCTTCTCGCGATCCTCCTCGCGGCAGACGAACGCCGCCTCCGCGACGAGGTTTGCTATGATCTCAAGAAGCTCGACGTCGTGCGCGAGCGCACTCGTCTGGCCCGACATCGCGCGGTCTGCCGCGAGGGTGCCGATTATCTGACCGCGATGCATCAGCGGAACGCAGACGAACGAAAGCGCCTCGTCCGGGCCTCGCGACTGAGTGCGGTTTAAAAAGCGGCGGTCCTTGCGAACATCTAAGACGACCTCGGCCTTGCCGGTCTTGGCGACAAGACCCGTGATGCCTTCGCCTACATGATAGCGGCCAAGCGCACGTTCCTCGGCGTTGAGCGCACGAGTCGAGGCGACGATTCTAAGCTCGTCGCCCTCAAGAAGCGTAAATGTCCCGCGCAACATTCCCATGCTGCGCTCAAGGATGCCAAGGACGTTTTCGAGAAGTTTGCGGACATCGCGCTCCCGCGCGACCGCGGAAGCGATCTCGCGCAGAACGGCCATCTCGGACGTTAATCTATCCTCAATCTCGCTCATTTTGTGGTGACGCATATTATATCAAATGAAGCAATTACCGTGCCATCGGAAATATTGTGTAAAAGAAATCGCCCAACGTTACAAATCGCGTAATCGCAAAATTGGAAAATTACAAAAACTGTAACAAATAGCCCCAAAATACCCCCTGCAAGTCAAGTGGCATGATTTTTGCTATAATATTCTAAAAGGTCTTGTACCAAAACAACAACAAACAACGAAGGTTAACATGAGCAAATACGTTGACAGCGTCTTGAAGAACCTCAAGGCGAAGAACGCGAACGAACCCGAGTTTATCCAGGCCGCCGAGGAAGTGCTCCTCACGCTCGACCCGGTTCTCAAGGCGAATCCGCAGTATGAACAGAACGCGATTCTCGAGCGCATCGTCGAGCCTGAACGCGTTGTTATATTCCGCGTTCCGTGGGTGGACGACACGGGCAAGGTCCGCGTCAACCGCGGCTACCGCATCCAGCAGAACAGCGCGATTGGCCCATACAAAGGCGGTCTCCGCTTCGACCCCTCGGTCAACCTCTCCGTCCTCAAGTTCCTCGCCTTCGAGCAGGTCTTCAAGAACTCGCTCACCACGCTACCGATGGGCGGCGGCAAGGGCGGCTCGGACTTCAACCCGAAGCAGAGCCCCCACACGCCCGGCAAGCGCTGCAGCGACGCCGAGGTGATGCGCTTCTGCCAGAGCTTCATGACGGAGCTCTTCCGCCACATCGGCCCTGATACCGACGTCCCCGCGGGCGACATGAACGTCGGTGGCCGCGAAATCGGCTACCTCTTCGGCCAGTACAAGCGCCTCGCGAACGAATGGACGGGCGTTCTCACCGGAAAGGGCCTCTCCTTCGGCGGCTCGCTTATCCGCCCCGAGGCAACTGGCTACGGCAATGTCTACTTCGCCGAGAACATGCTCGCCAAGCGCGGCGAGACCTTTGAGGGCAAGCGCTGCGTCATATCCGGTTCGGGCAACGTCGCGACCTACGCGGCCGAGAAGCTCATGCAGCTCGGCGCAAAGGTGCTCACACTCTCCGACCGCTCCGGCTCAATCGTCGTCAAGGACGGCATCACGCCAGATCTCCTCGCCGCCGTCAAGAACCTCAAGACCGTCAAGCGCGGAGAGCTCAGCGAGATCAAGGCAAAGGGCGTCCAGTTCGTCGCGAAGAAGAACAGCTGGCAGCTCGTCGACAAGATCGACGCCGCCTTCCCGTGCGCCCGCCAGAACGAGCTCGACGGCAAGGACGCCACCTACCTCCTCAAGCACGGCTGCACGCTCGTCGGCGAAGGCGCGAACATGCCTTCGACGCCTGATGCGATCGACGCGTTCGTCAAGGCGAAGATCATGTACTCGCCCGGCAAGGCGTCGAACGCCGGCGGCGTCGCGACCTCGGGTCTCGAGATGTCGCAGAACTCCGAGCGCCTCTCCTGGACCCGCGAGGAAGTCGATGCGAAGCTCAAGGGCATCATGAAGGCCATTCACGACAACGCGTGGGAAGCCGCCGCCAAGTACGGCAAGAAAGGCAACTACGTGGTCGGCGCGAACATCGCCGGCTTCACGAAGGTTGCCGACGCGATGGTCGCCCAGGGCGTCTGCTAAGCAGCGGCGAGGCGGCGGCCGAATGCTCCTCCTCGCGGACCCTCGGCGAATACGCCGTATCCGCTCGCTCGGACATTCGCTCCACCGCCTCGCTACCGCAAGGATTGTTCCGAAGAAATAAAAAAGAGGCGCCCGGCATAAGGCCGGGCGCCTCTTTTTTTATTCCTGCCGCCTACTGTCACTCATATGTAAATAAATACACAGTGCTGAACCCGGCTTCGTTCAAGCGCCTGACACAGGCGGCGACGAGAGATATTCTGCAATTCGAATTGACCACAACAGCCGCAGCGACATACCGTGCCGATACACCATCACCGAAGACGGCGGACTCACTGTCATTGAAAAGGTTAAACCCACCTTGATTGGCAACACTGTTCTCTTCTTCTTCCACAACATCCAAATGAAAATCGTCTTCAAACGAAAGAACGCCCCCTTCCCCTATCCGAACAGCGGCAATTTTTGGATCACACATGTAATCTACATGAATTCCGTCCGTATAAAGAAACGGCCACTCCCCATCAGCCGTTCTGAACGCCAAATGCCATATACCGACCACGCTGCACCGATTGAGGAAACAGCTCCAGAAATCCTGAAAGCCGATATCCTCACCAATGACAAAGGCGACGCTGTCAGCACGAGTTTTCAGACGAACCAAGCGAAGAATCTTGAAAAGCTCGTCGGGCGAGAAGGACTTTTCCCCAATCTTTGCGGTATCCTTGCCCGCGACGCAAATCTCGATTGCCGAGACCTGATGGCCGCGAAAATTGTGAATGTAACAGTCTCCAATCCACCACATCGTTGCAAATCCAACTGCAAACAGTCCGACCCGCGCCAGAGCGCGCCGCCATTTCTTCCGCGCAAGATCACAGAAAAAGAGAACAGCGGAAATTGCCGAAACAAGAATTAAAATGAACCCAAGGTGCTTCGACACAATCCACTCGCAGGCATGCATATACCGCACCAACAGTGCAGGATACTTAGACCACAACACATCTTCAACAAATATGGCCAGCACAATGCCAACCAGCGCCACCGGCGGCATCCACACGCTCGCCACCACCCGTCGCAGAATGTTGAAAACTTTCTTCATAGCGTCAAGAGATACACGCGTTTGAAATTGTGCTTGTAAAGGATGTCGAGGACATTCACAAGCGCCTTATGTGGCGAACCCTCCGTACATTTTATGGCAACGGTCTTTCCCTTGGTCTCGGGGTTTCCAGCCAAATTCGCCAAGATATCGTCAAGCTCGGCGAGAGAGACCCGCTTGTCGCAATAGACCAGCGCACCGTCAAGAGAACCGTCGACAGACCTCCCAACCAAGAAAGTCAACCGCTGCCCAAGCGAGAATGGTTTAGTATAATGAATTGACAAATCCTCTTCATCGAACGGCTCTTCTGTAACTACATGTAAATCTTCTTCTGGGTAAACACCTGGATAAGGGCGCAAAATCTTGAACGACACCAACCGTACATCGTCAGCCTCACCACTCTCACGAGCCACGATCAAGATATCCCATATCCCGTAACTGTTAAGACCATTGATGAGGCTTGCCACACAACGATGACTGCACTCCATGTCTGCACCTATAAAGGCAAAGAACCCATCTCTCCCGAATCTCTCCTTCCCTGTCTGACGTTTAAAGACATCTGCAACAGCTTCATCCCGAATCTCGTCATTTTCCACGGAGAGGCTTTCTCCTTCCATCGTCGCCCTTGGAACTGACAGCAGCGCGCCTTTCTCGTCTCTAATTAAGATTTCCGCGAACAGACTCTTAGCCGGCAGCGAGGCGGCCGTCAGCGCCTCTCCATGTGGAGCAACCGG
>CACZHC010000106.1 GCA_902780865.1 uncultured bacterium
TCTTCTCATTGCCACGGTCTTGATGTTCAAAAGATGTTTGACGCCGACGTTCTCGGACACGGAATTGCCGCCCCAGCTGCCGCAGCCGAGCGTCAGCGACGGCGGGAAGCTGAAGTTGTAGATGTCGCCGATTCCGCCGAGGCTCGACGGAGTGTTGACGAGCAGGCGGCACGCCTTCATGCGGTCCGCGAACTTCGCGAGCTTCTCGCGCTCGCCGATCTCGTCGATCCAAAGCGACGACGTGTGGCCGAGCCCGCCGTTGTTGACGAGAAGCGCCTCCGCGATGTCGAGCGCGTTGTCGAAGTCGCGGCTCTTGTACATGCCGAGTATCGTCGTGAGCTTCTCGTGCCCGAACGCCTCGGAGCTGTCGGTCGAGGTCGCCTCGCCGATGAGAACCTTCGTCGACTCAGGGACCTCGAAGCCCGCCATCTTCGCGATCGCGGCGGGACGCTGCCCGACGATCTTCGCGTTGAGCGCGCCGTTGATGAGCATCGTCGCGCGGATCTTGTCGGCCTCCTCCTTGTTGAGGAAGTAGCATCCGCGACGCTTGAACTCGTCCTTGACGTCGTCGTAGATGAGCGCGTCAGCGATGACCGTCTGCTCGGTCGCGCAGATCATGCCGTTGTCGAACGTCTTCGAGTGGATGATCGAGTTGACGGCGTTCACGAGGTCGCAGCTCGGGTCGAGTATCGCCGCCGCGTTGCCCGCGCCGACGCCGAGCGCCGGAGTGCCGCTCGAGTACGCCGCCTTCACCATGCCGGGGCCGCCCGTGGCGAGGATGATGTCCGCCTCCTTCATGAGAAGGTTCGTCTTGGGGAGGCTCGGCGCCTCGATCCAGGCGATGATGTCCGCCGGCGCTCCCGCCGCGACAGCCGCGTCAAGCACGGCCTTCGCCGCAGCCATCGTGCAGTTCTTCGCGCGCGGATGGGGGCTTATGATGATGCCGTTCCTCGTCTTGAGCGCGAGGAGCGTCTTGAAGATCGCGGTGGAGGTCGGGTTCGTCGTCGGGATGACCGCGCCGATGACGCCGATGGGCTCCGCGACCTTCATGATCCCGGCCGCCTCGTCTTCCTCCACGACGCCGCACGTCTTCGTATCCTTGTACGTGTTGTAGATGTACTCTGCCGCGTAGTGGTTCTTGATGATCTTGTCTTCGACGATGCCCATGCCCGTCTCCGCGACAGCCATCTTCGCGAGAGGTATCCTCTCTTTGTTCGCAGCAAGCGCGGCCGCCTTGAAGATCGCGTCCACCTGCTCCTGGGAGTACGTGGAATACGCCCTTTGCGCCGCCCTCACGCGTTCAAGCATCCGCTCGAACGCCTCCATTCCGTCGTATCCACCCTTTCTTTCGTATACGGCCCGGAAACCCTTCCCGGGCGAGTGCGGCATATTATAGCTCTTTTTATATCGGTATGTCAATAGCGATATTTTATTATCTTATCGGCCGCCGTTTATGGTATACTTTCCGCATGAACGAGAAAAACCAGCTTGCGCGGCCCTTCGCGCTGCCGTTGCCGACGATCCGCCGGTATCCTGTCTACCTGCGCTGCATCAACGAGATGATAGCGGCCGGCGAGACGCACATATCGAGCGCGGTAGTGCTGGCGCGCAAGGACCTCGCGATGGCCGGAGTTCCCGGGAAGCCGCGCCGCGGCTACCCGGCCAGGGAGCTCCAGGCCGCCATCACCGCCGCGCTGGGCTGGGACAACTCCACCGACGCCGTCCTCGTCGGCGTCGGCTCTCTCGGAAATGCCCTTCTCGGCTACAGGGGATTCGAGGAGCAGAGTCTTTCGATTGCAGCGGCATTCGACGCAAGCCCGGAAATCGTCGGAAAGACGATTCACGGCGTCAAGGTCCGCCCAATGGGCGATCTCCCCCGCCTCGTGAAGCGTCTCAACATCAGGCTCGGCATCCTTACGGTGCCGAACGCCGCCGGGCAGCCATGTGCCGACAAGCTCGTCGCCGCCGGAATACGCGGCATCTGGAACTTCACCTCGGTACGGCTCTCCGTGCCCGACGGCGTCATCGTCCAGAACGTCGACCTCGCACAGTCGCTGGCCGTGCTCTCACATGCGATTTCGGCCAAACGCTGAACCCAGCGTTCCCTACAGGGAGGGGAGAGAATGAAAAAGAACCTTGGAAAGAAGAACTGGATGTTCCCGATGCCGGTTTTGAACGGCGAAGACGGAACGCCTGACGTGATGAACTGATGAAAAATCATCTATAGCCATCAATCCCTTGCCGGACAGCCGCAATGAGGGCACTGGCAGCGGGCGAGACCGTGGCGTTCTTGCGCCAGGCGAGATAGACGTCGCTAACGAGCGCGGGCGCGAACGGACGGAACACGACACGTTCGGCGAATTCCTGCGGGATCATGCCGTCGATGCAGATCGCCGCGCCGAGGCCCACCTCGACAAAAACGGCCGCGTTGTAGATGAGGTTGTAGTTGGCGACTACATCCAGTTTCCCGAACGGACAGCCGAACCATCCGGCGAGAAACTCCCTCACCATCGCCTGGCGAGAGCAGATGAGAGGGACGCCTTGCGCGTCCTTCGGCGATATGCGCTTCTTCGCGGCGAGCGGCGAATCCTTCCTGACGGCAAGTCCCCAGTGGTGCGTGTAGGGAAGCGTCAGGTAGTCGAAGCCGCCATAGCGTCCGGGGCCGATAAGCACGCCAAGGTCGAAAGTGCCCTCTCGCAGGTGGGCGACGATGTCCTCGCCGTTGCCCGATGAGACGGAGAAACAAAGCTTCGGGTTCTTGCGGTGAAGCTCGTCCGCTGCGCGGGCCACGAAGCGGAACGCAGGCGTCTCGCCCGCTCCGATGGAGACCGTGCCGACGATTTCGCCCGTGTCGGATGCCTTGATCTCGGCCTCCACCCGCTCGGCGAGCTCCACGAGGTCGTCGGCGCGCTGCCTTAGCGCTATGCCTTTCTCGGTCAGCGCGATTCCGCGCGCGCTGCGTTCTAGGAGCTTGTGTCCGAGCTCGTCCTCCAGCGCGGCAAGCTGCATGGAGAGCGCGGGTTGCGAAACGTGCAGCCGTTCGGCGGCGCGGGTGATGTTCCCCTCCTCCGCCACAGCGAGAAAGTACCTGAGTATCCGCAAGTCCATACCGCATAATATACCATATTCATGCATAAGTGTAAATTATGTTAGTTGATAAGAAATCGGTATTTGTTATTTCAGCCGGAACAGGTTATACTATCAGTGTTTTCTTTTTTGACCCAATAGGTCAACTGCAAGGAGAAACTAAATGATGAAAGAACTGGCGATGGCGACTCTGGTCGCGGGCGGCGTCTGCACAACGGACGCGACAAGTGCGTCTCGGCCTCTTGCGACCGCTGACGCGGCTTGCGCTTCGCGCTCGGGCAACCTGATGCCTTCGGCACAGGCGAATCTCCCGCTCACGCAGGAATGGGACAAAACATTCTCGAAGTCAGACAAGGTAGAACACTCCAAGGTGACATTCAAGAACCGCTTCGGCATTACGCTGGCCGCCGACGTGTACAAGCCGAAGATGGGGAATGAAAAGTTTGCGGCGATTGCGGTCTCGGGGCCGTTCGGCGCGGTGAAGGAGCAGTCGAGCGGCCTCTATGCACAGACGCTTGCGGAGCGTGGTTTCCTGACGATCGCGTTCGATCCGTCCTTCACGGGGGAGTCGGGGGGTACACCTCGCT
The DNA here is from genome assembly GCA_902780865.1 of uncultured bacterium. GTDB lineage: Bacteria > Verrucomicrobiota > Kiritimatiellia > RFP12 > UBA1067 > UBA1067. The sequence goes on from CACZHC010000106.1 coordinate 3,675, forward strand.
ACGTGGCTTCACCCGATATCAACACGGAGGATTTCCAGGCGGCGGTGGACTATCTCATCTCGCGCGATGACGTTGACGCCGACAAGATCGGCATCCTCGGCATCTGCGGATGGGGCGGCCTCGCCATCAACGCGGCGGCGGTAGATACGCGCGTCAAGGCGACGATCGCCTCGACTATGTACGACATGACGCGCGTGACGGCAAACGGCTACTTCGACAAGGAGGACAGCGCGGCGGCTCGCAAGGCGAAAAAGGAGGCGATGAACGCCCAGCGGATCAGGGACTTCAAATCAGGCACTTACGAGCTTGGCGGAGGCGTTCCCGACAAGCTGCCGGACGACGCTCCGCAGTTCGTCAAGGACTACTACGCCTACTACAAGACGCCGCGCGGCTACCACGTACGCTCGCTCAATTCGAACGGCGGATGGAACAAGACCTCGGCGCTTTCGTTCATCAATGCGAAGCTGCTTGCATACGCGGGCGAGATCGAGGGCGCGGTGATGGTGCTGCACGGCGAGAAGGCGCACAGCCGCTACTTCGGCGAAGATGCCTTCAAGATGCTAAAGGGAGACAACAAGGAGCTTGTCATAGTCCCTGGCGCATCACACTGCGACCTCTACGACGGCGGAGGAAAGGACGCGATTCCCTTCGACCGCATCGAGGCATTCTACAGAAAACATCTCAAGTAAGTGAAAGCCATGAATTCCGTATCAAAACTGGCAATGGCAGCAATAATGTCGGCTGGGCTAGCTGGTGCAGCGTTAGCGGAAACTGCGATAGTCGTGTTCGCAGGAGGGAAGCGCTTCGCCGCGAAGGTCGATGAAAATGAAACAGGGCGCGCATTTCTCGCCAAACTCCCACTCACAGTCTCCATGACCGAACTCAACGGCAATGAGAAGTACTGCTACGGCGTCTCGCTGCCGACCGCCGCACAATACTACAACAAGATCGAGGCGGGCGACCTCATGCTGTACGGGTCGAATTGCCTCGTGCTGTTCTACGGTTCTGCAGGCGGTTATTCCTACACGCGAATCGGGAAGCTCGTCTCTACAGATGGGTTGGCAGCTGCGGTTGGTTCAGGCTCGGCGGACGTGACGTTTGAGAAGGCTGTCTTGAAGACTACGATCAAGATGGACGGCGGCAAGCCGGAAGTGGGCATAGACACGAATCTTCCAGCGAGCGTTAGCATCACAAAACTCGCGGCCACAAGCCTTTCCGCCGTCGAAAGCGACTGGAGGGACTACGCCTCGCTCTCCGACATGGAACGCGACAATTGCCGTTTCTTCAAACTCAAGGCTGAGCTGGATTGACGATGACGATCGAAGAATTCAGAAAGACGATGGCCGAGACGACGTACATTCCGGCCGGGAGCGAGCTTCATCGGGCGTTTCACGCGTTTTCGCAGGAGGCGCTGAAGATCACGGCCGAGCTGAACGGCGCATACCATGCGCCGGAAGAGGTGCGAGTGCTCATGTCGCAGCTGACGGCGGGCGAGATCGACGAGTCGTTTGGTCTGTTCCCACCCTTCCACACGGACTGCGGGAAGAATACGAAGATCGGCAAGCGTGTGTTCATCAATGCCGGGTGCCAGTTCCAGGACCAGGGCGGGATCACGATTGGCGACGATGTGTTGGTTGGTCCGCAGACGATCATCGCGACGCTCAACCACGACCCAAACCCCGAAACGCGCGGCGGAATGATTCCCAAGCCAGTCGTCATCTGCAACAAGGTGTGGCTCGGCGCACGGGTGACGGTCTGTCCGGGGGTGACAATCGGCGAAGGCGCGATCGTCGGCGCGGGCGCGGTCGTGACGAAGGACGTCCCGCCGCGCACCGTCGTCGCCGGCGTTCCGGCCCGTACCATAAAGGAATTGTAAGACGGCCGTATTTCGTAAAATGATGCTACAGGAATGAGAGAGGCAGGATATGTTTAAGATTGCTGTTGGAATCGTGGTGTTGGTGCTGCTGGCCGTGGGCGCGGCGGTAGCGCTGCGCCTGCGCGCTGGGCGCGATACGTCTGCGACGCAGCCGACGACGGCCAAGGCTCCTGGCAAGGTGGCGATCGTGTACTATTCGCAGTCGAAGGTGCGGAACACGGCACTCATCGCCAAATGGATACAGAAACATCTGGGCGGAGACCTGATCGAGATCGAGACGGTGGAGCCGTACCCCGAACCGTACACGCTCACGCTGGCGGCGGCGGAGAAGGAGCGCAGAAGCGGCCAGAAGCGGCCCGTCAAGCCCGTACCTTCGCTGGCGGCTTACGATGTGGTGTTCCTTGGCACTCCAATCTGGTACGGGACGTACGCGTTTCCCGTTGAGCAGTTCCTGAAGTCCAATCCGCTGGCGGGAAAGACGGTTGTGCCGTTCTGCACGCATGGCGGGGGCGGCGCGCCGCTTTTCGCGCGGGACGTCAAGGCGGCCTGCCCTGGGGCGAAGGTGCTGGAAGGTTTCACGGCACGCGGCTCCAACCAGATCGAGCGGCGGCTGAAGGTGGGAGTGACGGCCCACCATACGGAGGATGATGTGGTGAGGTGGCTGAACGGCCTCTTCGGCAAGTGATTCTCAATACATACGAAAGGAAAACGAAAATGAACAGGCGGGAATTCATAAAGGCGACATCCGCCGCGACGCTGAGCGCGGCGGCGTTGAGCGCGAGCGGTGCCGAGGCAAAGAAGGCTTCGCCCATAACGCGGCAAGCACCGGTTGTCGGATGCGAGAATGTTACGGGGCGCAAGGTGCGCGGCACGCGCGCCAAGGTCTATTTCACGCGCACGATCTCTGCGGAGAGCCTGATCGCGCTCTACGACCGCGTGTCGGAGACGGTACACGGCAAGGTGGCGGTGAAGCTCCACACGGGCGAACGGCATGGGCCGAACATCATTCCGCCTGCGATGGTGAAACCCCTTCTGGCGCATATCCCGGAAAGCACCATCGTTGAGACGAACACGATGTACGATGGCGACCGCTACACGACCGCCGCGCACCGCAAGACGCTGAAGATCAACGGCTGGACGTTCTGCCCGGTGGATATCCTCGACGAGGAGGGCGACGAGCGTTTCCCCGTAAGGAAAGGCCTTCACCTGAAAGACGTCGCAGTTGGTGCGCATCTTGCGAACTACGATTCGCTTGTGGTGCTGACGCACTTCAAAGGGCACACGATGGGCGGCTTCGGCGGCTCGCTGAAGAACATCGCAATCGGATGCGCTTCGGGACAGGGCGGCAAACGGCAGGTGCACGGCTACCCGGCGGGCGACATGCCGCCAACGGGCGCGGACTGGGGAAAGATGCCGGACAAGGAGACGTTCATGGAACTGATGGCGGACAGCGGCAAGGCGATCTGCGACCATTTCGGGAAACGAATCGTGTTCCTGAACGTGATGCGGAGGATGTCCGTGAGCTGCGACTGCGAGGGCGTGGCTGCGCCGGAGCCGACGATCCCCGATATCGGCATCCTCGCCTCCACGGACATCTTGGCCATAGACCAGGCGAGCGTGGATCTCGTCTATTCGTCGGCGTCGAACAAGGACCTTGTCGAGCGCATGGAATCGCGCCATGGCCTTCGCCAGCTTTCGGCTATGCGCGAACTGAAGATGGGCAATCCGCGCTACGAGCTGATTGACGTGACGGCGGAGGCATGAACCAGCTGAACAAAAGAAAACGAAAATGAAAGTAGTATTGATAAACGGAAGTCCGCGCGCCAACGGCAACACGGCCCGGGCGCTGAAGGAAGTTGCCGGCACGCTTGGCGCTGAAGGCATCGAAACCGAGACGGTCTGGACAGGCAACAAGCCCGTCCGCGGATGCATGGCTTGCTACCAGTGCAAGGCGAAAAATCTCGGCAAGTGCGTGTTCGGCGACGATGCGGCTAACACCATAATCGAGAAGCTGAAGGATGCGGACGGAATCGTCGTCGGCTCGCCGGTCTACTACGGGCAGCCGGCCGGCGCGTTCCTCGCTCTCTGGCAGCGCATCTGCTTCGCGGGCACGGAGTTCGTCAAGGCGAAGCCGGCCGCGTCCGTAGCGGTTTGCCGTCGCGGAGGATCGACTGCGGCGTACCTGTGCATGAACATGCCGTTCGAGATGCTGAGCTGTCCAGTCGTCACTTCTCAGTACTGGAACGTGACGTTCGGACGCGAAGAGGGCGAGTGCGAACGCGACGCCGAGGGAATGCAGACGATGCGCACGCTCGGGCGCAATATGGCCTGGCTCATCAAGAACCTCAAGAGCGGCAACGCAATTCCGCGTACCGCCGACGAACCATGGCAGCCGATGCACTTCATACGTTGATTGAAAGGCAGTGACCATGAATAGTGAGATATATTTCGCTGTTTCCATTGTCGGTTTTGTCGCGCTCTTTGCGGCGATATGGATTCTGCATCGTCCGCTGAATGTTCATGCGTGTCCGCAGAAGTTGGCAAGAGTCGTTCATTCTATTCTGGAGTGGATACTCACGGCATGGGCGATATGTCTTCTCGGATATGCGATAGCGGGCTTTCTTTGCGCCGGGCCGCCTGTGGAAGACAGAGCAATCAACCGCAATCAAGCGGCGATGCGCCTCTTCGAGAAGTGCATCAACACGAATGACCTTGAGCTTGGGCGCAAACTCATTGCGGACACGGCGGCGTTCGATACGCCCGTTTCGCCCACGCCGCTTTACGGCGCGGAAGGATACCTGAGCGTCGTCAGCCTCATGCGGAAGAGTTTCCCGGATGTGCAGTGGAAGCTTGTCGACATGGTGGCGGACGAGAAGACGGTCGCCGTCCAGTGGGAATGCTCCGGCACGTTCAGCGGCGAAGCGCCGTTCGCAGGACTTCAGCCGAACGGACGCCGCTTCTCGACCACGGTCATGAACTTCTACTCGTTCGACGCCGACGGCAAGATATACAAGGACGTCGCTGCGGTTGGCATCGCGGGCATCCTGCAAGGCATCGGCGGGCTTCCATGAGAGCCATACTCTATGCATTTCTGGCGGCTACGTCCACACGCATACAATCACGCATACCCACGGACACGACCATTTCAGGACGGACGGCACACACTCCCACAGGCATTCCTCCGCCGAACTGGAGCGCTCGGTCGAGGCCATCCCCGGCATCGGCGACCGCTACGACGCCGAACAGCAGAAGCGCGTACTTGGGTGAACGGTAAAACTACCTTTGCGAATTTGGCATAAGACAAAGAAACAAGAAAGGAAATAGACAATGAAAGAAATTAAGACAACAGCGGACATCACCAATGCGACGGCGATCGACCTTGGCCCGCTTGCAGAGATCAAGGACTATGTACTTGAGCTTGGCCCAGATGTGAAGATTCCGGGCAAGGTGTTCGGCGGAACTGCAGTCAAGGCTGGCGGCGCGGACTTCTCGCTGCAAGTGTTCGCCCCCGGCACGGAGGGCGGATTCTACCATACGCACAAGGAACACGAAGAGCTGTACTTCTTCCTTTCAGGAGAGGGCGAATATCAGGTCGATGGCACGAACATCCCCGTCAAAGAGGGTTCAGTCGTGCGTGTCTCTCCCGCAGGCAAGCGCGCCGTCCGCAACACGGGTTCGACACCGCTCACAATGCTCTGCGTTCAGTACAGGGCAGCCGCGCCGGGCAGCGTCACGCCAGCCGACGGAACGATTCTCGCCGATCCGGTAAAGTGGTAGTCGAGTCGGACAAGGGCAAAGGCACGAAGGAGGTATGCCGCAGAACTGACGGCAAGGGAAAACGCGATCGTCGACATCGGCGCGGCGGTGGCGCGCGGCGAGCAGGACAAGCTCGGCGCGGCGTTCAAGGCGGGGTTCGACGCGAGGCTTACGCTAAACGAGGCGAAGGAACTCGTCGGACAGCTCTACGCCTACTGCGGCTTCCCGCGAGCGCTCAATGCGGCGGGAACGCTGATGAAGGCGCAAGAACTAGCCGCAAAGAACGCAAAGGACGCAAAGGAAATCTCGCGCGGAGACGCAGAGTCGCAGAGAAAGGAAAATGAGGCGGGCCAGCCGTTTGTTTTGGGCGACAAAGCGCTGGAAATCGGGACGGAGAACCAGACAAAGCTGTGCGGTGGGCCAGTCAAGGGTGCCCTTTTCGACTTCCATCCGCAGCTCGACGCCTATCTCAAGGCGCATCTCTTCGGTAACATCTTCGCGCGCGACGTCATCGACTGGCGGACGCGCGAAATCGTCACGATCGCCGCCCTCGCAGCGCGTCCCGAGACCGAGCCGCAGATGAAGGCACATATCGCCATTGGAAAGGTGAATGGCGTGACTGATGCGCAGGCGGCGGAAATCGTGCGGCGCGTGCAGCTGCCGCGCAATCCCTCCGATCTGTCGCATGACTGGTCGCCGATTCCCGTCGGCGAGCCGAACACGGCATTCGCGAAGTACTTCATCGGCAACAGCTATCTCCACAAGCTTACGCTCGACCAGGTGCCGGCGTTCGGCGTCACGTTCGAGCCGGGGTGCCGCAACAACTGGCACATCCACCACGCGAAGACGGGCGGCGGGCAGATGCTCATCGTCACGGCGGGCGAGGGCTTCTACCAGGAATGGGGCAAGCCGGCGCGTCGTCTCAATAAGGGCGACACGGTGAACATTCCGGCGAATGTCAAGCACTGGCACGGAGCCGCGCCGAATTGCTGGTTCCAGCACATCGCGCTTGAAGTGCCCGGCACCGAGCAGTCCAACGAATGGTGCGAACCCGTAGACGACAAGGCATACGCCGAGGCGACAACGTGCAATCAACCTTGAGGAGCAAGTGAACACCGCGAAAAAAAGGAAGGTTAGATTTGAACGATGAATGCCAAGTGGACGATTCTGGGAAAAAAGTTCGCGACATTGTGCATATTGCCCTTGGCGGCGGTGTCGGGGTGCATGTCGCTCAATGCGCCCGATCGGGCAGACAATTCAAAAGGAAGGCTGCTGGCGCGGTGGGCGCGGAATCGGTCGCCAAGGAGCCGGGCGTTATCTGCATCTTCCCGATGCAGAAGAAGGAGTCGCCGACATCCATCCGCATTGTGGAGATCTACCGCAGCGAGGAGGCGTACAAGGCGCATCTCGCGACGCCGCACTTCCGCGCATACAAAGAAGGCACACCGCACATGATCAAGTCGCTTGAACTGGTGCCCATGCATCCGCTCGATCCCGAACACGCGAACGGCATCTTCAGGAAGTGGCTGTAACGGCGTCTAACGACTCCGGGCTCGAGGTTGCGGATTCGCATTCGCGTGAATGACAAGTCGCACCCCTTGTCCGACGAGCTGTCCGCCTGAATTTGACATACCCTACGGGGGTATAGTATAATACACAGCCGATAAGTCAAGAAAGGATCGAGAGATGAGAAAATGCATTGAAGATGTGACGGCGCTCCAGCTACGGCTGAAAAAGATCGTCGGACAGCTTACGGGTGTGCAGAAAATGCTGGCGGAGGATGTCCCCTGCGAGGACATCCTTACGCAGCTCAACGCGGCGAACGGTGCGCTCCACCGGCTTTCATTCATCATTCTCGACGGACACCTCCGGCACTGTGTGCGCGAGGGGATAGAGAAAGGCAACGCGGACGAGACGATCGAATCGTTTGCCGAGGCGCTTGAGAGTTTCTCGAAGATGGCGTGATGGAGGGCCGAGAAAATGAAAGCGATATTGATTGCGTTTGTGCACGTGTTCGCCATGATGGCGCCGTGGCTTGTGTTCGGATTCTTGATGGCGGGAATCATCGCCGTGTGGATTCCGCGCAGCTGGGTGAACCGCATGATGGGCGGCAGCTCCGGCTTCCGCGGCATTCTCCGCGCCGTCGCGATTGGCGTGCCGCTCCCGATCTGCTCGTGCGGCGTGCTGCCGATCGCGGCTGGACTTCGCAAGCACGGCGCGGGGAAAGGCCCGACCGCCGCCCTTCTCATCTCCACGCCGCAGACAGGCATCGATTCAATCCTTGCGACCTACGCTCTGCTCGGGCCGGTCTTCGCCGTCGCGCGTCCGATCGCCGCCGCGCTTACGGGCGTCGTAGGCGGAGCGGTGGTCTCCGCTGTCGGCGGAGAGGACGCGTCGACCGTCGCCGTCGAGGAATCGGCTGCGGGCTCGCGCGGGATCAAGGCGATTTTCTGGCAGGCGTACAGGCGGCTTCTTGGTTCCGTCGCGAAGCCGCTTGCCGTCGGACTCGCCGTCTCCGCTCTCGTCACGGTGCTTGTTCCGGACAACTTCTTCGCGGACGCCTTCCACGGCAGCGACTGGATCGCGATGCCGGTGATGGCGCTCGTGGGTTTCCCGATGTACGTCTGCTCGACGGCGTCCATTCCGATTGCCGCGTCGCTTGTCGCCAAGGGCGTCTCGCCCGGCGCGGCATTCGTCTTCCTGATGGTAGGCCCTGCGATGAACGCGATGTCCCTCACGACCGTCGCCGCGCTTGTCGGGCGCAAGGCCGCCGCCGCGTACGTCGCCGTGATCGTCATCGGCGCGATTCTCTGCGGCATCGCGATCAACTTTGTCCCGGATGCGCTTCCCGCGACTTCCGCGATCGCCGCCGCGGGCCATTCGCTTTCCGCCGTCCACTGGGCGTCAGCCGCGTTCCTCGCCGCAATGATAGCCTACAACCTTGTTCGCCCTGTGGGGATGGGGCACAGTAAATGTTCTGCACATTGAGCCGCGGACAATATGGCAGGCAAGCAGGATAGTCTGATCGGACGGATGTTCCGACATTTCAAGGGAAATCTATATCGCCTTGAGGGATTCGCAAAGGACTCCGAGACGCTGGAGGAGATGGTCGTGTACCGCGCGCTCTATGGCGATGGCGGCCTCTGGGTTCGCCCAGCGAAGATGTTTTTCAAGACCGTCGAGCGCGACGGAAAGACGATGAAGCGATTTGAACTCGTGGAGGATGCGAAATGACGTTCAAAGACAAGGTTGTCGTCGTCACTGGCGGGGCGCAAGGCATCACATGATCTACCACAACGACAACGGTTGGAGACTGGATAAATGAAGAAAGTAAAAATAACGATACTCAAGACGACGCTCGAAGAACTCGCCTGACTCCGCTGTGCGGCGCGCGCGGGCTGGCCATTAAACGGTGCGACGCAGGGTGAAGTGACTTTTCCGCGATGTGATGAGACCGAGCTTGGACAGCCGGCTGATTTCCGCAGAAAGCGCGCTTCGCTCGACGCAGAGGTAGTCCGCGAGCTGCTGGCGGTCGAATGGAACGTCGAATTCGGCTGTGCCTTTCTGCTGCGCCACGGCGCGCAGATAGGACATCAGCCGATCCTGCGTGGAACGGTGCGACAGGATCTCGATCTTCCGGTTCAGCTCAAGCGTCTTTACGGCGAGAGTGCGCATGATGTTCCTGACGAGGCGGGAGTGGAACGCGCAGGCGTTCTCGCAGGGCGAGAGAATGCGGTCGGTCTTTACGAGAAGAACATCGCAGTCC
>CACZHC010000107.1 GCA_902780865.1 uncultured bacterium
ATTTGGCAGGGCGAGTTCACGGCGATTGCCACGCCCTCTCTCTCCTACGCCTGCTTCCCGCCCGGGCATGAAAACGGCGGCGGCAAGCGAGACGGAACGTCCGTGCAGGCGATGTCGATGATTCCCGACAGGCGCGACCTCAGGGGCGGCCAGGGCTTCTTCGTTTCCGTCTACGACGACCGCATGGTGGTCGAGCGCATCGACATCGAGGAGGACTGCGCCGAGGGTGCGCCGGCCTGGATCGTTCCGCTTTCCTGCGGCGAGAAGCCGTATGATTTCGCCTCTCGCGCCGCGGCCTCCGTCGCGCCGGAGTTCCCGTCGGGCGCCAAGCTGCGGATCGACACCCGCAATACCGAGAACAGGTCCGGCAAGTGGGTCATCGTCATGAACTGCGAGTTTCCGTCGGCCGTGCCGCCCGCAGGCGGGCGTGTCTTCGACTACGAGATACGCATCGTGCCGAAGGACGGCTCCAAGCCGATGGCGAAGAAGTTTCTCTCTCCCGCCTATTCGCGGATGGCGAAGTACGAGCCGAAGGGCCAGCGCTTCTGGTTTGATGTCGCAGAGCTCCCGCAGGACGTAGACTACGTCGTCGAAGTCCGCGCGTTCAACTGCTTCGGCAAGGAGTCGCGGCCGCTCGTCTCGGGCGTGTGGCATTCGGTTCCGGGACTGGACAAGGTGAAGAAGGAGGGATGAGGCAAGGACATGGGCGACGAAAATACGGCTAATAGCAAACGACTCTTTTCGCTCGACGCGCTGCGCGGGCTCGACATGATTTTGCTGACTGTCGTCGCTCCTCTCGTGAATGCGGCGCAGAGGGGCTGGAAGTGCTTCCCCGACTCGTTTATGCACCAGTTCAACCACTACTGGTGCGGCTTCACGCTGTTCGATATCATAATGCCGCTTTTCATCTTCATGTGCGGCGCGGCGATTCCGCTTGCGCTTGAGAAGCGGCTTGCCGCAGGCGGCGGGTTCTGGCGACATGTCCTTGGGCGCGTGGCGCTCCTGTGGGTGGCGGGCGGACTTGTCCAGGGCGACTGGATCACGCTCGACCCGCTGTCCATTTCGCCTTTCTCTAACACGCTTCAGTCGATTGCCGTCGGCTATCTCGTGGTCGCGGCGGTTTTGTATGCGAGAAAGAACATCTTGGCAATCGTCGTGCCTGTTGCCTGCGCTGTCGTCTATACGGTCGCGCTCGCGGCGTACGGCGACTACGACAAGTTCGGCAACCTTGCGTACAAGATCGACATCTCCATCCTTGGCGCCGTCCTGCCCACGGGAAACCGCTGGGTGGAGAATCCCAGCTACTACACGTGGTTCTTCACTTCTCTGATGTTCGTGGTCATGGCGTTTGCCGGATACCACGCGACTCGCATTCTGCAGCGCGTCGAAGGCGGCTGGCGCAAGGCGGGCGCGTTGGCGCTTTATGGCGCTGGGTTCCTCGTCGTCGGCGCGGTGTCGCTCGTGTGGATTCCGTGTATCAAGCCGATCTACACGCTTTCGTTCACTTCGCTTGCGATGGGCGTGTGCGTCCTGCTGCTGGCGGGACTCTATGTCGTCAACGACGTCCTTTGCTATCGAAGGGGGTGGGGGCCGGTTCTATTCTTCGGGCGCATGGCGCTCGCGGCCTACTTCATCTCTCATTTCTTCAGGCCCGTTCTCAGGGCGGCGGCAGAGCTCTTCGGCAACGGCTTCTGCCGCTATCTCCCCGACTCGGCGCGCCCGTTTGTGATACAGGTGTTCATCACGGCCTGCCTTGTCGTCGCGATGCTTTCCTGGCGCTGCATCAAGGCCAGGCGATAAAATCGTGTCGCTCGGCGACAGTGCGCAGAAGCCCTGTGGAAGTTATGGTATAATATGCGCAGGGATGGATGTCTCGCGCAGGGAGTTCTTGGTCGGTTCGGCGGCGTGCGTCGCGTGTGCGTCGTGTGCTCCGGCCCATCCACCCGAAAAGGAAAAGGAAGGACAGGGCATGTTAAAGGGTATTTCTCCGGTGGTTTCGCCGGATCTCCTGAAGACGCTGGCCGAGATGGGCCACGGCGACGAAATCGTCATTTCCGACGCGCACTTCCCGGGCCACACTTTCAACGCGCGTACCCTGCGCGCCGACGGCATCGGCGCTGACCGGCTTCTCGCCGGGATCATCCCGCTCTTTGAGCTCGACGCCTACGCGACGCCCGTCGTAATGATGGCCGCCGTTCCCGGCGATACGCTCGACCCCGCGGTCGAGGCGAAGTACCGCAAGGCGCTTGGATACGACGGAGCGATCGAGCGCATGGAGCGCTTCGCGTTCTACGAGCGCGCGAAGAAGGCGTATGCCGTCGTCATCTCTGGCGAGACGGCGAAGTACGGCAACATCATCCTCAAGAAGGGCGTTACGCCGGTCGCCTGACGATGCGCAAGGCGCGGCCAAGCGGGATTGAGCGGCTCGAGAGCTATCTCGTCAAGCTCATACAGGAGAAGGGCGCGGACCTCGACCAGCCCTTCGGCATCCGCATGCTTCTCGCGTTCCTCAAGTTCGCGAGCTGCCTTTTCGCCGCAGGCGTCGCCATACGCTACTTCCTCTACCGCACAGGCCTCAAGCGCCGCTATCCGCTCGGCATCCAGGTGATCTCAATCGGCAATGTGACCGCGGGCGGCACGGGCAAGACGCCTGTGACCGAGATCTTCGCGCGTACGCTCGCCGCGGAAGGCCGCAAGGTCGCGATCCTCTCGCGCGGCTACCGCCGCAAGGAGGCGCCGTGGTGGGTGCGCATGTTCACGCAGGTCGTCTCGAAGCCGCTCGTCGTTTCAGACGGCAGGCATGTCCTTCTCGACTCCGCGACCGGCGGCGACGAGCCGTACATGCTCGCGTCGAATCTCCCCGGCGTCGCCGTTGTCGTCGATCGCGACCGCGTGAAGGCGGGGCGCTATGCGATCAAGCGCCTCGGCTGCAACACGCTCATCCTCGACGACGGTTTCCAGTACCAGAAGCTCAAGCACTCGATAGAGGTCGTGCTTGTCGACGCCACAAACCCCTTCGGCAACGGGCATATGCTTCCGCGCGGCGTCCTGCGCGAGCCGGCGCGGCATCTTAAGCGCGCGGACATAATCTTCCTCACGAAGTGCCGCGGCGACGTTTCGGCGGTGCGCGACGAGATTCGCCGCTACAACGCCACGGCCGAGATCGTGGAGTGCAACCACGCGCCAAAAGTCCTTAAGGACGTGTGGAGCCGCGAGGAATATCCGCTTTCGTGGCTTGAGGGAAAGACGACTTGCACGCTCTCGGGCATCGCCTCGCCAAAGGGCTTCGAGAATTCCCTGCGGCACCTCGGCGCGAAGGTCGTGTGGTGCGAACGATACGCAGACCACCACCGCTACGACTCGAGCGAAGTCCTCTACGCGCTCAACCGCACGGCCGACATGGGGGCCGACGCGCTCGTCACTACCGAGAAGGATGCCGTCAGATTCCCGCGCTTTGAGACGACGCCTGTCCGCTGCCTTTATCTGCGCATCGCGATCGAGATAATCTCCGGCCGCGAGAGCTTCGACCAGATCATCAACCGCATTTGCTTCCGGCAGAGGTCTTGACACTGGCTTCCTGCCAGCCGGCGACGAAAGAAATGGAGATGGTGTAATGGCAAAGACCACATTGCAAGGACGGCAACGCAACGCCCTCACCAAGTTCATCGACCATACGCTCCTGAAGGCGGACGCGAAGGCGTCTGACATCGCGCGACTTTGCCGCGAGGCGAAGGAGCATGGCTTCAAGTCCGTGTGCGTGAACCCGTGCTGGGTTCCGAAGTGCCGCGAGATGCTCGCGGGAACAAAGGTCGCGGTATGCACCGTGATAGGTTTCCCTCTTGGTGCGACGAGCACGTTCGCGAAGGTGGAGGAATCGCTGCAGGCGATAGACGACGGCGCGGACGAGCTTGACGTCGTAATCAACCAGGGGCTTCTCAAGAGCGACATATACGCGTGCTTCTGCGAGCTTTCCGAAATCGTCCGCGAGTGCCGCGCGGCGAAGAAGGGCGTAGTCCTGAAGCTCATCCTTGAGTGCTGCAACTTGACGAAGGACGAAATCGTCGTCGCGTCGACCGCGGCGAAAAAGGCGGGGTTCGATTTCGTGAAGACGTCTACCGGCTTCGGCAAGGGCGGCGCGACAGTCGCCGACGTCAAGCTTATGCGAAAGACTGTCGGCGCGAAGATGGGCGTCAAGGCGGCGGGGGGAATCCGCGACCGCAAGACTGCGCTCGCAATGATCCGCGCGGGTGCAAACCGCCTCGGCTGCTCGTGCGGCCTCGCGCTAGTGAAGTGACGGCGCTTCGGCCGCCGACACATGATTATGGCGCGTGAACATGGCAGTATAAAAGGCGCGGTCGTAAACGAGACGTTTCGAGTCGTCTTGTTTCTTGTCTATTACTTGGCGCTGATCTGCCTGGGCATCGCCATTCTTGTCGTTGCGTTTTATGTGGCCAAGTTCCTGGGCGAGGAAGTCCTGCCGAACGCAAAAGGGCGCGGCGTAATTGGAGTCATTGTCGTCATCGCCGGCGTGTTGTCGCTGGCCGGAGTGTTTGGCATATATCTGATAAAGCCGCTTTTCTCCTTCACCAAGAGCACGAACGAAGAGCGTGTCGAAGTGAAGGAAGGCGACTGCCCCAAGCTTTTTGGGCTCATCCGCAGACTGTCGGAGCGCACAGGTTTTAGGATGCCGCGCCATGTCTATCTCACGACCGATGTGAACGCATGCGTGTTCTACAACACAGGATTCTGGAGCATTTTTCTGCCAGTGAGGAAAAACCTCGAGATAGGACTTGGAATCTTCAACGCGACGACGATCCAAGAAGTCAAAGCCGTCCTCGCGCACGAATTCGGGCACTTTGGCCAGAGCAGCATGAAGGTCGGGTCTGCGGTGTCGGTCACAAACAAAGTGCTGTACAACCTGATTTATACCGACGACTTCTTCGATAACGCGCTTTACAGCTGGCGCAACGCCGGGTGGTATCTCTGGAGATTGTTTGGCATGCTTGCATATGGCATGACGATGTTGGTAAAGCTGATGACGATACACGTGTTCGCGTTTGTGCAGATAGGCGAGCGGAGGCTGTCTCGTCTCATGGAGTTTGGCGCGGACGAAGTGGCGTGCAGGTGCGCCGGTTCGGACGCGTTCGTTTCTGCCATGTGCAAGATCAAGCTGCTTGATGCGTGTGACATGGATTGGCTGCGGTCATTCCTGAGGAAGTATCTGGACGAGAACAAGCTGCCGGACAATTATTTCAAGGCGCACGATGCAGTTGTCAAGGCGTTGAGCAAGGAAGGTTGGCCGACACTGTCGCATGACGTGCAGCTCAAGAACGACTATGACTTTGGCGTGGCCGAATCGAGGGTCGAGATAAAGGACGTGTGGAGCACGCATCCGGAGCTGGCCGACCGATTGGCGTGTGCAAGGGAGCTGGCTCTTGCGTGCGGTGATGAAGAATCAGATCCCGCCTGGACCTTGATTCCGGAAGAGCTGGCGCAGAAGGTTTCTGACCGGTTCTTCCAGTGTTGTGTTGCCGACATGGACAAAAAGCCAGAGATCGTCAGCTCTACGGAATTTCAGGCGTTTGTCGACAAGTGGTATGCGGAGAACGGATTTCCGCTGGAGTTCAGTCCGTTCTTTGCCCGGTCGTTGGAGAAGTTTGATCTGCAGAAGGCGTTTGAGGCAGACGTCAAGGAGAATCCGTTTACGGCAGAATACAGGCGACTCGTTGGCGAGTTGAACATGGCAAAGTCGGACATGGAGACGTTGGAGCAGGTTGCGTCTGGTGAAATCGAGGCGAAGAAATTCCTCTACAACGGCACGGCATATACGAGAAAGACGGCGCCAGTCGCCCGGCACAGGGAATATCTGGAAGGGCTTGCGGCTGCCGTTGCGAAGTGCGACTCGGCTGCATGCTCCTATTTGACGCACATCGGGAACGATGCCGATCGCAGTCATGTGAAAACGATGTATGGGAACATGATGTCGATGAAAGCGCTGTGCTCGCAGCTTGCCGAGCGGCTGTTGCCACACGAGGAATTCATCGACCGATGTCTGGCAAATTGCGAGAATCTGAGTGCGGATAAATATCATGAGTTGTGTGCCAGGATCGTTATGCATGAAAAAGAGTTTCGACAGGGCATAGCTGAGGTGCAGCGAATGCTCCCCGATGCGATCCCAGACGACGAATCTGGGAGACGCATGCTCGAGTATGCGTCAAAGGCGCACAATTGCGAATCTGACTTCGCCCTGGAGTCGTTTCAGGAACTGCAGGACTACCGCAACGCCTTTGGGTCGATGTGCGGAGACTACAGCCTCCGTTGTAAACTGGCAATTGCCCGTTTCGCGGATGCCCGAATCAACAAGGACTGAAAACGGGCGACGCGGGGACAGGCCCCGCGAAAGCCTTATTTTTCAGCGTTTCTCGGGGCCTGTCCCCGTTCTTAGCCCCGTTTTTGCCCTCCTTGCCGGCGACTCTCCGCCGAGGGCGGCCGAAACGAATTCATATTCAATTCATTTTTCTTTCGCCGAAATGTGGTATGATGCATCTGTCGACGCGGGAAGCGTCGGCGGAAAGGACCACAAATGGCAAGGACTGCAAGAATCAAGAAGTCGAGCAACGGAACCGCGCGATACCACCTCATGTCGCGCACGAACGACAGGCGCTTCCTGTTCGAGAAGGGGAGGGTGAAGACGCAGCTCGTGGACGCGCTGAAGCGCGCGGCGGCGTTCTCGGGCGTGGAGCTCGAAGCGTATGTCGCGATGGACAACCACTTCCACATAGTCTGCAAGGTGGTGCGCCGTGAAGACGAGCTGCCCGAGGGCGAGCTTCTCCGCCGCATCGCGGCGTTGAAGGGCGAGCGGGCGGCCGAAGACCTCGCCTC
This sequence comes from uncultured bacterium, assembly GCA_902780865.1. Taxonomy (GTDB): domain Bacteria; phylum Verrucomicrobiota; class Kiritimatiellia; order RFP12; family UBA1067; genus UBA1067. The sequence goes on from CACZHC010000107.1 coordinate 6,883, forward strand.
GCACTGGAAGGAGCTCCGCGACATCGGCATGGATTCCGCGGTTGTCGAGGCGCAGGACCGCCTCCGTGCGAGGATGAACGACGTAAGCGAGTTCATAAAGACGTTCAAGGAGCTCTTCAACGTCTGGTACAAGCGCGAGCGCGGCTACAGCGGTTCAATATGGGATGGCCGCTTCAAGTCTACCTTGGTCGAGGACGGACGCTATCGCGCGATCTGCATGCGCTACGTCTACCTGAACCCCGTCCGCGCCGGGATGGTGAAGCACGCGGCCGACTACGCCTGGAGCTGGATCGCCACATTTGAC
>CACZHC010000108.1 GCA_902780865.1 uncultured bacterium
CACAGGAAAGTCATCCTCGACCGTTGCGTCATCTCCAACAACGAGACGACCGTTACTTCGACGCTTGCAAGCATCTATCGCCTTGACGCTACGGGCGACAAGAGCTTCAGCAGGATCACCAGCTGTCTTTTCATCGACAACAAGTATCCGTTCAGGATGGACGCGATGCCTCCGATTGTGAATTGCACGTTCGTCCGCAATGTCGGCGGCCTTGTCTGCGACAACGCGCAGTCATTGAACTTTGCCATCACCAACTGCGTGTTCTGGGGCAATGTCGAAAAGACAGAATGGCCCTTTGGCAATAAGTTCAAGGGCGTTCCAGGCATCTACTGGCATCCCACCACCCCGCTCCAGGATCTTATCAAGATCGGCACCACTGTCGTAGAAGGCGGCACTGACAACGCAGATGTCGCGGCGGTCCTCGCGGCTGACGCGACGGGCGAATCTTCGCGCCTCACGGCGCTCCGTCTGTCCTTGTCGACGCCGGAGTCAAGGCTAATTGGATGAATTCGGCCAGCGATCTCGCCGGCCACAAGCGCTGCCTGAAAAGGGGGCTTGTAAGTGATGATGCGCTGCCGGACATCGGCTGCTACGAGTTCTACACGGTTGCTGGTTTCAAGATCAGTCTTCGCTGATTTCGTCAAAGGAGCTTTGCCATGAAAATGCCTTTCTCCATTGCCTTTGCTGCCATCGCAGTATTCTTTGCCGCTTCCGCTACTGCGGCGACGGATGTCACTTGGACAGGTATGCCGCTTACCGCGAGCAGCACGTCGATCCGCACCGACGGCACGCTCAAGTACGCCTACGCGCGTGGAAACTACACGGCCAACGGCGTTGCGTTTGTCGGAGTCGGGGACAAAATCATCAATACCGAGAACTGCGTCGTATGGGAGGCATCTGGGGGCGCATTGGCCGGCCAGGCGTCGCCACCGTCAGACACTGAAGATGGCGGCTACAAGAATTTGCTGAACTATCATTGGTGGGCGACCGCAAAGAGCCGCAAAATCCAAGTAAAAAACCTAGAAGTCGGAAAGAAATACCTTGTCCAGATAATAGCCTGTCGCAACGAGAGTACCTATGCGAATTACACGGCAACTGCACCGGACGGCGTAACGGTTGTAAAATACACTAGCACGGGTTGGGAATATGGAAGTTCTTTGACTGGTGAATTCACTGCCGACGCCGCCACCGTTGAGTTTACGATTGCTTATGGAGGCAATCACTGTGTCATCAACGCCATCCAGGTGCGGGAGCTGCCGGCGGATGGGCCAGTGTCTTCGCGCGGGTTCTATTTTATCTGCAAGTAAGCGGCTGTTGCCGACAAAGATTTCACCATGCATCGGCGCGAAAGATCGGTGTCTTGCTTTTACCCAGTAGGGTAGTTGTCATGTAAGGTCAGGAATTTATACAATAGTGCCAAACTCAGGAAGGTGGATTTCTTATGAAAACAAACACACTGAAAAAAGTCGCAGCATCAGTCCTCGCCGCCGCTTCGCTCGTCGCGTTCGGCGACACGATCGTGATCGGCACCCAGGTGCCGGGATCCGACCACAGTTCGGAGCCGTGCACGCCGAAGCAGCGCACGGACGACTACCACACGCAGCACTTCAACGCCGACATCAGTGGCAGCCGGGGCAAGGAGTTCGACATCGTCCTGTTCGGCGACTCCATCACCGACTTCTGGAACAATCCGAGCCTAGCCCTCGACGGGAATCCCCTCAACTACGCCGCGGCGTTCAACATGGGCATCGGCAGCGACCGCGTCCAGAACCTCCTGTGGCGCCTCAAGAACGGCGCACTCGACGGCTATACCACGAAGTACTTCACGTTGATGGTCGGCATCAACAACGGTCACCAGAAGTGCATCGACCACAACGAGCACGCCGACCGCGCCGAGGATGTCGCCGAGTCGATCCGTCTCATGCTCTGCGAGATGGCGACGAAGCATCCAGACGCGAAGATCCTCCTGATGCCGATCCTCCCCTACAGCTTCGACAGCAAGTACTTCGAAGCGGCCGAAGTGACGGCCATGAGCGAAGCGGTCAACGACTACATACTCAAGTTCGTCGACAACAAGCGCGTGTTCTGGGTGGATCTTCGTAGCCAGTATCTCATGCAGAATTCGATGCCCAACAAGACTTGCTACCGCGAAGGCGGCCACGGCGGATATGATGCTGTCGGACTCTGCCTCCATCCGGAGTTCTTCACGTATTCCGATTTCTGGCGTACCGCCATCTCGAACGCGATGCACAAGTATCTTTCGGTTCCCGCTGGACAGGCACAGACGGCGGACCCTTCCCTCGGCTACGCCAAGGCCGCTCCCAACGCCGACGGCGCTGGCTCGGCGACGATCACGGTCTTCGGCGTTTCCCTCGGAAGGGACGCGAACGCGAACGCCGTCACGTCATACTCGATCGACTACGAGCTTGACGGCGGGGCGAAGACGCGCGCGCTTTCCGGCCAAACGGGCACCCGGGCTTCGTTTGTGATCCCGAACGTCGCCCTTGGCGACCATACCTGCAAGGTGACCGTCACGACGGCCGACAACAAGGAGCTCGTGACTCTGCTCGACTTCACGATGACTGAGCCGTGGCATGCAAGCCCGCTTCCAACCGACGACAGCGCCATTCGCACGGACGGCACGCTCAAGTATGCGTATGCGTCCTCGGCCTGCACGGTCAACGGCGTTGCGTTCGCGGCTGCCGGAAACAACAACGCGAACATCTCGGGCGACATTTCCTGGCCGTACAGCCAGACCTCTGGCGCGTCGGCTCCGAGCAGCATCTCTGGCGCTTACCATGACCTCCTGAACCACTGCTGGTGGGCGAATCAGGGCGACAAGACGGTGACGCTCAAGAATCTCACGCCCGGGAATACCTACCTCGTCCAGATTTTCGGCTACCGCAACTACAACAGCGACAGCAAGGCCCATGTCTGGATCAAGGAGTCGTACTGGGATCCGAACTTCATCAAGGTCTATGGCGACGGCTGGTCCTGCGGCGGCGTTCTTACGGGAACCCTCACGGCCACCGAGGCGACGAAGACGTTCACTATCACGTCCGACGGCAACTACGGCATCAATGCCATCCAGGTCCGCGACCTCGGCGAGAGCGGCGCGCCGGTCGTCGTCCAGCCTAAGATCGGCTCCGCGTCCGCCACGACAAACGAAACGGCGGCCACGGTTTTTCTCTCCGGCATCGTGATGGGGACGGACGATGCCGGAACTAATGCAACCTCCTACTCCGTCTCCTACTCTCTTAACAATGCAGCCGCGGTGACGGCTCTCCAGAACCAGACCGCATCGACGGCATCGTTCACAATCTCGAATCTCGCGGATGGCGAATACACGTGTGTCGTAACGATCACGACCGACAAGAACAAGACTTCGGCCGAGAAGGCGGTTTCCTTCAGGATCGGCCCGCCGCCGCCGGAGGTCGTCGCTCCTTTCATCGGTTCCGCGTCTGTGACTACAAACGGGACGACGGCTACGATCGCACTCAACGAGATCACGATTGGCACGGATAACGCGGGCGTCGCGGCGTCCTCCTATTCGGTTTCCTATTCGCTGAACAGCGCGTCCGCCGTTATGGCGCTTTCGAATCAGAGCGGTGCGACGGCTTCTTTCGACATCTCCGGCCTCGCAGACGGCAGCTACAAGTGCGTCGTCACGATTACGACCGACAAGAACAAGGCGGCTGAGACGACAGTCAGCTTCAGGATTGGCGAGCCGCCGCCGATTACGGTGGGTTGGACGGTCGGTCCCATGTCCGCGAACGGCAGCACGATCCGCACGGATGGAGACCTTCTCTATGCCTATGCGGCGCAGAACGGAACGGTGGGCGGCGTTTCTTTTGTGCGTGACGCCCCCCTTGGCTCGGGGGGGATGGTTTCCGCCTCGCCCGTGCCAGCCATGGGTGGAGGATCCTGGGGTACTGAAGGAGTGTCGGGTGACTTCGGAACCATGCTCCAAAATGGCTGGAACTGGACTGGCGAAGGTACCGAGCTCTCTTATACGCTTACGCTCGCGGGGCTTACACCCGGTAAAAACTATCTGGTCCAGCTTGTGATGCACAGGCAGTCCCAAAACATGCTGGTCTCGGTCAACGGCTCGGCGCAGGCTCACGTCAACGGAAGCGACGAGGAACACTACAAATACGGCGCCTCCATAGTCGGATTATTCACCGCCTCGGCGGCGACGCAGGAGCTTACTGTAACATATACTGAAAGAGGTGGCGATCGTCCCCTCAATGCAATCCAGGTCCGCTATCTCGGCGCTGGCGGTGCCGATCCGGTTGATCCCGTCAATCCGGTTGATCCCGTTGAGACGCCTGTATATGCTCTGACGATTCCTGAGAAGACGGGGCTGACGCTTCAGTCCGTGACGACGAACGGCGTCGCGGTTGCGGCTGCTGGCGGAAGCTACTCGATCGTCTCGAACACACAGGTCACGGTGACGTTCGCCGCGGCTTCGGGCTACGAGATCACGGGCGGCAATCCGGTCGTGTTCACGCTCTCGGGCAACAAGACGTTCGTCGACGCCGACTATCCGACCGTGCAGGCGACGAGCGGTGGCGGTGGCGGCGATCCCGTTGTGCCTGTCGAGGAAGGCTGGACGGCTGTCGCGATGGGCCCGACGAGCGCTTCGATCAGAACTGACGGGACCCTCAAGTATGCCTACGCGCTTGGAAACTATACGGCCAACGGCGTTGCGTTTGTTGGTGTCGGCGCTAGCCTCATCAACAACGCGGACTGCATCGTGTGGGAGAACACGGGTGGAGCGCAGTCTTTTGGGTCTTCGGCTCCGGCCGACACAGAATCTGGCGGTTACAAGAGTTTGCTGGAGAACGGCTGGTGGGCGAACGCCAAGGGTCGTAAAATCCAGCTTTACAACCTTGAGAGCGGGAAGAGCTATCTTGTCCAGATAATTGGGTTCCGCCAGAATTATACGACGCAGACCGCTACTGCGCCTGGTGGCGAACAGACCATGAAGTTCGACGGTGAGGGCTGGGAGTATGGTGGCTCTCTGATCGGTGTCTTCACGGCGAGCGGCACTTCGGCAGAATTTACGATCACCTATGCTGGACAGTCCTGTATCAACGCCGTTCAGGTTCGTGAGCTTCCTGCGGGCGGCGGTGACGCTACGATTGTCGCGCCGTCGATCGAATCGGCGTCTGTGACGACGAACGGAACGACGGCAACGGTCTCGCTTTCCGGAATCGTTATGGGTACTGACGACGAGGGGACTAATGCGACATCCTACGCCGTCTCCTACTCGCTCACCAACGCGCCAGCCGTGACGGCACTTTCAAACCAGTCGGGTGCAATGGCGTCGTTCGATATCGAGAACCTCGCCGACGGCGAATACACGTGCGAGGTCACGATCACGACGGACAAGGGCAAGACCGCGTCGAAGGCAGTCTCGTTCACGATCGGCACAACGGGCGGCGGTTCAGAGGACGACATGGCTCATGGCTGCGTGCTTCGCATTAGCGAGATTCTGCCAAAGCCGACGGATGCGCGGACTCTGAACGGCATGGAGGGAATGGACGTCAATGGACTCGAATCCGGCTGGGTCGAGGTCGAGAACACGTCCGACAAGTGGGCGGACCTCGCCGACTACCGCTTCATCCGCGTGAACCGCGGCAAGAAGACCGACCCCGCCGGCGTCGGCAACTTCCCGTCCCGGCTCGTTCCGCCGCACGGTCGTGCGATCTTCTACACGTCCGAGCGCTATTCTAACAGCAAGGACAAGACCGTGAGCGCTTTCGCGGAAGGAACGTTCGACGGCAAGCCGATGATCTTCGAGGACTACGGCGACATCCTCGTTTGGGGTGACAAGGTGAACCCGAAGAAGTCGCCATACGTGCGCCTCTACTACGCGCCGGTCTCCAATGGCAGCAACATCGTGAGCGTCGTCGACACGGTTGTGATTCCGACCGACCTGCCGGAAGGGTGGTCCATCATCGTCGGAGACGCCGCGGATGGCGAGGGCACTCGCCGCTGGATGTGCCCGACGCCTACGCGCGGCACGGCGAACACCTCGACTGCTGGACTCGTCCGCATCGGCCCGAACGTCGGTCCGCTCTACGAGAAGCCGGGACAGGCAAAGACGACATATGCAAGCGAATTCGCGGCCCCGGTGCCGCCCGCCGTTCCAGGCGAGGACTATTCGGTGACGCTCCCGATAAACGGCGTGATGAACCCCGACGGAACGTTCACGCCGCGTGCGGCGGACCAGATCCAGTCCATCAAGTTCGTCTACCGCAAGGACCTCGACGACGCGACTCTCGTCACGAACGAAGTGAACCTTGCCACGAAGACGACGGACGCCAACTGGGGCGACCAGTACACGGCGACGATTCCTTCTAGCTACTTCCCCGCGGCAGGACACCTGATGCAGTGGAAGGTCCTGATCACCGACGGCGAGGGCGTGGAGTGGACTTCCCCGAGCTTCAACAACAAGGACGACGGCTACGAGTGGTACGGCACGATCGTCGAACCGGGCGAACTCAACAGCGCGACTCTCCCGACGTGGCACATGTTTGCGAGCGGCAACCACCTGACGCAGATGGACGTCGACGCCGATAAGCAGAATCTTTCGCTCGTTCCCCACAACGCGCGCGTCGCCATCTACGATTCGTCGACCTCCAACTACTACGACTACGTGCGGATCGACCTCCGCGGCAACACGTCCGCGGGCTTCACGAAGAAGGGCCACGGCCTCCGCTTCGCCAAGTCGCATCCCATGACGATGACCGACGTCGTGACGGGAGAGGCGGTCGAGGAGATCCGCAAGACCTCGCTCATCAGCGAGTTCGCCGACCCGAGCTACATGCGCCAGATGGTCGCGTTCTGGCTGTGGCGCAAGATGGGCAATCTCGTCCCGTTCGACTTCCCGGTGCGCTGCAACCTGAACGGCGAGTTCTACCAGCTCGCGTTCAACTCCGAGCGCTTCACGGACGAGCTGATCGAGGACGTCTACGGACTCGACAAGTTCGGCTACGGCTACAAGAACGTCGGCACGATGAAGAGTGGCTCGGGAACGACGGCCGGCGGCATCGAGAAGAAGACACCGGACGACGAAGACGAGTCGAACATCTCCGTTCTCCAGAACGAGCTCAGGTCCAAGATCACCGCGGCGCAGCAGGTCTCCAGCTCGCCTGACGGCGGGTCCACCGGACTCGACAACGTCGCGCTCACGAAGTTCGTCGTCCAGAAGTTCGACCTCCCCGCGTGGCTGAACTACCTTGCCTCCGCACGCATCACACAGGAGATGGACGATGTGTGGGCGAATGTCTGCGCGTACTACGACAACCCCGCGATGCTCCAGGGCGCGCGCGGTACGGGCACATGGATGTTCGGCCAGTATTACCGCGACGCCGCGGTTGGAGGCAAGGGCCTCTTCTCGACGAACGACTGGTTCAAGTCCCACCCGTTCTACGGCGGAAACCGCGTAAGGTGCTATTCGTCGTCCGCGATGTCCTCGACGATTAACAACGGCAACGACGGTTTCGAGGCCGTGTGGCAGTCCGCCAAGTTCCGCCGCCTCTACCTGCGCCGCCTCAGGACGCTGATGGACCAGGAGCTCAAGGAGCCGGGTACGCCAGAGAGCGAGGTTCCCTTCATGGCGAAGATGCGCGAGCTCGCGGACCTGATGCGCGCTGACGCGGCAAGCGACGCCGCCAAGTGGCCCAACAACACCACGGACAGCAACATCGACGTGTGGGCATCGGTCACGCGTCCCGCGAACATGGACGCCGGTGTCGACGACATCTGGAACAACTACGTCGTCCCGCGCCGCGAGCACCTGTACGTCACACACTCCGTCACCAACACGGCGAAGACAATCGGCTACGGCTCGCGCCTCAACGCCGGCATCCCCGAGGCGCAGAGCCCGATCGCAACGCTTGCACCGAACATTACGGCTGACCTCTCGAACTTTGCCAACGGTGTGGTCGTAATCTCCAACGGCAACAACGAGGTGGTCGACATGAGCGGATGGGTGCTTAAGACGGCGGTCGAGTGGACGCTTCCCGCCGGCACGGTGTGCGACGCACAGGACGCGATCTACGTCGTAGCTGATCGTCGCGCCTATGTCGCGGCGCACGCAGAAGCCCTCACCGACCAGGTGATCGTCGGCAACGCTCCCTTCACCGACACCGCCATATTGCAGGTCTTCGCCGCCGACGGCACGACCCAGGTACTGATGACCGCGCCTGACAGCGGCGATCCCGACCAGGCCAACCTCCGCTTCCACACCATTTACGGTTCGACGCTCAATGGTAAAGGCGACTCGGGCGAGTTCATCGTCATCACGAATGTCTCGTCCGGCGTCGTGAATCTTGAAGGCGTCGAGGTGTCCTGCGGGAAGGCGGGCGGCACGCCCAAGTGCAAGGTCGTCCTTGGAGACGTCGATCTTCCGGGCTTCGCGTCCATCCGACTCGACCAGGCCGACTACGCGGCTGCCGGATGGGAAAAGATCACGAACGGAAGCATCGCCATGAAGATCGCCGACAAGACGGGCGCCGTCGTGCAGCTCGGCGAGTTGACCTTTGGGCTGTGCGATTCGAGGACGGACGAAGGCGGCTACGCCCTCCAGGCGACGCGCTTCGACAACGAGACGCCGCTCGCGGATTCGACGGACGACTGGACGGCTGTCTTTGTCGAAGCCGCCGCACCCGATGCGCCGGTGATCGGCGGTGGAGAAGGTGGCGTCGCGCCGATAACGGTGGGCGCGTCGTCGGTCTCGATCAATATTACAAACGCCAAGGCGGGTTCTCGCTACGGCTACAAGAAATCTACGACACTTGCTGGACTCAAGGATGCGCCGATCGTCTACCAGGACCTTCCCGCCGATGCCGATGGAAATCTCCTCATCGAAATTCCACGTGGGAACGGCGAGTCGAGCTGCTTCTACCAGATAGTGGTCGAATAAGCTCGGTCGCCCTAATATAACTCCGCAGGCATTCAAGGCATGGCAATGAAGATTACGAAGAAAACATTGCCATGCCTTGCCGTTGTCGTGCTTGTCGCGCTTAAGTGCGTGGCGGCAAACCTTGACTACGTGGCGTCCTGGAGTCGTTCTTCCGTGGAAAGTCTTTTCGCCACATGGTGCGATGCGCTTCTTGCGCGGCAGATTTCGGGTACTGGCGACAAGATGATTGACGGCGGAATCGCGTGCCCTGCATGCGGCGTCATGCATGGCCGAGTATGCGACCTCGTCTATCCGCTTGTCTATCGTTGGTCCACTACCGGAGACAAGAAGTACCTTGCGGCGGCGGAGAAGGCAGTCGAATGGTCTGAGGCGACGATGCTTAGAGAAGATGGTGGACTTTACAACGACTACCAGACCCT
>CACZHC010000109.1 GCA_902780865.1 uncultured bacterium
GCTCAATGTCCGCAACCTCGATTTCTGATTTGGGCGACGACGCACGAAGGCTCCTCCTCGGGGAGCCCTCGGCGAATACGCCGAATCCCCTCGCTCGGATCTTCGCTGCGTCGTCTAAGCGAACAGAGGAGCCCACGAAAGTGCTCGTTATTGGCAAGGGGTCGAGCGGAAAGGCCGCGGCGGCGCTTGCCGAGTCCCAAGGGAGTCAGGTCGAGTTTGCAGACGGCGTAGGACTTGTCGTGGCGAGTCCGGGCGTGAGGGTGATGAGCGAGCTCGAGTACGGATGCCGCGAGCTGAAGCGGCTTGGAGTGAAGATGCTCGCCGTCACCGGATCGAAGGGGAAGTCGAGCGTCGTGAAGCTTGTCGCGGACGCGCTCAATCTCGCCGGGATGCACGCGACGCCGTGCGGCAACTACGGACTCCCTGTTTCGGAGCTCGCGCTATCTCTCCAGCCCGCACCAAGCGCCGTATCCCCCGAGCGAAGCGAGCCGCGTCAGCGGTCGCTAGAGGGGTGCGAAGCGCAAGCGCCAATCCCCCAACAATGGGCCGTCGTCGAGGTCTCGTCGTTCATGCTGGAGACGACGAACCTGCCGCCGGGCACGTTCGAGGCCGCGGCGATACTCAACCTCCAGGAAGACCACCTCGACCGCCACGGCTCGGTCGAAGTCTACCACGCGCTGAAGCGGCGGCTTCTGGCGATGACGCGCCCCGGCGAGGCGCACGACATGACGATCTACGACGGGCACCGTTTTCTGGAAAGCGTATGCAAGGACGGTCCGGACGAGCTCTACGATGGATCGTATTTCGACAATCCGGTGCTCTCGCGCAATGCACTCGCGGCGTGCTTCCTGCTTTTCGCCGCGGGCGTGGACGAGAAGACGATTCGTCGCGCGTTTCTCGAGTTCGAGCCGCTGCCGCACCGCATGCAGACCGTCGCCGAGATCGACGGCGTCCGGTATGTCGACGACTCCAAGGCGACTTCGATCGCGGCACTTGTTGCCGGCGTGGAGATGGTTCCGAAACCGTGGGTCTTCAGCTCCAGTCGAAACGTCCGCCTCATCGCGGGGGGGCTTCCCAAGGGCGACGACCCGAAAATTGCCTTGCCCATCTTGACAGAGAGGGTCAAAAAAGTGTATCTTATAGGACAAAGCGCGGAGTTGTTCTGCTCGGCTTGGAAGGATGACGTCGACTGCGAGGTCTGCGAAACTCTTGACAGGGCCGTGGAGGCGGCGAGGCGCGAAGCGGAGAAGGGCGATACGGTGCTCCTTTCGCCTGGAACCGCGAGTTTCGACCAGTTTCAAAGTTTCGGGGAGCGCGGAGACGTCTTCGCGTCACTCGTAAAAAAAGAAGGACAAAAAACAACATGAACAAGCTCGGCATCGTTCTCGGAATCGCCGCGGTCGCTGTGATCGCCGGCTGCAAGGACCCCAACTATCAGCGCAAGACGCCGAAAGGCGAGGCGTCGAACATCGGGACGCAGGTCGAACAGGCCCCCGAGCCCGATACGCCAGTCGTCGTCGAAGAGAAGCATTGCACCTGCCCGCCCGGAACGAAGCATGCCGAGCCTTGCCAGTGCGGCGCGCCCGACTGCCAGTGCATCGTAGAGCAGAAGATTGTTGAGAAGAAGGACGTGAAGCCGCTTCCTCCGCCGGAGCCGGAGTACACGGTCTATATCGTGCAGCGCGGCGACTATCTCGCGAAAATTTCGAAGAAGTACAACGTGACGATCAACTCGATCAAGCGTCTCAACAACCTGAAGGACGACAACATCCGCATCGGCCAGAAGCTCAAGCTCCCTGGCAAAATCGAGATCGGCGAGCAGAAGGTCCCTGAAGGCGCGTTCGCCAAGCCGCAGGCGCAGAAGCCGACCAAGACCTACGCTCCCTACACCGGCGCGACGAAGGAGTATGTCGTCAAGTCCGGCGACACTCTTGGTGCGATCGCATACGGCAACGGCATCAACATCCGCCAACTCAAGGAGCTCAACGGCCTCACGTCTGACTCGCTCAAGATCGGCCAGAAGCTGAAGATTCCCGCCGAGAAGGTCGCTGCCAAGAAGGTTGAGACCAAGCCTGTCGAGAAGAAGGTCGCCGAGCCAGAGGTCAAGGAGCCTGCAGAAGTGCCCGCCGAGACTGTCGCCGCGCCTGTCGAGCCGACGGTCGAGGCGCCCGTCCAGGCGCCTGTCGTCGAAGATTCCGCCCCCGTTCCGACCTACACCGTCCAGGAGGGCGACGATCTCACCGACGTTTCGATTCGCTTTGGCGTGAGCGCTGCCGCCGTGCGCGAGCTCAACAACCTCGGAGAGAACGACAAGCTCGTCGCCGGTCAGATACTGAAACTCCCTGCCGAAGCGCAGCAGCAGTAACTAAAAGTGCGCAAGTCCGCACTATTTGCATTCGCCCTGGTTGTCACGGCTCTCGTGGCGCTGGGGCTGATTGTTCTCGCCAGCGCGAGCGAGGCGAACGGGATACGACTCCACAAGGACGCCTACTTCTTCATCAAGAGGCAGTCTGTCTATCTTTGCGCAGGGATCCTTGTAGCAGTGTTCGCGGCTTTGTTCGACTACCACAAATGGCGTGACATCCCCGGCTTTGCATGGGTTGCCTACGCCGTGGTCGCCTGTCTGCTGCTGCTTGTCCTGCCCGCGTTTGGCGGACGCATGGTCAATGGTTCGGCGCGTTGGCTGTCGCTTGGTCCCGTCAACGTCCAGCCGAGCGAATTCGCGAAGCTCACCATCGTCATCATGCTTGCCGTCTGGCTTGACAGGGCGGCCTTGGGCGTGGAGCAGTTTGTAAAGGGGCTTATCGTTCCATGTTGCCTGATCGCCGTCTATGCCGTGCTCGTCATCAAGGAGCCGGACTTCGGCTCGGTGATGGTAATTAGCGCGGCCGGCGGGCTCGTGATGTTCGTCGCCGGCGTCCGGCTGTTGCACATTATACCGGCTGGATTAATCGGCGCTGCCGGCGCTGGAGCCGTCATGCTCTTCAACGAGAATCGCGTACGACGCCTGCTGGCGTTTCTCCAGAGTTCCCAGGATACGGCCGAAAAGGTGTCTACGGCGACTATGAACGCCGCGCAGTACCAGGCGCACATGGCGCTCGTTGCGATCAAGAACGGCGGGCTGTGGGGCGTGGGCTTAGGCGAGTCGATGCAGAAGCAGTTCTACCTCCCCGAATGCCATACCGACTTCATCTTTGCCGTCGGCGCGGAGGAACTCGGGCTTTTCTTCTCCATCGCCGTCGTCGTGCTGTTTCTCGCGTTCTTCTGCATCGCGGTGTACATCGCGCGCAATGCATCCGACAGGTTTGGGCGCTTCCTCGTCGTCGGTATGGCGTTCATCGTCTTTTTCCAGGCGGTGTTCAACCTCGGCGTAGTCTGCGAGGCGCTCCCCACGAAGGGTATGGCGCTGCCGTTCTTCAGCTACGGCGGTACGAACCTCCTGACTTCTTTCTTCGCCGTCGGGACAATACTTTCCGTCGGCATCCACTCCTATCGCGACAAGAAGCACGTCCTTGCGAGGAGCGTGCTGATGAGGCTCTGACGAAATGGCCGCGGCGCATCCCGAGTTCACCGTTTCGTCGCTTACGTCCGCCCTGAAACGCACGATAGAAGGCGGGTTCTCCAAGGTGGTGGTTGAAGGCGAGATCAGCGGATGGCGTCGATATCCCTCCGGCCACTGCTACTTCACGCTGAAGGACGAGGGAGCGCAGATATCGGCGGTGATGTTCGCAGGGCAGTACGAATCGAGCTGTGCACGCCATCCCGAACTTGCCGACGGTCTCAAGGACGGCGCAAAGATCAAGGTCTACGGCAATGTTACCGTCTATCCACCTCGCGGCAACTACCAGATAGTCGTCCTTTCCGCGATGCTTGCGGGGCTTGGCGACCTGATGCAGAAGTATCTTGAGCTCAAGACGAAGCTCGAGGGGGAGGGGCTTTTCGACCCTGCGAGAAAACGTCCGCTTCCACCGATGCCGAGGCGCATAGGAATCGTCACGAGCGAGGCCGGCGCCGTGATACACGACATGTGCACCGTCCTGACGCGCAGGTTCCCTAATCTCGAGATACGGCTTTTCCCCGCCCAGGTGCAGGGCGCCGACGCGCCGAAGACGATCATCGCCGGCATCGAGTACTTCAACCGCGAGGACTGCGATTTCAAGTCCGACGTGCTCATCGTCGCACGCGGCGGCGGCAGCTTCGAGGATTTGTTCTGTTTCAACGACGAATCGCTCGTGCGTGCCGTAGCGGCGTCGAAGGTTCCGACGATTTCCGCAGTAGGCCACGAAACGGACTACACTCTCTGCGACTTCGCGGCAGACGTCCGCGCCGGAACTCCGTCAATCGCCGCCGAGATCGCAGTTCCCGTTCTTGCCGACCTGCGCGCGCAGATTGCGTCGTTCGACTCGCAGCTTGCAAAGGCGCTTCGCGCGAAATACGAATGGTTCGCGCAGAGGACGGACCATCTTTCCTCTGCGCTCGTTCCCGCTCTCCAGGCGAGGGCCGCCGACGTCGCGCACCGCATAGACTCGCTGTCGAAGGCGCTTGGCTCTTCCGTCGTTCTCGGCTTCACGAGACGAGAGGCGGCTTTCGACAGGGCCAGGGAAAAACTGGCGCTCCTCTCGCCGTATTCGGTGCTCGACCGCGGATATTCGCTTACGACTGACAAGGATGGCGCCGTTGTGAAGTCTGCGGACCAGGTTTCTCGCGGCGATGTGCTGCATACGCGTCTCGCAAGCGGAGAAATCGTAAGCGAAGTTCGCTGAGCCACTTCCATACAAGAAGAAACTCCGATCGTTAGGGCTCTCGCTACCGCTCCGCCGCTTCGCGAGGTTTCAACGACGATCCAGTGGGTGGAATTGTTTTTGGGGCTGCCTTCGGCAGGTTTTGAAGGCACAGCAACCACTCCATCGCGGCAGTGAGGAGGTCTGGAGGACACTTCCTCCAGCTTAAGGACGATCTGTATCATTCAGCGAGACACGAATGATGGGCGCGAAGCAAATGAAATTCTGCGGAGCGGTAGCGAGAGCCCTGCTGATCGGAGTTGAATGAGGAACTGCTCAGTAGAAGATAAAAAATGTGTAAACTCCACCACTTCCATACCGCGCATGGTTTTGGTAAAATAAAGCGAGAAGACGCAAAGCGGCATGCGCCGAGGCGTCGCAAACAAAGGACAGGTTATATGCAAATCACGAAACGCGATTTTCTAAAGAAGCTCGGGCTTGGCGGCGCGGCGTTTGCGACCGGCGCGGCGTTTGGCGACGAATACGTGCCTGACAAAAGCCGTCTCCCCGAAGGCAGCTGCGGCGATCCCGAAAACGTCTGGTTCGGAAAGCACATCTTCCCGCTTGACCATACGATGACAGATGTCCCGAGCGCCTTCCTGAAAGACGGAAAGGTGTTCCAGCCCGCGCGCGAGCTGCCGATTTTCCACGAGACTGACGTCGTTGTCGTCGGCGGAGGTCCTGCCGGTTTCTCGGCGGCGGTTTCGGCCGCGCGGACAGGGGCAAAGGTAGCGCTTGTCGAACGTTATGGGTCTCTTGGCGGACTTTTCACGAATGGCATGGTGCTCGTAGTCCTTGCGACGTGCGCCAACAGGGGCGGCAAGTGGAATCTCGTAACGCGCGGCGTGTGCGAGGAGTTCATGCTTCGCGCTGCCAAGTTCGGGAAGGTGTTCTGCAACCCGCCGGAACTGTCTTGTCCCCAGAAGCACTGGCAGCCAACTATTGATCCGGAAGCCGCCAAGGTCATCATGGACGAGATGATTGCTGAGAACAAGGTGGAGATGTTCTTCCATTCCTGGGGCGTCGACGTGATTCAGGACGGAGACTCCGTGAAGGGTGTCGTGTTCGAGTCGAAGCAGGGGAGACAGGCGATTCTCGCAAAACAGGTTGTCGACTGCACTGGCGATGCAGACATGCTCTTCCTCGCAGGCGGCGACTACAACCAGGTGACAAGCCCCATTTCGACCGTGTTTCGCTGGGCGAACATGGATACGATCAATCCGCCGCAAGGCGCCAAGCCACAGTTCCCGCTGCACGGCAACGAGGGGAATCCCGATGCGCGCTGGGGACATTGCGGCATGAAGACTGGCAACGGCCTTTCAGTCAGAGACCTCTCTCGACTCGAGGTCGCGTTTCGCCGCAAGAACTGGAACGATGTCCTTGAAATGCGCAAGACCCCTGGCTGGGAGAAAGTCTACACGTCGAATTCCGCCTCTCAGATTGGGCCTCGCCAGTCGAGGTTGATCGCTGCAGAGTACGTGATGGGCCGCAAGGAGATCGTCGAGGAGAACGACAAGTTCTCCGATTGCATCGGCTGGTGCGGCGTGGACGGCCCGCACAAGGCGTTCCGCGTGTCCTATAGGCAGGTCCTGCCGAAGAAGGTCGAGAACCTGCTCTGCGCCGGGCGCTGCCTCGGGAAGGGCGACTCGATCGATACCTTCCGCCTCATTGCGCCGTGCTTCATGACTGGCCAGGCCGCCGGCATAGCGGCTGGGCTTGCGGTGCAGAAGGGCGTCACGCCGCGCGCGCTTGCGTATTCAGAAATTGCAAAGGCACTCGATGCTCAAAACGTTTATCATGACTAATTAACCGTGTAGAACGTGTAGAGACATGTAGAAAGTCTACATGATCTACATGTTCTCCATGGCTGCGACTGGCCTAAGTTGGAGGGGTTGCAAAGAAAAGAGGCGTCCGCGTTGCGGGCGCCTCTCCTCTTTTTTGACCTTGAAAAAATTCTTAGGCCTCGGGTTTGGTCTTCTTCAGACCAAGGCCGCGGCTTCCTTCCTTCCATTCCCCGCGCTTCTGGAGGAGGTCTACGCGCTCAAAACGCTTCAGGACGTTGCGCTTCGAGACGATCTTGCCGGAACCCTTAAGAGATGCATGCTGGCTCATTTTCTGCTATTCCTTTCGATTGCGGTCTTCGGTCGTTTCAGGCTCTTCCGCGCTGGGAGTCTCGACCTTCGGAGCTTCCGGGGGCGGGAGCAGGGACTTGTATTCGCCTGTCGCCTTTATGTTGGCCTTGCGAAGAATGTCCTGCAGGAATTCGCCGATCTGCGTACGGCTGTTGCGGTTCTTGAGGAAAGCGATCACGTCTGCTTCGTCCGGGACGTTCTCGGGCTCGCCTACCTTGACGAGGATGTGGCTCGCTTTGACCGACTCCGGCTCGGCAAGCGTCTCGCCCTTTGCTTCGACCGCGGACTTCTTCTCGGTGACGAGAATGAGGTGGTAGCCGAATTTCGTCTTGACGATGTCCGAGACCTTGCCGATGGGCAACTCAAACGCCGCCTTGTCGAATTCGGGAACCATCTGGCCGTGGGTGAAGAACCCGAGATCGCCGCCGCGCGCACCAGACGGGCAGTCGGAATTTGCCTTCGCGAGCTCCGCAAACTTGGCGGACTTCTCGGTTTCGGGCGTAGCGTCTATCGTGGCCTTGAGTTCTTTGATCTTCTTCTCGGCGTCGGCGTCGGAAAGGAGCTTGGCATTCTTCTCCTTGATGCTGTCGATGATCTTCTTCGCTTCGGCGGAGTAGTCGGTCGTGTTCTTCGAGGTAATCTCGCCGTCGATCATCTTGTCGATGAGCGCCTGGCTCTTGAGCTGCGCCATGATGTAGTCCTTGCCGAACGGGAGCTTCTCGGCGAATTCCTCAATGGTCTTTGGCGCGTCGGGACGGCCTTCGAACTGCTTGAGGATCTTTTCGGTGAAGGCCTTGAAATCGTCGTCGCTGACCTTGTATCCGAGTTCCGTCGCCTTCACGGCGATTGCGTTGTCCATGATGAAACCTTGAGCAATCTGTGCGGCGATCATGCGCTTCTGGTAGGCGAGCTGCTCGGCGGGAATCTTGTCGTCGTCATTCTTGAGGACTTCGGCGACCTTCTGGTCGATCTCGCCTCGGGTGAGGTTCTTCTCCCCGACGGACACCATCACTTCGTTGGGGTCTTCGGCGGGCGCGGCGGCCACGTCGGGTGCTGCGTCAGTGGCGACGTCGGTCGTTTCGTTCTTGGAGCATCCGGCGACGAGCGCCGCGGCGACGAGCGCCGTGCAAGCGATTTTAATCTTTGCCATTTTGTGTTCCTGTTCCTTCTTCGTTGTTAGAAATCATCCTGAGAACCGTACGCCTCGCTTCCGGGGCAGAATCCAGGTGGAACGCATAGAATACACCAATTGCCCTTGCCGCGTCCAGTAGAATCTGCATGTTTTTTTCGGCCTTTGGGTCGTCTATGCAACGGGCGACCTCCTGAGAAATCGGCATTTGGCGCTCTCCGCGAAGCGAAAAAGAGCCAGATTCGGCCTCGATTTCCGGCGAAAGCCCCGAAAGTGAGAGGATTTCGAGCTCAAAACCAAGGAGCTCGGCGACGAGGCGGCGCGGCGAATCCGCCGCGGCTGCGCACAACGAGTCGAGCGCGTCCGCGAGGGCGGCGAGCCACGATTCCGATTCGCCTCCGTGCGGCGCGAGCGCCGCGACCTGCGTGCGCATGTGTTCCGCGAGGACGAGGGCGCGGTAGTTGGAGCGCAGATTTTCCCTCGTCGAGATGGGTGAGCACTCTCGCAGGGCGTGGAGCTCGCCTTTTGCACGCGAGTAGTAGACGATTTCACAAGTGTAGTTCAGGTCGTATTGCCCGAGGAATGCGCTCTTCGGCCTGACTGCGCCCTTGACTACCGTCGTGACTGGGCCGTCGGGGGTCATCCAGCGCACGACATGGCTCGTCCTTGACCACGGCCTTATGTCGAGGCAGATGGCCTCGGTCTTCGTCGTTTCGCCGGCCATTTCAGATTGGCGTCCCCGTAAGCTTGTGGCCGCTGGCGCCCGTTATGCGCACTTTGGCGAGCGACTTGCGCGGCAGTTTGGCGTGCGGGCACGAGCACCAGAGGTATTCGGAGGTCCATCCAGAAGCTGTGTCCTCGTCTTCCACAACTATCTCCGTCGTCTTGCCTATGAAGCGCCGTGCGAACGCAGTTCGCTTTTCGTCGGCGATCTTCGACAGCTCCTTTGCGCGGGCCTTGCGGATTTCCGAAGGGATGGCGCCCAGCATCGACGCCGCGGCTGTTCCAGGCCGCTCGGAGAACGGGAAGACGTGGACGCGGGAGAACGGCTCGCGCTCGAGCAGGCCTTTCGTCGCCATGAAGTCAAGGTCGCTTTCGCTGGGAAACCCGGTCATGAGGTCGCATCCGATGCCTGCGCCGGGAATCTGCCTGCGTATTGCGTGTACGAGATCCTCTACTTCCTTTACGGTGTAGGGCCTTTTCATCGCGACGAGAATCCTGTTCGACGCGGACTGCACCGGGATGTGCATAAATCGGCATATATTTTGCCTGCTGGCTATCACTGCGACCGTGTCTGCCGCGACTTCCGACGGCTCGAGCGAGCCGAGGCGGATTCTGCATTCGGGAGAGAGGCCGGCGAGTGCGTCCATAAGTTCGGGAAGTCGCTTGCCGCCGGAGGCGTAGAGCGAGAGGTTGCAGCCGGTGATAACTATCTCGTGGTATCCGACGTCGATGAAGCGCTTCGCCTTGTCGAGAATCGCGTCGAAGTCTATTGAAGACGACTTGCCCCTGAATTTCGGGACTATGCAGAATGTGCATTTCCCGGAGCAGCCGTCCTGCACCTTGAGGTAGGCGCGGGCCGTCCGCGTCGGGACGGGGAGAGATGACTTGCCGCTCGCCTGGACTGGGGCGTGGCGCACGGCTATTTTCTCGGTGCGGCTTGTCGCAAGGCACCCCTCGACCAGAAGCCGCTTGTTCGGGTATTTTTTCCTGATGTGGGCGATGAGGTGTTCGCAGTCGCGTTGGGCGCGGCGCGTCACGGAGCAGCCGCGCACTATTATCAGGTCTGCGTCGGAATGGCTGCTCGTGAGCTTCCAGCCGTCGGCGAGATACTCCGCTTCCTGGTCAAGCGCCTCCGCCCGATTAAGCCTGCAGCCGAACGTCTCGAAGCAAACTTTCATGTCTCATTCCGGGACGACGAAAATAAGGACAAGGTTCGTCAGGTTGAAAAGGCAGTGGTTGAGCATCGGACACCAGAGTTGGTCTGTTTTCCTGTAGAGCCAGCACTGGGCGAGTCCGAAGAAGAAGAGCGCGAGAAAAGCATTCGAGAGCGGCAGCCACTGGAATTCGCCGCTTTTCACAAATGCCATGTAGTCAATGTAGTGTGCCGCCGAGAAGGCTACAGACGAAGCCACGGCGAAAGCCCAGACCGCGGCAGATTTGCCGCGGGCGAGGAACTTGACAGGCAACCGCCATCCGAGACTGCGGAACAGCGCCTCCTCTAACATCGGGGCCATCAGCAGTACTTGGAGGAGCAGCGAGACGGTCACCTTGAAGTGCTGCATGCTGTCGAAGGTGTGGAGCAGGTAGTTCCTGACCGTCGTCATCTGCTCCTGGTCGGGGAGATCAATGCCGAACAGCTTTGCGACGCCCTGCGTCAGAAAGCACAGGCCGATGGTCGCTGCTGCGATCACCGGCCAGGCCTTCAGCGTGAACTTGAGTTTGTCGTTCATTTGCGCATATTATACCATAACCGCGTGCGCTGAAAAGCGAGGGGCGAAACGCAGCCCGCTCATCTCGGCATCCCGTCAGCGGATAATCAGGGAGCCGCCTTTCGTCTGCACGAAATAGCGTATCGCGTCGAGCCGTGCGTTCTGCTTGATTTCATCATCCGAGAGTACACGGTCGTACAGGCGGACCGCATGGATTGTGTAGCCCTTTGTCGTGTAGTCTCCGCTGGTCTGGCCGAGGCGCTCGCCGATGTGCATCGCCGACGAATCTCTTGGCGCGCCCCAGTAGCTCGTTTGCTTGCCGCCGGTCGGCAACACGCCATTTGAGCGGAATTCTTTCGCCTTGGTGTCACTCTCGTAGATGACTGCCACTGTTTCCTGCGTCGGCTTCTGGGGCGTCCGCCAACCAAAATTGTTGTAGTCGAAGAAGTAGTCGCGATTCCCTCCGCTCCTGTCGTTGTTGAATGACACCGTCTGGTTCCTCGTGATGAAGAAGGCATTCACCCAGCCTGACGCCGGCGCGCCCGAGACGACGACTTCGATTGTGCGTACGTCGGATCGTGCGGTCGGGGTCACGTTCGTCGCCATGACGCCTTGCGCGTTCTTCTTGAGACCGTTGGCCGTAAAGGATGCAACGCTATCGAACACCGCAAAGTCGCCCGTCTGCCCCGTCAAATCCACCCAGTAGTTCGTGGTGGCGTCATACAGTCCGACGCCGGCATTCTCGAGGCCGTCCCATTGTCCGACGAGCCCGTCCTGCACGTAGCTCTCCGTCGTATACGTCTCGGCCGCCGCAAATTGCGTCGCGATGAGCGCCAGTGCGCAAACGGCTCAACCGAGTGCGGGAATGCTCGAAGTCTTCATTGTGGCGGATCAGTTCGCGCTCTGCGCTTCGCTGCCGGTTCCGCGGATCTTGATGTGGAGCTCGCGGAGCTGCTGCTCGGTCACGTAGTTGGGCGCGCCCATCAGGAGATCCTGCGCCTTCTGGTTCATCGGGAAGGCGATCACCTCGCGGATGTTGGGCGTGTCGGTGAGGAGCATCACCATGCGGTCCACGCCCGGGGCGATTCCGCCGTGCGGCGGCGCGCCGAACTGGAACGCGCGGTGGAGGGCGCCGAACTTCTTCACGACGTCGTCCTTCGTGTAGCCCGCGATCTCGAACGCCTTGTACATCACCTCGACCTGGTGGTTGCGGATCGCGCCCGAGGAGAGCTCGATGCCGTTGCAAACGACGTCGTACTGGTATGCCTCGATCGTGAGCGGGTCCTTGGTATTGAGCGCCTCAAGCCCTCCCTGCGGCATCGAGAAGGGGTTGTGCGAGAAGATGATCTTGCCTGTCTCGGGATCCTTCTCGAAGAACGGGAAGTCGACGATCCAGCAGAAGCGGTAGACGTTGTGCTCGCGGATGTCGTTAGTCATGTGGTCCGCGATGTCCGTGCGGACGAGCCCCGAGAGGCGGTTGCACTCGTCGACGTCTGCGGCCATGAAGAAGAGCGCGTCCGTCGGCTCCATGCCAGAGATCTTCTTCATCTCCTCGAGCTGGTCTGCCGAGAGGAACTTCGCGATGGGTCCTTTAAGCTCGCCTTCCTTCGTCCAGCTGATGTAGCCGAGTCCCTTGCCGCCGTTCTCCTTGACGAACGCCTCGCGCTTGTCGAACCAGGTCCTCGTCTCGACGCCGACGATTCCCTTGACGAGAAGGCCCTTGACGAGCCCGCCGTTCTT
>CACZHC010000110.1 GCA_902780865.1 uncultured bacterium
GGCGGCTACAATCGGGTGCGTGCCCGTCGGCGACGACGCTATCGAGGACATCTTCTATCTCGCGTCGGCGGTGGGCATAAAGAACGTCTCGGTCGTCATCGCGCCATACGACATGCGCCAAGGCCGCAAGCCGGAACTGGAACGCTCGCCGCTTACGTGGTATCCGAATCTCTGTGATGAAATCAATACTGCGTTGAGTGGAAAGTTTTAGAAATGTTTTGGACAGGATTGACAGGAAATTTATCTCGCGCAGAGGTGCCGAGGCGCAGAGGAGTCTTTAGACAGGATTTACAGGATTGACAGGATTGAGAAAGGAGCGGAAACATGGGGAAGCGACTGACGGTTGAGTTTCTCAAAGCGGATTGTCCGCTGTTCTCGCGGGCGCTGGTCGCGCCGTGGCGGCTGGGCTGCCTTGCGGCGGGCCTGGCGCTCCTCTGCGTCGGCTCGCATGTCACGCCGTCCGTGGATTGGGATTACCCGATTTCATTTATCATGGGCGTTTGCGCATACGTTTTCGCGCCGTGGACGGTCCGGGCACTCGTCTATCGCCGCTGGAAATGGTTGGTAGGCGCATTTGCCGCGATGTGGTTGAGCATCGACGGCGTCTATTCGCTCTACTGGTGGTGCCGCGGATTCGACGCGCTGCAAACATTTCGTGGCGCGAACGCCTTCTACTGTCTGCCGCTCTACTTCGCGCTGGGATTTGCGATGAACGTGGAGTTCGCGCGAAGTGAGGAACCTCAGCGACAGGGGTATGCCGGCTTTCTTGAAAAGCATCTGCTGCATATCGTCATCACGGGATTCTTGATCGTCGCGTTCGCATGCTGTCTGTTGCTGGCGACAGGCGGTCTGCGGCGGATCGTTTTTTAGGCAGGATTTACAGGATTTTAGCATGGAGAACAGGAGATACAGAAGTATGGGGCAAAGCCCCAGCTATTCTCCTGCATCTTCTGCCCTGCCTGCTTAAAAACAATCCTGTTAATCCTGTAAATCCTGTCTAAAGCAAAATGAAATTAATAAAAAGACCCTTGGAGATATGTTTTTTCTGCATATGCGTCACGGCTGGCGTGCAGATGCGGTAGACTGCGTGGCGACATGAGACGGGTCGATTATGGTATAATGCTCGCTATGGGATATTTTACAAGACGTAGTTTCATCACTTCGGGCGGTGCGGCGTCCGTCGCGTTCGCCGGAGCCTGCGGATGCGTGGGCGTGCCAAATTTCGGTTCCTTGCGCAAGGACGAGACCCTGGTCGCGATTCTGTCGGACTGCCATGTGGGGGACTGGAATTCCCCGGACTACCAGGGCGTGAAGTTCGCGGAGTGCCTTGCACGCATTCTCGCGCTCGACCCTCTTCCGGCGAAGATGCTCATCACGGGCGACTTGGCGTATTTGTGGGGCCGGAAAGAGGATTATGCGCTTTCGCGTCGTCTGCTTCAGCCTGTTCTCGACGCCGGCATCGAAATCACGATCGGCATGGGAAACCACGACCGTCGCGAGAACTTTCTCGAGTACTGGCCGGAGTACGCCAACCGCTCGCCGGTTCCCGGACGCCTCGTCAGCAAAGTTCACGGCGTGCACTTTGACTACATCATGGCCGACACCCTTGGGCAACCGGAGGAGACGGATAAGTGGATCACGTCCGGAGCGCTTGACGACGAACAGCGCGAATGGCTCAGGGCGGAGTGTGCCGCGGCAAAACGCCCACTGCTCGTTCTGGCGCACCATCCTGCGGGAGAGCTCGGCTTCCCGGGGAAGGGGAACACGATCGGTTCGGCGCGGAAGTTCGGCGAAATCATCATCGGAACGAAGGACAATCCGACAAAATGCTGCGGCTACATACACGGGCACGACCACCGGTGGTATGTCACGCGTTCCCTGGCGCACTGGAGCGAGAGCCGCATCGGGTATACAGCTTGTCTTCCTTCGACTGGGCACTGGGGTGACATCGGATATGCGCTTCTCCGTGAATATCCAGACCGTGCCGAGCTTTCGCTTGTGCAGTACGACTACTTCTCGCCGAAGCCACTTCCTGCGGGCTCCGCGCCGAACCCGGCGTGGCAGGCCATCGTCCGCGACAACGCCGGCAAGCGGTGTACGTTCGTGGCAAGAAGTTGATAAAACCGGATATAGGGCGAACCGGGAATCTCAAACTTTTGCCACTTTGCAACACTTTGTGGCGCGACGTCTGACAGGAGTGGCTACGGCACGACCCCCATTGGCGTTATTTTTGGTATAATACTTCCTCAATGAAGTGTGAATTGTGCCAGCAAAAGGACGCTGAGACTGCGATCCAGTTGGAAAAGGATGGCGAAGAGCAAGAGCTCTACGTCTGCCGCGAGTGCGCGAACCGCGAGAGGGTGCGCCGGCAGAAGAAGAGCCAGCGTACGCGCAAGGGCGCGGACGGATTGCCGCCCGGAGTCTCCATTTCCGTTTCGGGCGTGTCGTCTGGCGACGAGCCGCCGCCGCCAATCGTCGCCGCCATCATGAACGCCATGAGCGGGCTCGTCGAAGGGCTTGAACAGGTGGCGGAAGAGGTGGGCAAGTCGAAGAAGGAGCCGGAGCTCGTCGATTTCCCGTGTGAACGCGCCGAGCCGACTTACCGCATAGGCGACCGTCTGCATCTCGAGGGATTGCATCTCATCGGCGAACTCGAGCCCGTGCATCGCGCGATGCGGGCGCTCAAGCTCCAGCTTACTGGCGTGGACGCCGATGGCGTCCGCGATGCTGGGCATGTCTATCGTCTGCGCTACTCCGGCTCTGCCGAACTTGCAAAGCGCGTTGCAGAAGACATTCTCCGCGAAGAGCGCAACGCGCGTGTCCGGCTTTTCGAGGAAATGCCACGCGTGTTCGGCGACTCTCTCTGCCGGGCTCTCGCCATCCTGAAGAACTGCCGGCTCCTGAGTCCCGGCGAGCTTTTCGACCTTTTGTCGCCGCTTCGGCTCGCCGCGATAGAGAAGATGCTTGACGGCATCACTCTCGGCGAGATTGAGAAGATGCTCGCCTCGATCGACCTCACGTCGAAGGAGGATGGCGAGACCCAGCAGGAACGCGACCGCCAGGACGCGGAGCGCGCCGACGAGATGAACAAGCGCTTCGAGGACGTCGTTCTCAACGAGCGCGCCGAGGAGAAGTTCCTGTGAGCATGATGTTTACGAAGAACGCGATTGACGCGCTGAACGCCGCGGCGAGCTGCGCACGACAGCTCGGCCACGACCATATCGGCGCGGAACACATATTGCTTTCGATTCTCGCGATTCCGAAATGCCAGGCATGCCTCCGTCTTGAACGGCTCGGGCTTGCACTTTCCGACCTTGCGGAGTCGATGCGAAACATGATCTCGGGCTCTTCGGTGCCCGTTTTGCAGCGCGGGCAGCTTCCGATCTCGGCGCGGACGAAGAAGGTGCTCGACATCGCGGGGCTTGAGGCCGGTGGCCCGGGCAAGCCGGTTAGCACTGTCCATCTCGTTACCGCGATGATGCGCGAAGGCGAGAACGCCGCCGCGCAGCTTCTCTTCAACGCAGGCGTCACCGTCGAGAAGTTTCTCGCCGCCGGTACGCAGGGCGGCAATGGAGAAGGAAAGACAGGCGATGCGCCAGGGCAGGGCGATGCCGGCGAAGCGCCTTCGCAGAAGGGCGGGAACGGCAAGCAGCAGAAGACGCCGACGATAAACACTTTCGGGCGCGACCTCACCGACCTTGCACGGCAGGGAAAGCTCGATCCCGTGATTGGGCGCGAGAAGGAGCTTAAGCGCATAATCCAGATCCTCTCGCGCAGGACTAAGAACAACGCCGTCCTCATCGGCGAGGCGGGCGTAGGCAAGACGGCCGTCGTAGAAGGGCTTGCGCAGGCGATCCACCGCGGCGAAGTGCCCGAGAAGATGCAGTCGAAGCGCGTCGTCGCGATCGACATGGCGCGGATGGTCGCGGGAACGCAGTATCGCGGACAGTTCGAGGAGCGGCTCAAAAAACTCATCGACGAGACTAAGCGCGCAGGAAATGTCGTTCTCTTCCTCGACGAGATCCACACGATGGTGGGCGCTGGCGGTGCCGAGGGCGCGATGGATGCGGCGAACATCCTCAAGCCCGCGCTTGCACGAGGCGAGCTTCAGTGCGTCGGCGCGACTACGCTCAAGGAATACCACAAGTCCATCGAGAAGGACGCCGCGCTCGAGCGCCGCTTCCAGTCGGTGCAAGTCGACGAACCGACAGTCGCCGACACGATACAGATTTTGAAGGGCATCGCCCCGAAATACGAAGAGCACCACTCCGTCAAGTTCGGCGACGCCGCTCTTCGCGCAGCGGTCGAGCTGACGGCCCGCTATCTTCCTGCGCGGCAGCTTCCAGACAAGGCGATCGACGCGATGGACGAGACAGGTGCGCGCCTCAGGATGGGTGCGTCCGCACGGCCCAAGTCGCTCACTTCCCGGCAGGAGGCGATTGACGCGCTGAAGGGCAAGAAGGACGCGGCTGTGAAGGCAGGCGACTTCGATTCGGCGGCGCGTTACCGCGAGTCGATAAAGCTTGCGTCCGCAGAGTTCCAGGAAGCGCTCAAGAAGTGGAAGGAGACCCACGCCGAGGAGATCATCGAAGCGACTGAAGAAGATGTCGCCGAGACCGTCTCGTCGATGAGCGGCGTTCCAGTCGAGAAGATGAACGCTACGACGGCAGAGAAGCTTCTCGGCATGGAGAAAGCGCTTGGCGAAGTCGTTGTCGGCCAGACTCCCGCGATTAAGGCGATTGCGCGTGCTCTTCGCCGCAGCCGCGCGCTTATGGCCGACCCCAAGCGCCCGATCGGTTCGTTCCTTTTCCTCGGTCCAACGGGCGTCGGCAAGACACACCTCGCGAAGATGCTCGCAGAGAAAGTGTACGGCGACGAAAAGGCGCTTATCACGCTCGACATGTCGGAGTTTCAGGAGAAGTATTCCTCTTCGCGTCTCGTCGGCGCGCCGCCCGGGTACGTCGGCTACGACGAGGGCGGGCAGCTTACCGAGAAGGTGCGCCGCAGGCCTTACTCCGTCGTTCTCTTCGACGAATTCGAAAAGGCGAATTCAGACGTGATGAACATGCTGCTGCAGATTCTCGACGACGGGCGTCTCACCGACGGCCAGGGTCGCGTGATCGACTTCCGCAACACGATAATCATCTGCACGGCGAACCTCGGTTTCGATTTCGCGCGCGAGGGCCACACGCTTGGCTTTGCGACCGAGACGGCCGAGACGAGCTTCGACCTTCTCAAGGAGAAGCTTCTCTCCGAGGCGAAGCGCACGTTCCGCCCCGAGCTCTTGAACCGTTTTGACGAGACTGTAGTCTTCCGCAAGCTCGAGAAGGGCGACATGGAGTCGATACTGAAGCTTGAGCTTGCGAAACTCCAGTCACGGCTCAAGGATTCGCACATCGCGCTTTCGCTCGACAAGAAGGCGACGGCGTTTCTCGTCGAGAAGGGCTACGATTCCGCACTTGGCGCGCGGCCGCTCCGCCGCGTCGTGCAGGACTATGTCGAAGATCCGCTTGCCGACCTCGTTCTTGCCGGCAAGTCAAAGCCGCGTATGCGCGGCAAGCTCGCCAAGGACGGCAAGTCGATCAAGTTTTGATGACTAAGCCGCGTGGCTTAGCCATCAGTGGTGCTTGAAGGCCTTTGCGGCGGCTTTCTGCGCCGACTTTGCGCTGTGCGCTGCGGCCTTTTGTGCGGAATGGGTGCTGTGCACCACTGCCTTCTGCGCAGAATGTGAGCTGTGGATGGCGGCCTTTTGCGGTGTCGGCGCGCTGATATGTGGGCCGTGCGGAGGGTGGTGCGGAGAATGTCTCGGGCCGCTGCCGTACTTGCCGTGAAGCGGGAGCCGCCCGACTGCGTGGTGTCTGTAGCCACCGGTGCTGATGTAGCGAGGCTCGGAGTAGTAGGTAGTGGTGGAGTATGTCACGGGGGCAACGTACGCGGGCTCGGTGACGTATGTCGTCGTTGCAGGTGTGACGTATGTCGTCGTCGCTGGCGCGACATAGGTCGGCGTACGGCGGTAGACCGGTTGTTCGTATGCGACGCATCCCGAGCAGTAGATGCAAAGCGCTGTTACCGGAAGAAGCATTTTGGTTGTGTTGTTCATGATGCACCTGCCTTTCTGTTTACACGATGTGAGGGAATCTCGCTCCCGATTTCTGACAGAAAAAGATTTCGGCTACATTATACCAAAACGCAGGAATGATGTCAGTATTGCCTTTTTGGGCTGAAAATGAGATAATTTTCCCCATGCGGATAGCAGTGATAGGCAAGGGGCTCATCGGCGGCTCGTTCGAGAAGGCGGCGAAGCGTGCTGGGCACGAAGCGGCGATTTTCGACAAGGGTGAGGATTTTCGCGTCGAGGACGCGGAAGTCGTTTTTGTCGCCGTGCCGCCGTCGGCTGTCGTCGCAGTCATAGACGCGATCGCTCCGCGCCTCAAGGAAGGGGCGGTCGTGGTCGATGCGACCGGCGTGAAGACTCCCGTCTGCGATGCGCTTCGCAAATACGCTTTCGAGACGCGCTGGGTGTTTGTCGGCGGACATCCCATGGCCGGCAAGGAGAAGAACGGCTACGAAAATTCCGACGCCGTGCTCTTCGACGGCGCGTCGATGATCTTGACGCCTTACCCTACATACGGACGCGCACCTCTCGACAAGCTCGAGAAACTTTTGAAGGAGCTCGGTTTCGCGCGGATCGTCTACACTGATTCCAAGCACCACGACGAGATGATCGCGTTCACGAGCCAGCTCTGCCACCTCATCTCCTCGGCCTACGTCCGCGAACCGCTCGCGAAGGACCATGTCGGCTACTCGGCGGGGAGCTTCCGTGACATGGCGCGCGTTGGCGCGCCCGATCCAGACACGTGGACGGAGCTTTTCTTCCTCGAGCGCTACATCAACCGCCTCGACGACTTCCGCGGCGCACTTGCCGCGGACGACCGTGCGCGACTCCATGCCGCGCTTGAAGACGGCGTCGCCGCAAAGGCACAGTTTGGAAAGGGACTAAAATGAAAAAAACGATGATTGCATCTCTGGCCGCGCTTTTTGCGTTGGCCGTCTACGCGAAGACTTCTACGCCCGAGGGATGGCTCGACGACTACGACGCTGCGCTCAAGAAAGCGGCGGACGAGAACAAGCACATAGTCGTCGATTTCTCCGGAAGCGACTGGTGCGGCTGGTGCAAGCGGCTCGACAAGGAGGTGTTCGCGACAGACGAATTCAAGAAGGCCGCGTCGGAGAAGTACGTCCTCCTGATGGTGGACTCGCCGATGAAAAAGTCGCTTTTGACGCCGAAGGCCGCCAAGGAGAACCCGAAGCTCGTCGAGAAGTTCGGCGTGAATGGCTTCCCCACGGTCGTCGTCCTCGACCCGAAGGGCGAGGAGGTGTGCCGTCTTGGCTATGAGAAGGGCGGGCCCGCGAAGTACATCGAGAAGCTCGACGCCGAGATACGCGATGCGCCGGACGTCAAGAAGTACATCAAGCCGATAGAGGATGTCCTTAACTCCCATGACAGCAAGATGGAAGAGGAGTCCCGTGCCGTGATGGAGAAGGTCGAGAAGAAGTTTCCGAAGCCGAAAGAGGGGGCGTCGAAATCAGAGCTTCGCAAGTATCGACGCGAGGCGATGAAATACGCGCAGCAGGTCATGTTTGAAGAGGTCTACGCCAAGTACGTTCCGCTCTACGAAAAGGCGTTCGCCGAGGCGAAGGCGATGAAGGTCCCCGCGAACATGGAGTCGCGCAAGAAGGATTTAATCGACGAGCAGGAGTCGCGCTTCGAAATGCTCAAGACCGCGCTCAAGGCGTACGAGGAGGCGAAGAAGAACGGGACGCTCGACAAGGAGGACGAAGAAGGCGATGATGACGATGATGACGACGACGAGCGGATGTCGTCGCGCGTCGAACCCAGGGTCGTGCTGCCGCTTCCCGCGGATGCGAAGACGGATAAAAAGCTCATCGACGAGGTGACGTTTCCGTTCTACCGCAAGCACATAGTCGAGACCTACGACGCGGCGTCCGAGACGAACGACTCTGTGCGTACGCGCATGCTGCGCGTGCGCGAGTCGCTTGCGATTGCCATGGCCACGATGCGGGACGAGTTCCCGACGTCGAAGGCGGTTGGCGACGCGAACTGGCTGTGGGGCCAGAACTGCCGCGACGCGGCCGTCGCGATTGTGCGCTACATGGGCCTGGACAGCGAACCCAAGTTCTTCCAAGGCCAGAAGCTGTTCAAGGAGGCCATTGAGGCGCATGACGACGCGACCGAGCCGTTCCTGGGCTTTCTTCTCCGCCGCTGGGCGTACCGGCAGGCAAGGCGCATGAAGGCGCTTGACAAAAAACGCACCCAGCCGGTCAAGGACGCGCTTGGCCCGTATGTCGAGGCGTTCGAGAAGGTCGTCCCCATCCTCAAGGCGGCCGACCGGCGCATCGCCGAGCGGCTCGACAGCGAGTATCTGCTTCCGGAGAACGCCGGCAAACAGCTCGACAACGAGTACCTGGCGCTTTGCGCATGGGCCGAGCGTTGCATGAGCGCCGCGTTCGAGTCCCGAGGGCAAGGATGGGCGAGCGAGGTGACGGAGGACGGATGGAAGGGGTGGCAGCTCAACAACAACCAGGCCGAGTCGAACCTCCTGGCCGCCGTGGCGATGCGCCCGGAGGAGGCGCGCCCGGCGCTGATGCTCTCCAGCCTGTACGGGCGCAGCTGCGGGAATGGCGATGCGTTTGAATGGTTCAACCGCGGCGTGTCCAATTCCATCGACGTCGCCGCGCAATACGTCGACGACTTCGTCCACTACCAGACCTCGCGCTGGGGCGGCTCGACGCGCATGCTGCTCGACCTTGCGACGAACGCGGCTGCGACCGTTCGCACGGACTCCTGCTTCGCCTACGTCGCGGCATCCGCTGCGCTGAACAAGATATTCCGCTTCGAAACCGACGGCTCGTCCACGACGAACCAGGTCGCGCGCATTCTGACCCCGGAGGTCTGCGCCGCCATGTACCGCATGTTCGACACCTATGTCGCCGCCGGACCTCAGCCGAACATGCCGTCTCCGGACATATTCCGCTGCATGGGCCTCGACCTCGCCGTGTCCACAAGGGATTGGGCGCGGGTGCGCGCGTATGCCGCGGCGCTCGAGAAGCCGGTCAGGAGCTGGAAGGACCACCATTGGATACGGCGCGTCGCGCCGAGGGAAGACAAATACTACATGGGCGACCTCGCGCATTCAATTGCCAAGGGTCCCGACGCGAAGGGTGTCATCGCCGCCGAGGAGGCGATAGACGCCGGACGCCATGAAGAGGCGTATCGCTACTACGAGGGTATGAGCAAGCGCGAGCACCTGGACATCAACGAGCGGCAGCTGGCGGGGCGCCAGCTGTTTCGCGAGAGGCTCTTTTTCCAGGAGACGGCGGGCGGCTGGATGGACCTCATGCCGACCGGACTCCCGGGCGAGGCCGAGGTATGGTGGGGGCATATGCATCTCGACGAGGACGGACGGGCGCGCTTTCGCCACAACTTCCGGTCGTACTACTTCCTGCTGACGCCTCTGCACGGGCTCAACAGCGAGTTCGAGGCGACCGTCTACTTCGAGGAGAAAGATCCGAATCAGAAGGAGTGGGACATCGGATGGGGGCTCGCCCGTCCCACCTATGGACGCACCATCTCGTCTGGCGCCGTGCCGTACATCCACTTCTTCCGCGACAAGAATGGCGACCATGTCGCCGTCGAGTCGTACACTGAGGAGAACGCGGGCGCCAAGTACAAGGCCGCGACGAAGCACGAGGACGGACGGGACATCAGCCGCCAGATACTCGTCCGCGATCTCGCCAAGCAGCCGTCCCACAGCTTCAACCTCAAGACCGGCCCCGAGAATGTCGTCATCACCGTCGACGGAAACGAGATCCTCTCCAGTCCGTGCAAGGAATTCTTCGCGTCGTATGAGTTCGGCGAATGCATCATGTCGAACGGCGACGTCCTGCCGGTGTGGAAGCTCTTCAAGAACACGGCGTTCTCCGGCTACCACTACCGCCGCGTCCCGGCAAAAGAAGAAAGTGGTGCCGAAGGGCGGAATCCCCAAGCCCCTGCAGAAGCGCTGAAGGCTGCCATTGCGCCGCTTGCGACGTCAATGAGCGAAATCGTCAAGAACAAGGCGTATTCCGGCGGATGGGGCTATGACGAGAAAACGGCTGTTGTCATTTCGGCGGAGGATGAAATCTCCGGAGTAGAACTTGAGCGGCCGTTCCTGCTCCTGCGCAGCCAAAGCGAAGTCATTGCCGCGTTGGAAAAGACGAAACTCGGCACGAAGGATGACATTGACGCAGTCGTTCCGACGGTCAAGTCCCAGGGGCTGATCTCAAGCGGCGGCAGGTCGTATGACAGCATTGAGTATGAAGTCTGCGTGAAGCTGACCAATGGCGTGGTCTTCACATACGACGCAGAATGCTGGTTCGACATAACCTCCTTTTTCGGCAAGTAACCTATCCGCGAATTACCTCTTACACGATAGAATCTCGATTGATGCAAAGCATTCTCAGACTTGACGTCCGCGGTGCGTCGCACGCACGGAAGATGACGTTCACCCTCGAGAACTTCCCGGCAGGCGTCCATGTCGACGCGAGGAAGCTCGCCGAGTTCATGGAGCGCCGCGCGCCCGGGCGCGACAAGCTCTCGACCGCGCGCCGCGAGACGGACGAGGTCGTGTGGCGCGGCGGATTTGCCGCGGACGGAACGACTACGGGCGAGACGATCGTCGGCGAAATCGCAAGCCGTGACATGCGCCCCGGCGACTATGGCGCGGAGCGCACGATTCCGCGCCCAGGGCACGCCGACTTCGGCCAGTGGATCGAGATGGGGCGAATCCCGACTGGCGGCGGCAAGAACTCCGGACGCCTCACCGCGCCTCTCTGCGCCGTCGGCGCGCTGTGCCTCGAATATCTTGCGCAGCGCGGAATATTCGTCCAGGCGCAGATCGCGGCGCTCGGCAGCGTTGTCTGCGGAAAAGACGAGGACTACGAAAAGGCAATCCTCAGGGCGCGCGACGCGGGCGATTCCGTCGGAGGGATAGTCGGATGCACGGTTTCCGGACTCCCGCCAGCGCTCGGAGGTCCGCTTTTCGACGGACTTGAAACGGATATTTCCGCCGCGGTGTTCGGTATACCCGGCGTGAAGGGCATCATTTTCGGGGACGTGCTCGGCTGCGAATTCATCGCCTCAACGCCAGGCTCTAAGTACAACGACCAGTTCACCGTAGGGGAAGACGGCCTTGTCGGGACGAAGACGAATCAGCAGGGCGGCATAATGGGCGGACGCACCTACGGGAAGCCCGTCTGCTTCACGGTGGCGATGCGTCCGACCCCCACCGTGTTCGTCGAGCAGGATTCCGTCGACCTCGCGACGATGAAGCCCGCGAAGCTCTCGATGAAGGGACGCCACGATCCGTGCATCGTCCGTCGTGCCGTGCCTGTTATAGAGGCAGTGACGGCGTTTGCCGTCATGGACGCGCTCCTCGCGGCGGAAGCGGAGCGTTCTGGCATCTGCCTCACGCTCACGGGAAAGACGCTTGAAGAGGACATCGAGCAGTACAGGTCGCAGCGCTACTTCTCGGACATGGTCGAGCTTCGCGTCGACCTGCTTAAGAAGGGCGAGCGCGCGAAGGCCGCGAAGTTCCCGGCGATGCTTGCGAAGGAGGCGACATGGCGCGTGCCGTGTCTGCTCACGTTCCGCCGCAAGTGCGACGGCGGCGCGTTCGAGGGCGATGAAGCGGAGAGGGTGAAGTTTTTCGAAAAGGTTTTAGCCGCAAAGAACGCAAAGGTCGCAGAGGGTTGGTTTGATTATGTTGATTTCGAGGAAGGCTTCGGCGACGAGAAGCTTGTTGCGCTCGCGCACAAGGCGGGCGCGAATGTCGTCAGGTCGCTCCACAAGTTCGACGGCCCGGTGAAGAACCTCAAGGCGAAGCTGCGCGAGCTTGCCAAGAGCGGCGATGTCGCGAAGGTCGCGTTCATGCCGCGGAACCTTGGCGACGTCG
>CACZHC010000111.1 GCA_902780865.1 uncultured bacterium
TCTACCACGGCGAGATAATCTTCACGCCGCCTTTTCTCACCGCGGCCAAGGAAGGTCCCGAGGCCGTTGGCGAAATGCTCCACGAAATGGCCACGCGCGGCGTCGCGATGACGGTTCTCCTCGTCGCCGTTTGGGTGGCGATGGTCGCGTTCTCCGTTCGCTCCGAGAAGAAGGCGAGCCCCGCCCATGTGTGAGCTCATGACGATAGCGGCGGCCGTCGCGTTCACGGCCTGGCATTTCGCGGCGAAGAAGGCCGGCCGTCCCAACGGCGCCGTGTTCACGACGATGCTGATGTTCTGGGGCGCGGCGCTTATGTGGTCCGTCGACTGCGTTGCGGGCGCGCTTGAGGGCGAGCCGCTTTTTGACCTCTCCGCGCACGACGCGCTGCTGGGGGCCATCGTGCTTGCCGCGGGGCTTGCCGTGTTCGGCGTCCTCTCCCTTTCGCGGAAGTTCCATGCCGCGTCCGCTTGACAGGTACGAGGACCTTAAGCGGATCCTTTCGCAGATGGGTTCCGCCGTCGTCGCGTTCTCGGGCGGCGTCGATTCGACGTTCCTCCTGAAGGTCGCCGACGACGTTCTCAAGGGGCGTGTGGCGGCTGTCACGGCGCGGTCGTGCTCTTTCCCGGCGAGAGAGCTTGACGCCGCCGCCGAGTTCTGCCGGAGCGAAGGCATACGGCATGAAATCATGGACAGCGAGGAGCTGTCGATTCCGGGATTCTGCGAGAACCCGCCGGACAGGTGCTATCTGTGCAAGCGCGAGCTTTTCGGGAAAATCACCGCCTTCGCCCGCGCGAACGGCTACGACGCCGTGCTGGAAGGCTCGAACGCCGACGATGACGGAGACTACAGGCCGGGGCGTCGCGCGATAAGGGAGTTTGGCGTGAAGAGTCCTCTCCACGACGCCGGACTCACCAAGTCCGACATACGCGAACTGTCGCGCGGAATGGGCCTGCCGACCTGGCGCAAGCAGAGCTTCGCCTGTCTCGCCTCGCGCTTCCCCTACGGCGAGCGCATCACCGCCGAGAAGCTCAGCCGCGTCGACCGGGCGGAGCAGTTCCTGCTCGACTCCGGGGCGGACTTCTCGCAGGTCAGGGTCCGCTCCCACGGCGACCTTGCGCGCATCGAGATACCGCCCGAATCGTTCGGGCGCGCGCTGGCGATGCGTCAGGAGATCGTCTCCGCGTTCAAGGGATTCGGCTTCCGATTCGTGTCGCTCGACCTTGCGGGATACCGCACCGGCAGCATGAACGCGACTTTG
The DNA here is from genome assembly GCA_902780865.1 of uncultured bacterium. Classification (GTDB taxonomy): domain Bacteria; phylum Verrucomicrobiota; class Kiritimatiellia; order RFP12; family UBA1067; genus UBA1067. Next base: position 1,259 of record CACZHC010000111.1, read on the forward strand.
CCGGACGAAGCGTCCTCTGCGAAGGAGGGCCGGGCGTGAACGGCAAAGCCGACATAGACGACCTCGGCTTTGCGCGCGTCGACCTGCAGCGCCGCTCCCGTCAGGGAACGGCCGAGGTCGTGTACGGCGAAGGGAAGACGGCCGCGCAGATTGCGGCGATACTCTCATCGCTCAGGGACCACGCCCAGCTCCCCGCGCTCGTCACGCGCATCGACGCCGAAAAGGCCGCGGAGGTCGCGAAGTCCCTCGGCGCGGACTTCGCGTATTTCCCCGAAGCCCGGCTCGGGCGCTTCGGCGGAAACAGGCCCTGCGACGGAATCGGCACGATTGCCGTCGCGACGGGCGGGACGAGCGACATCAAGGTCGCAGAGGAGGCGGCGCTCGTCGCGGAGGCGCTTGGCAACAGGGTAGTGCGGCTTTACGACGTAGGCGTAGCTGGGCTCCACAGGCTACTCGCCTGCATTGACGAACTGCGCGCGGCGCGGGTGGTGATTGCCGTCGCCGGGATGGAAGGGGCGCTTCCGAGCGTAATCGGCGGGCTTGTCGACTCGCCGGTAATCGCAGTCCCCACGAGCGTCGGCTACGGGTCGTCGTTCGGCGGCGTCACTGCGCTACTCGCCATGCTGAATTCGTGCGCGGCAGGGGTAAGCGTCGTGAACATCGACAACGGGTTCGGCGCGGGCTTTCTCGCAAGCCGCATCAACCACCTGAAGGGGGCGGAATGAAAACTCTTTACATCGACTGCCAGATGGGCGCGGCGGGAGACATGCTCGCCGGAGCGCTCCTCGAACTTATGCCCGACAAGGACGCCGCGCTCGCCGAGCTCAACGCACTCGGAATCCCAGGCGTCGAGTTCACGCGCGAGACGCTCTGCAAATGCGGCATCGCGGCAACGCATCTCTCGGTGCGCGTCCACGGCGAGGAGGAGCACGAACATCACCACCACGGGCATCACCACGGACACGAACACCGCCACGAGCATCATTCCCTCGCGGACATCCTTTCTCTCGTCGGGGGCCTCTCGCTTGGCGAGAAGACGAAGCGCGACGTAGCGAAGGTCTACGAGGCGATCGCCGCCGCGGAGTCGCGCGCGCACGGCCGAGAGGTGGGCGAAATCCACTTTCACGAAGTCGGCGCGCTCGATGCGGTTGCCGACATCGCGGCGTTCTGCCATCTTCTGAACAATCTCGCCCCGGACGAAGTCGTCGTCTCTTCCGTCAATGTCGGCTCGGGGACGGTCGAGTGCGCGCACGGGACGCTTTCCGTCCCCGCGCCGGCGACGGCGTTTCTCCTTCAGGGCGTGCCGTCGTATTCGGACGGCGAGATCGCCGGCGAACTCTGCACTCCGACAGGCGCCGCGCTACTGAAGACGTTCGCGACGTCGTTCGGTCCGCAGCCGCTCATGAAATCAGACGCGGTCGGATTCGGCGCAGGGCGCAAGGACTTCCCGCGCGCGAACGTCGTACGCGCGACGCTCGGCGAGAAGCTCGCGCAGCCTGCCGCGGACGGGACGATCTGCGAACTCGACTTCAACGTAGACGACATGACCGGCGAGGAGCTCGCGTTCGCGTCCGACCGCATCTTCGCCGCGGGCGCGAAGGATGTGGCGTTCGTGCACGCCATAATGAAGAAAGGCAGACCCGGTTTTCTCGCGTGCGTGTTGTGCATGGAGGAGGACAAGACGAAAGTCGTCTCCGCGATATTCGCGAATACATCGACCCTCGGCGTCCGCGAAAAGACATGCCCCAGATACATGCTTTCGCGCAAGATCGAGGAAGTTTCGCTTTCGGACGGCTCGATCATCCGGCGCAAAATTGCGTCAGGGCACGGCGTTAGCCGTGCGAAGTGGGAGGCCGACGACCTCGCCGCCTACGCGCGCCGCCGCGGCGTCTCGTTGTCTGAGGCGGAATCAGAGGTTGAACGTGCGCTTGCCGCGTCTGGCGTGGAAGTGTGAAGAACGGCGAGATACGCCTCGCCCCGAACGAGGCCGCTCTCTTCGAGGTGATGTAGCAAGGTGGTGCATTATTTTGGTGTAAAATTTTTCTAAATTTACCCCCTTGCGCGTTAACGGCAAATTATGATACAATATTCGTTCATTCGACCACTCTAAAGAGTAAACAACAACAATGAAAGTACGTAGTTCTGTTCGTCGCATATGCGAGAACTGCCGCATCATACGCCGTAAAGGCGTCGTGCGCGTAATCTGCACGAACCCGCGCCACAAGCAGCGGCAGGGCTAAGAAAAGAGGTAAAAACAACATGCCAAGAATGATGGGTGTGGATATCCCGGGCAAGAAGCAGGTAAAAACAACATGCCAAGAATGATGGGTGTGGATATCCCGGGCAAGAAGCATATTCGCTTCGCCCTGCGTTATATCCACGGTATTGGGCCCAAGCGCGCCGATGACGTGCTTGCGGCGGTCAAAGTCGACCCGATGAAGAAGGCCGACGACGTAACACAGGACGAGATCCACGCGATCACGACTTTCATTCAGGACCACTACCGCGTCGAAGGCGACCTTCGTCGCGAGGTCTCGCAGAACATCCGCCGTCTGATCCAGATCGGGTCCTACCGCGGTATCCGCCACAAGAAGGGCCTTCCCGTCCGCGGACAGCGCACGAAGACGAATGCCCGCACCCGCAAGGGCGGCAAGCGCATCTCTATCGCGATGCCCAAGCAGGCCGGCCGCTAAGGAGCTTTAAGAAATGAGCGAAGAAGTCAAGAACGAGGTCGCCCCGGCCGCTCCGGCCGCGGACGCTGCGGCTCCCGCAGCGGAGGGCGAGGCCAAGGCTAAGAAGAGCGGCAAGTCGATTCCCGCGGGAATCGCGTTCATCCGCTCCACATTCAACAACACGCAGGTTTCGATCGCCGACGCGCGCGGCGGCGTGATCTCCTGGAGCTCGGCCGGCAAGGCGGGCTTCAAGGGCAGCCGCAAGTCCACCGCGTTTGCCGCCACGATGGTCGCGCAGGACGCGGCCCGCGTCGCGGTCGCGAAGGGCATGCACGAGTGCGAAGTCCGCATGCAGGGCGCTGGGGCTGGCCGCGAGAGCGCCGTCCGCGCAATTCAGGCTGCGGGCATCCGCGTAACCCAGATCACGGACACCACGCCCGTTCCCCACAACGGCTGCCGTGCCCGCAAGCGCAGGAGGGTCTAATCATGGGTCGTTATACAGGTCCAGTTTGTCGTCAGTGCCGCCGCGAAGGGCGCAAGCTCTTCCTCAAGGGGGCTCGTTGCTACATGGCCAAGTGCCCGATCGAACAGGGCACGGGCGCTCCCGGCATGCACGTCGGCCGCCGCGCCAAGAAGATGTCCGAGTACGGAACCCAGCTTCGCCAGAAGCAGTCGCTCCGCCGCCAGTATGGCATGGGCGAGCTTCAGTTCCACCGCTTCTTCGAAGAGGCGCTTCGCCGCGAGGGCATCACGGGCGAGATCCTTCTCCAGATGCTCGAGATGCGTCTCGACAACATCGTCTACCGCCTCGGTCTCGCGCCGAGCCGCCGCGCCGCGCGCCAGTTCGTGCTGCACGGCCACGTCCTCGTCAACGACCGCAAGGCGGCCGTTCCGTCGATGGTCGTCAAGGTCGGCGATTTCGTCTCGGTGAAGGATTCCGCGAAGTCCAAGGACGCCGCGAACCGCTCCGTCGAGGCAGCTACGGGAGCCCAGCTTCCCGTCTGGATTCAGTTTGACAGGGCCAACCTGAGGGCCGAGATCCTCGCCGTCCCGACTCGCGAGCAGATTGCTCCGATCGTCGACGAGCAGGCCATTGTCGAACTTTACTCGCGCTAATCGTCCGTTTCAACCACTTCACAGGGAGGTAACCAATGCCTATCCGTTTGAGCCGCTTCGAAATGCCGAAGGGCGTCCAGAAGGACGAATCCACGGCGACCGCGACGTACACCCGTTTCACGGCGGAACCTTTCGAAATCGGCTATGCGCGCACGATCGGCAACTCGCTTCGCCGCGTCCTGCTCTCGTCCATCGAGGGCGCCGCCATTTCGGCGGTCAAGATCAAGGGCGTGGATCACGAGTTCAGCACGATCAAGGGTTGCGCCGAGGATGTCACCGACATCGTCCTCAACCTCAAGCGCGTCCTGCTCAAGACCTATACGCGCGACGCCCAGACCATCACGCTCAAGGCCAAGGGGCCCTGCACCGTGACCGCCGGCGACTTCGCGACCGAGAACAACGTTCAGGTGCTCAATCCCCGCCAGGAGATCTGCACGCTCGACGTCGACGGCTCCATCGAGATGGAGTGCGACGTCCGCACAGGGCGCGGCTTCTGCCTCGCCGACGGCAACAAGAAGCCAGATCAGGAGATCGGCAAGATCGCGATCGACTCGATCTTCTCGCCCGTCACGCGCGTCAACTTCCTCGTCGAGAACACCCGCGTCGGCCAGCGTACCGACTACGAGAAGCTCGTGCTCGACATCTGGACCGACGGTCGCATCGACCCCGAGGACGCCCTCAAGACAGCGGGCGCCGTCCTTCGCCGCCACCTCGACGTGTTCGTCGACTACGCGGGCGAGGAAACGCTCGAGTTCGAGGATACCGAGAAGAAGGACGCCGACGAGCGCGAACGCCTCAGGAAGCTCCTCAACATGTCCGTCAACGAGATCGAACTCAGCGTCCGCGCGGCGAACTGCCTTAACAACGCGAACATCTCGACCGTCGGCGAGCTTGCGTCGAAGACCGAGGCCGACATGCTCAAGTACCGCAACTTCGGCAAGAAGTCGCTCACGGAGATCAAGGAGAAGCTCGTCCAGCTGGGCCTCAGCCTCGGCAAGAAGTAATTAGGAAGGTTTAAAGAAATGCGTCACCAGAGAGTAATGAAGAAGTTCGGGCGCTCCTCCGAGCATCGCGCGATGCTCATGAAGAGCCTCGTCACCAACCTTATCCTCGCCGAGTCGATCAAGACGACCCTGCCGAAGGCCAAGGAAGCCCGCAAGGACGCGGACAAGATCGTGACGATCGCCAAGAAGGGCGATCTCGCGGCCCGCCGTCTCGCCGCGAGCCGCCTCCTCGAGCCAAAGGCCGTCAAGAAGCTCTTCGACAAGATTGCCCCCGCGATGAAGGATCGCAAGGGCGGCTACACCCGCATCGTCAAGCTCGGAACCCGCAAGGGCGACGCAGCCGAGATGTGCATCCTCCAGTGGACCTGCGCGGCGGAACTCGCCGCCCCGGCCGCTGCCGAAGAGCAGGCGAAGGAGGTGAAATAATGGCTATCGTGCTCAAGCTCAAGAAGGGCGAGTCCGTTGAACGCGGGCTGAAGCGCATGAAGAAGATCCTCGACAAGGAGGGCCTTCTCAAGACCATCCGCGACCAGCGCTACTTCGAGAAGCCGTGCGTCAAGGCGCGCAAGAAATCCCAGCGCGCCCGCATCCGCAACCGTTCGCGCCGCGGCCGCATGGAGCTCAACTAAGCTCCTCGCGGAATCCAACGCGAAAGGCAAGGGCCGTGCATCTTCTGATGCGCGGCTCTTTCCATTGTCGGGGACTGCTGCCGCGCTCTTGACTTTGGGGGCGGTTTTTAGGTATAATTGTCGCATGAAAATCAAAAAGACCAAGACGATGAAGGTGCACGGTGGCGAGGGTGCCGGTGGGGCCGCCATCGCCGACAGGTTCAAGCTCGAGCCGGTCGACACCACTGTGCCGCGCAATGGCTACATCAGCAAGAACGCGGCGACGACAGCTCTTGTCTTCGGCCTCATTGCTTTTGTGGTCACAGTCACGCTCACTGTAATGATCTACAAGCATTGGGAATTCCTGATGCCTGCATAAGGTACGTCTCTTCCACATGAAGGACGTCATGCTTTCCACGAGGGCCCGCGCAGCCGTACGGCTCGCGCTGGACGAGGATCTTGCCGATGCGCTCGACGCGCGCAAGTCCAAATGGTGCGACGCGACGAGCGAAGCGCTTGTAGACCCCAAGGCTGTCGCTACCGGCGAGATATACGCGAAGGGCACTGGCTGCGTAGTCGCGGGCGCGACTGTCGCAAAGGCCGTCATGAAGGCGGTGGATCCGAAGATCAAGGTCGTGATCCACAAGCCCGACGGTTCCGTCGTAAAGCCGAAGGAACCGATTCTTTCCTTCCGCGGCAAAGCGCGCTCGATTCTCGCGGCCGAGCGCACGGCCCTCAATTTCATGCAGCGCATGTGCGCGACGGCGACGCTTGCGAGGAAGTTCGTCGACGCCACAAAGCGCTACGGGACGCTCATTCTCGACACGCGCAAGACGACGCCGGGGCTTCGCGTCTTCGAGAAGTACGCCGTCACTTGCGGCGGCGGGACAAACCACCGGCTTGGCATGTACGACCGCGTCCTCATGAAAGACAACCACCGCCGGCTCTGGAAGGGCGGCGATCCCGACGAGCTCGACCAGGCCGTCGTCGCGGCGCGGAAGAAGTTCCCGAAGCTCGCGGTAGAGGTCGAGGTCGAAAGCTTGCGCGAGTGCGCGAGCGCGCTCAAGGCGAAGCCCGAGTGGATAATGCTCGACAACATGTCCTGCGCGGACATGAAGAAGTGCGTGAAGATGTGCGAGGGGATTTCCAAGACCGAGGCCTCCGGCGGCATTACGCTTGAGCGCGCAAAAGAGGTTGCCGCGACGGGCGTCACCGCGATTTCGCTCGGCTGTCTCACCCATTCCGCGGGGTCGGTGGACCTATCGCTCGAATGGCGCACGGTCTGATGGAGTCGGACAGAGAATGAAAAGAAGAGAATTCCTTAAAGGTGCGGCCGCGCTCGGGGCGTTCAACATCGTTCCGGCGAAGGTCCTGTGGGGCGCGACTGCGCCTTCAAACCAGCTCACGCGCGCACTGATCGGCTTTGGCGAGATTGCGCACAGTGCCAACCACCTGCCGTTCAAGGGCTCGCGGCTCGTCGGTCTCACCGACTGCTACGCTCCGCGCGTAACGGCGGGTCTTGCCGCCGCCGAGAAGTGCGGCTGGGGGAAGATCAAGGGCTACAAGAACTTCATTGAGCTCATTAACGACCCGGGTGTCGACATCGTCCACATCTGCACGCCGCCGCACTGGCACGGCGTCCAGAGCGTGATGGCCGCGAAGGCCGGCAAGGACGTCTGGTGCGAAAAGCCGATGACGCGCACCGTTGGCGAAGGCAAGCGAGTGAAGGAGGTCATCCAGGCCCAGAAGCGCATGTTCCGCCTCAACACGTGGTTCCGCTTCCAGGGCTCGTTCTACGGCTTCGGCACGCCCGTCGAGCCGATCCGCCAGATCGTCGAGAACGGACTCCTTGGCAACGGCCCGCTTAAGTGCGTCTTCGGCGAAGGCCAGGGCTTCACGTGGAAGTTCGGCTGGTCGGGCCGCGTCCAGGACAAGGCGCAGATGATCCCCGAAGGGCTTGACTGGGATATGTGGCTCGGCCCCGCGCCGTGGAAGCCCTACAGCGACCACCGCTTCGGCACGTCCTTCCGCGGCTACTGGGACTACGATTCGGGCGGGCTTGGCGACATGGCGCAGCACTACCTCGACCCGCTGCAGTATCTTCTCTGCAAGGACGACACCTCGCCCGTCAAGATCGACTACAAGGGCCTCAAGCAGCATCCTGAAGCGGTTGGCAGCTTCGACCGTTTCACGCTCACCTACGCGGACGGCATGGAGGTGATTCTCGACGGCGACGTCTCGCTCAAGGACGAGCCGCTCTTGAGGGGCTCCAACGGCCTTTGCGTCTACAAGAAGGCCCAGGGCGGCAATACGCTCCGCATCCGCGAGGCGGACGGCACGTGGTGGAGCGAGGAGAAGGTCCTCAAGACCCTCGCCGACCTCCCGAAGCCCGCGCCGCAGCAGACGGACTTCATCGACAGCTGCGTCAACCGCAAGACTTTCGCGCTCAACGAGTCGAACGGCTTCCGCTCGTCGACGATGTTCAACCTCGCGATCGTCGCGTGGCGCCTTGGCCGCGGCTTCGAGTTCGACCCCGTCACTCTTCACGCGAAGAACGACGAGGCGGCGGAACGCTTCCTCTACCAGGACGACATGATGCGCGAGCCGTGGCGCAAGGAAATGTTCGGCTAATATCTGAAAGGAGCTTAAGATGATTGCAAAGGAAAAAATGATTCAGGTCGCGAGTCTCGCGTCGCTCGTCCTTCTTTTCGCGGCCGGTTGCGCGACAGAGCCGAAGTACGGCGCGTTCGAGCCCAAGTGCGAGCTTGGACAGCCCAACGCGACCGCCTACGCCTCGTATGGCGCCGCGATGGCGCATGTCGAAGGCTACCAGATGGCCTATGAGTGGCAGCGCGCCAACCCGAAGCTCGTCGAGGAAGCGACGAAGCCCGAGGTGCTGAAGGCGTTCGTCGAGACGCCTGCCGCAGCCGACGCGCTCTTGGCGAAGATCGGCACGTCCTACGACGGCGACCCCGTCGCGCTCACGCAGATTGCCGCCGTGACGCAGCTCGTCATGTGCCCGAAGTGCCCCAAGGCACCCGCATGCCGCAAGGTCTGGGTTGCCGCGCTCGAGCGTGCGAGGGCTGCGTCTGACGACGGCTACGTGAAGACATTCTGCGACCAGCAGCTTCGACTCTGCAAGTGAAGCTCATCGTCGTAGACGTAGGAAACACCTCCACGGCCGTGGGACTTTGGTCCGACGGCCGTGTGAGTCATGTGGCCCATTGTGACGGCGGCTTCGCCGAGGCCTCCCGCGTCGTCGAGGCGTTGATTCAAAACCTCAAACCCTCAAGCCCTCAAACCCTCTCTCTCGCCTACGTCTCGGTCGTGCCGAAAGTCGACCGCGCATGGCGCTTGTTCGCCAAGGCGCACAATCTTGCCTTCCGTCAGGTTACGCACAAGTGCTTCGACGCAACGACTGGCAGACAGTCGATGCTCAAGATCGACTACCCGAAGCCCGAGACCATCGGCGCGGACCGTCTCGCCGACGCCGCAGGCGCGGTGTCGCGCTACGGCGCGCCAGTCCTCGTGATGGATTTCGGAACGGCGCTTACCGCGGCGGTCGTCACTTCTGACCGCGTTTGGCGCGGCGGCGTGATTGCGCCTGGGTTCCCGCTGATGCGCGACTACCTTTTCGAGAGGACGGCAAAGCTGCCGCGGATGAAGATCGGCACGGGACGCGCTCCCAAGATCGGCCGCTCGACAGAGGAGGCGATGCGTTTTGGCGCGCTCGTCGGCTATCGCGGCATGGTGCGCGAGATCGTAGCTGAGCTGAAAAAAAACTTTAAGACGGACTTCCGCCTCGTCGCGACGGGCGGCTTCGCCAAGTGGGTCCTTAAGGACCTCGACCTTCCTTTCACCATCGACCCGACCCTCACGCTCTACGGCGCGGGGCTAATAGCGAGCGTCGGCATGCCGGCATAGTGCCTACAGCCCGTCTTTTTGGTATAATAGCCAAATCAAATTGGAGAGGACGAGGATATGGTAAAGATCCTGCATTATACAGGCGCGCTGGCGACATGCGCCGTGCTGTTTTTTGCTGGCGGCTGCGGGCCGTTCTGGGTGAATCCCTATATCACGGTTGAGCAGAGCAACCTCAACTGGATGGAGATCCATTACTACAACACGAACCGCAAGCCGGTGCATCGCGTGTCGCTGTCGCTCTCTGGCTCTGGACATGTCGAGATCAAGAAGGGGACGAGCCCGCAGATATCCGACGACTTCGCGAAGAAGTACAAGGACGACGAGTGGGCAGACATCCATACGCAGCGCATGGACATCGACCCAGCGCACATCAACGACATCTTCCAGGACCTTGTGAACCGCGGCGTCCTCGACCGCGAGAAATGGGGCAAGTCAGAGAAGAACAAGAAGGAATACAAGCGCTTCATAGCGGTAAAGGCGAACATCAACAACGTCACGTATTCCGAACGCGACAACATTTTTGAGGTAGATCCCGACCTTGCCGAGTATCTCCTCGACACAATCAGGCAATTCGAGAGGCCCACGCGCAAATGAACGTACACGACACTATACTTGAAATGGCGACGAAGGCCCGTGCGGCCGCCGCCGGACTTGCGAAGAAGACGACGGACGAGAAGAACGCCGCGCTTCTCGCCATCGCAGATTCCCTTGAGAAGAACCGCGCGGCAATCGTCGCCGCGAACGGCATCGACTTGGCGCATGCGAAGGAGGCGGGCATCTCTCCCGCGATGCTCGACCGTCTTACCCTCACGCCCGCGCGCTTCGACGCGATGGTCGCCGGCGTCCGGCATGTCGCGACCTTGCCCGATCCCGTAGGCGAGACGATCTGGACGCGCGAGCGCCCGAGCGGGATAAATATCCGCAAGGTGCGCGTGCCGCTTGGCGTGATCGCGGTCGTCTTCGAGTCGCGCCCGAACGTCTTCATCGACACGGCCGCGCTTTGCCTCAAGACTGGCAACGCCGTGATCTTGCGCGGCGGCAAGGAGGCGATCGAGTCGAACAAGGCGCTTGCCGCCGCCGTCCGCGAAGCTGGCGTAGGCGATGCCGTGCAGCTTGTCGAGACGCTTGACCACTCGGCGGTAACCGAACTCGTCCGCGCCGTGGGGCTTATCGATGTCGCGATTCCGCGCGGCGGCGAACGGCTCATCCGCGCGATGTGCGAGGCCGCGCTCGTCCCGGTTCTCAAGCATTACAAGGGCGTGTGCCACATCTATGTCGACGACAAGGCCGATCTTTCGATGGCGCTTTCAATCCTCGACAATGCGAAGACCCAGCGCCCCGGCGTCTGCAACGCCGCGGAGTGCCTTCTCGTCCACGAGAAGCTCGCGCCGCTCTTCATGCCCATGGTGCAGGCCTGGGCGAAGGACAAGGGCGTGACGCTTCATGAGAACGAGGCGGGCACCGAGTATCTTTCGCTCGACATCAATGTCGCGACTGTAGCCGACTACCGCGCTGCGATAGACTTCATCAACGAGCATTCCTCTCACCACTCCGATTGCATCGTGACGAACGACGCTTCGCGCGCGGCCGAGTTCCTGCGCGACGTCGATTCTGCCGCGGTATACCACAATGTCTCTACGCGCTTTACCGACGGCGGCGAGTTCGGAATGGGCGCCGAGATCGGCATCTCGACCGACAAACTCCACGCCCGTGGCCCAATGGGCCTTGAGGAACTCACGACCTACAAGTACACGGTGACTGGCGATGGAGTGATTAGGAGTTAGGGGGCAGGAGTCAGGGGTCAGTACGAAGGGGTCAGGAGTAAGTACAAAGGGGTTAGTGTGGAGGGGTTAGATTGAGATGGAGGTGAAAGACATCCCGGCGGTGGACAAGGCGCTGAAGAGGGAGTTTAAGGCCCATTCTGCGCCGATCATCGAACTCATCGAGTCGCAGACGAAGGACCCTTTCTGCGTTCTCGTCGGGACTATTCTCTCCGCCCGCACAAAGGACGCGTGTACCGCCGGCGCGGTGCGGCGACTCTTTGCAAAGGCGAAGGGCGCTTGCTTTGCGCCGGAAGACCTTGAGCGGCTGAGCGTCAAGGAGATAGAAAAGCTTATCTTTCCCGTCGGTTTCTACCACGACAAAGCGAAGCACCTGAAAGCGCTTCCAAAAGTCCTCAAGGAGAAATTCGGCGGAGTCCTCCCGAATACAGTCGAGGAACTTTGCGAGCTTCCCGGCGTCGGCCGCAAGACGGCGAATCTCACCGTCGCAGTCGGTTTCGACCTACCCGCGATCTGCGTCGACGTCCATGTACACCGCATTTGCAATCGACTCAGGCTTATCAAGACAAAGACTCCGCTCGAGACGGAGATGACGCTTCGCAAGATCCTTCCTGTAAAATACTGGAAGACGTGGAACAGCCATCTCGTCTCGTTCGGGCAGACGCGTTGCGCGCCGTTGCGCCCGAAGTGCGACGGCTGCCCGATATCGCGCTTTTGCGGCGTTCCGAACGCGCAGGGTGGAAAGGACGCGAAGTGAAGCCGAGGGTTGCGATAGACGGCCGTCTTCCGAAGGCGTTCGGCCTTTCGCGGCAGGAGCTCAAACGCGCGGCCGAGAGTTTCGTCGCCCGTTCGTCGGCTCGCATCGGAATCCCTTTTCGCGAGGTCACGGTTATACTTCAGGACGACGCATCGTCCGCAGAGGTGCATCTCGCCGTCAACGGCGCAGAAGGGCCGACGGACGCGATTACGCAGGGATACGATCCGATGCCAGGCGAGGAGAAGGGCATCTATGGCGAAGTATACGTCAACTGCGATCGTGCGCTTGCGGCGGCTCCGAAGCGTTCCGGCTGGTCGCCTGCGAAAGAACTTCTCCTTTATATTGCCCACGGAATAGACCATCTTTCCGGCGCTGACGACTTCTCGCCAAAGGACTATCAGGCGATGCGCCGCCGCGAGCTTTTGTGGATAAAAGATCTACCCGACTCCTCAGCACTGACCCCTGCCCCCTCTGTACTGGCCCCTGCCCCCTCTGTACTGACCCCTGCCCCCTCTGTACTGACCCCTGACTCCTCTGTACTGACCCCTTAATAAATATGGATACGACATCGGGTATGGAGGCGGTGCGCGAAGTCGCGCAGATCGTGAAGGCGGCGGGTGGCCGCGCGCTTCTCGTCGGCGGCTGTGTCCGCGACTCCATTCTCGACTTAAAGGCCGCTCTCGCAAAAAAGTTCGACCTCGATCTCGTCGGTGCGAGCTTCGGCGTCATAAAGCTCGCGCATCTCGACGTTGACGTTGCAATCCCTCGTCGCGAGACAAAGCTCGGCCTCGGTCATCGCGCCTTCGAGATGGAATACGATCCGACGCTGACGGTTCGCGATGCCTCTGCTCGCCGCGACTTCACCGTCAACGCCATCTACAGCGATCCGCTTACTGGCGAAATCGTCGACCCGTGGAACGGACGAGCCGACCTCGAAAAGCGCATCCTCCGCCATGTCTCCGACCATTTTTGCGAAGACCCTCTGCGTGTCCTTCGCGGCATGCAGTTCGTGGCGCGCTTCAATCTCGACCCCGCCCCCGAGACGATTGAGGTGTGCAGTGCGATGACTCCCGAGGGTCTTCCTCCAGAGCGGCTGTTCGGCGAGTGGTCGAAGCTGATCTTGAAGGGCGTCAAGATATCGAAGGGCCTTGAGTTCCTTCGCGCCGTCGGCTGGACGAAGTACTACCCGGAACTTGAGCGTCTCATCGGCTGCAAGCAGGATCCGAAATGGCATCCCGAGGGCGATGTGTGGAACCACACGCTTTGCTGCCTTGATGCCTTTGCCGCATCTCGTATCGGCGACGACGCAGAGGATTTGCTTGTAGGGCTCGCCGTTCTCTGCCATGACTTCGGCAAGCCCGATTGCACGTTCTACGACCCCGTGAAGAAGCGCATCCGCTCGCTTGGCCACGACGAGCGTGGCGTGGAGCCGACGCTGTCGTTTCTGCGGCGTCTCACGAACGAGGAGAGACTCCTCAAGGAGATTCCTCCGCTCGTGCGGCTGCATATGCGGCCATACGCAATGTGGCATGACAAGTCGTCGGATGGCGCGATAAGGCGTCTCGCCGCTAAAGTCATCCGCATTGACCGGCTCTTGCGCGTCGCCGCGGCAGACGATGCGGGCAGGCCGCCTTTCCCGTCGGAGCCAGAGCCGCTCAAGTGGCTTGCGGAGCAGGCGAAGCGGCTTGAAGTAGAGGATTCCGCCCCGAAGCCTATAGTGAGGGGGCGTGACTTGATCGCGCAAGGCATGAAGCCCGGCCCCGCGATTGGCAAGGCCCTTGCCGAACTTTACGAGGCGCAGCTCGACGGCAGGTTCTCCGACCTTGAGTCGGGACTGAGGTATCTTGGGAAGAAGTTCAAGCCGGCAATCGCCTCGCTCCTGCTTCTCATGGGCGTCGCCTCGTCCGCGGCGACTCTTGAAGTGGGCGATGTCATCGAGATATCGGCCGGAAGGTACGCGGGCGACGTATGCGCGTGGCGTGCGAACGACCTTGTCATACGCGGGGCTGGCCGTGACGCGACCGTCGTCGATGCGTCCGGAAAAATCTGCATGGGTAAGGGCATCTGGGTCGTCTGCGGAACGAATACCGTCATCGAGGGCGTGTCTTTTACCGGCGCGAAGTGCAAGGACAGGAACGGCGCTGGCATAAGGCTGGATGCAGACGGAAGCCTGACCGTCAGGAAGTGCGCGTTTCGCGGCAACGAGAACGGAATCCTCTCAGGCGCGCTCGATAGGGGCGAGATTACGATTGACGGATGTGTTTTCTCGCAGAACGGAGCGGGCGACGGTTTTTCGCACAATGTCTACATCGGCGCGGTGAAGAGGCTCGAGTTCAGCAACTGCGTCTCAGGTCATGCCGTCCGGGGCCACTGCCTCAAGAGCCGTGCGCACGCCACGGTTGTGGCGGACTCTGTGTTCGACGACGGCGACGACGGAGTTTCGAGCTATCTCGTCGACTGCCCGGACGGCGGCAAAGTCACCATTCGCAATTGCCGGTTCGTCCAGTCGCCCAAGGCGTCGAACGGCGTGATGGTCTCGGTCGGCGAGGAGAGCGTCCGTCCGCATTCGACGTACCTGGGCTTTGGCAATACGTTTGAGAACCGCCGCGCGCCGCACGGCTCAGATGCCGAGGAACGTCTCGCCCCGGGAGTCGTCGTTCTCAGGCCGGGGGCCAGTGAACGAGGCATGGAGGAAGGGGATTGAGACGTTGGGTGCTTTGCACATCATCTGGGACTGGAACGGGACGCTCTTGGACGACACCGAGGCGGCGCTCGCGACGCTCAACATCATGATCGCCGAGCGCGGCGGAACGCCGATCGGGATGCCGTTCTACCTGGACAACTTCGCGTTTCCCGTGCGTCCGTTCTACGACAGGATCGGCATCATCGCGCACGACGAGGACGAATGGAACGCGATCGCCCGCGAATACCACGAGACGTACCTCCGCCAGCCCAAGGCGCTGAACCGCGGCGCATTTGCCGCGCTCGGCATGGCGAAGGCGGCGGGGTGCCGCCAGTCGTTGCTCTCGGCGCTCAGGCAGGATCTCCTCGACGCGCAGACGAAGGAGTACGGCATCGACGGATACTTCGAGCGCATCTGCGGCTCGAACAACCTGCACGGCGCGTCGAAGGTCGTCCGCGCGCGAGAGTTCCTCGCCGAGCTGCGCTCGCGCGACGCGGAGGCGAAATTCGTCATGATAGGCGACGCGGTGCACGACAAGGAGGTGGCGGACGCGATCGGGATCCCGTGCGTCCTGTGCGCCGTCGGAAGCCACGCGGCCTGGCGGCTGAGGGAGATTGCGCCAACGGGCGACACGCTCGAAGACGCTCTTCGCCTTGTTCTTGAATGAAGTCGCCTCGGCGAAATCCAGGGGCCACGATTGCCCTTGAATGGAGCCTTCGCTTTGGCGGGGACGGAGCATTTATGGTATAATGTTCGGCATGGAAGCAGAAGAGGAAGCAAAGATAATCGCGAAGGCGCTCGAAGAGTCGAAGGCCGAGGACGTCAAGATCTACGACGTTCGCGGCAAGAGTTCGCTCACGGACTTCTTCGTCGTCGGCACCGGTTCCGCGGCGCCACACCTAAAGGCGCTCGTCGCGAACGCCCAGCAGGCGATGCGCGAGGCGGGTGTCAAGCGCAACCGCATGGCGGGCGACCCCGAGTGCGGCTGGATCGTCGCAGACTTCATCGACGTCGTGGTGCATGTCTTCTCCCGCGAGGCGAGGGCGTACTACGCGATAGAAAAGCTCTGGAACTGACATTTTAAACAATCCGCTCTACCCCCCTTGCGCGGTGGGGCAAAAATTTAGTATAATAACCACATCAACAACAAAGGAGTTGAAAACTATGGCAGGAAAGCTTGAAGAACGCGTAAAGGACATCATCGTTGAGCAGCTCGGCGTCAACGCCGAACAGGTTACGCCGGAGGCGTCTTTCATCGACGACCTCGGTGCCGATTCTCTCGATTCGGTTGAGCTCATCATGGCGTTTGAGGAGGAATTCGGCGCGGCGATTCCCGAAGAGGACGCCGAGAGTCTCACCACCGTCGGCAAGGTCGTCGACTATCTCAAGTCGAAGGGCTACGGCGACGACGGCTCCGCTCCCGCGAAATAACGCGCGCTCTTTTTAGCGCTAGGGCATCGGACGTGGAAACAGCTGTTTCCGCGTCCGCTCCTTTTTTGGTATAATATCCGCCCAATATGAACAAGCTGGCGCTTCAATTGAACAAGACGCTCGGCCCGGCGGCTGATTTTCTCTCTCCGACCGGTCGGCGCATGTATTTCCCGTACGGTGGAATCCTCGGACAGGGCGCAGAGGCGAAGTCCTGCGAAATCAACGCGACGGTCGGCATGGCGTTCGAGGAGGACGGCTCGCCTCTCGTGATGGACTGCTTCAGGAAAGCGGTTGACCTGGACAAGCGCGCCTTTCTCTACGCTGGCAGCTTCGGCCTCCCGAAACTGCGCGAGGCGTGGCGCGCGATGGAGTTCGTCAAGAACCCCTCGCTAAAGGGCAAGACGTTCTCCAATCCAGTCGTGACGAACGCGCTCACCCACGGCATCCGCATCTGCGCCGAGCTCTTCGCCGGGCCGAGCGACACGCTCGTCTGCCCAGATCTTTTCTGGGACAACTACGAGCTGATTTTCAAGGAGGCCGTCGGCTGCAAGGTCGAGCGCTTCAACACCTTCAAGAAAGGCGCGTTCGACGCGGGCGCGATGAAGAAGGCGCTTCTCGCCCCGGGCAAGAAGAAGATCCTGATCCTCAACTTCCCCAACAACCCGACCGGCTACACGGCGACGCTCTCTGACGCGAAAAGAATCGTCTCCGCCGTAAAGGCCGCCGCCGCAAAGGGCAAGAAGGTCGTAGTTCTCTGCGACGACGCGTACTTCGGGCTCGTCTACGAGAAGGGCGTCCACGAGGAGTCACTTTTCGCGGAGTTTTCCGACCTCCATCGCAACGTCCTCGCCATAAAGCTTGATGGCACGACGAAGGAAGACTACGTCTGGGGGCTTCGCGTCGGATTCATCAGCTTCGCCTTCAAGGGCGCGACGGCCGACCAGCTCAAGGCGCTCGAGGCGAAGGCTGCGGGCGATGTCCGCTCGGGAATCTCCAACGTGACGTCCATCGGCCAGCATCTCGCGGTCCGCGCTTTCGAGGATCCCGGCTACGCCACGCAGAAACGCGAGAAGTTCGCCGTGCTCAAGAAGCGCTACCACCAGATACGCGTGATACTCAAGACGCATCCCGAATACAGGAAGCACTTCGAGCCAATGCCGTTCAACTCCGGCTACTTCATGTGCGTGAAGCCGATCGGCGTCGACGCCGAGAAGGTCCGCCGCCATCTCGTCGAGAAGTATTCCGTCGGCACCATCGTCCTCTCGGGGCTCATCCGCCTCGCGTTCTCGACGGTCCCGACGGCGAAGCTCGACAAGCTCTTCGCGGCGGTCGACGCGGCAATAGCAGATTTGACAACAAAAAACCACAAGTAAAGGAACTCATCCATGAAAAAGCTCCTCTCCGCATTTGTAGTCGCAGCCTCGCTTTCCGCGTTCGCCGCATGGGAGCGCGTAGGGTCGCTCCAGGTCGCCGACATGGCGACGCAGGGCGACGCCGTCGCGAAAGTCGGCTCGTTCATCGGGAATCCCCTCGCCGCCGCCGGAATGGCCGCCGCGATCGCAGACAGCCCGCTTCTCAAGTTCTTCGGGCCTATGCGCGACAAGACGCCGATGTCGTTCGCGCTCTTCCTGGACGGCGATGCGCTTTCCAAGGATCCGACCGACGCGCTCGACTCGCTTGAGTTCGCGGTTCTCTATCCCGTCTCCATTTCCAAGGACGAATTCGTCAAGCGCCATCCAGGTGCGGCCGTGACGAACGGCGTCCTTGTAGTGAAGGGCGACTTGTTCGACGAGGCCGAGTCTAACGATACGACTTATGTCGTCTTCTCCGACGATGGAAGGTGGGCTGGAGCGAGCGACAAGATGGAGCAGGCCAAGCTCGCGCTTGCCGAGATTCCCGCCACCGCGAAGTCGATGGACGGCGATGTTGCGCGCCTGAGGGTCGACGAGAAGGCGTTCAACGCAATCACTGCGATGGCAAAGACGGAAAAGGACGTCGACGCCGAGATTGTCGCGGCGCTTGAGTCCTACAAGTCCGTGTCGGTGGGTCTTAGGGTCTCCGACCTCGGCATCGACGCGCGCGCCGCGATCCACTTCAAGGAAGGCAGCGAGGGCTCCAAGTGCGGGCTCAAGCAACTTGGCCAGAGTCCTTTCGCGTTTGCCGGAAAGGACGCCATCTATGCCGACGTCCAAGCCGAGGACGCGGGCAACGCAGGACAGTTGACCGAGGAATCCTGGGCGCAGGCGATCTCCCTTTGCAAGAAGCACGGCCTCGACATCTTGAAGTTCGTCTCCATGGGCAAGTCCGACAAGGGCCTCAAGCTTGTCTTCGATGTCGCCGCCCTGTGCAAGGCGGTCAAGGAAAAAGATGGCGCGGCGTTTGAGAAGTTCGATTTCGAGAACTTCATGAAGGATGTTCAGGCGGCCAAGTCGGCCAAGAAGTTCTCCGCCAAGACTCCCGCGTATGCGCTTGCCGGTGCCGTAAAGGGCTTTGTCCCGCAGTGGCCTGTCGCAGAGCGCTTTGCGGCGACGCTCCCCGAGGCGGCGACCAAGAAGCCGTACGCCGTTTCGTTCTTCTCCATCTCGTCCATGCTCAAGGCCGTCGCCGGCGAGTCGGCCGCGTTCGTTCCCGAAGAGCAGCGCGCGATGATGAAGCCCGTCCTCGACCAGTTGGCGGCAGAGACGAAGGGCGGCTGCGCGTGCATGTTCTGGCGTCAGGGCGACGTCCATCGCGTGTTCTTCCGCGTTTCGGCCGACGAGTGCAGGTGCCTTGGCAGCTTTGCCATGGCCGCGATGATGTTCGGCATGGAGGGCGATTCGCTCTCTGTCGAAGACGAAGACGACGACGATGACAACTGAGGCCTACGCGAAGGTCAACTTGACCCTTGAGGTCTTCGGAGTGCGTGGTGACGGTTACCACGCGCTCCGTTCGCTTGTTGTCCCCATATCCCTCTCCGACACGCTCGAGATCGCGCCTTCGGCGGCTCTTTCGTCCGACACGGGGTATGACGACGATCTTGTCATCAAGGCGGCGCGGGCCCTCGATCCTTCCCGTGGCGCGGAGATTCGCGTCGCGAAGCGCATCCCGGCCGGCGGCGGGCTTGGCGGCGGCAGCGCAGATGCGGCCGCGGCGCTTGTCGCGCTAAACGAATTCTGGAATCTCGGCTGCTCGCGCGAGGAGCTTTGCGAGATCGGCGCGCAGGTCGGGAGCGACGTTCCCGCGCTCGTTCTCGGCGGCCCTGTCGTCATGCAGGGGCGCGGCGAGGCGGTTGGGCGCGTCGCCTGCCCGCGGCTTGATCTTGTCGTCGCCAATCCCGGCGTCCACACCTCGACGCGCGACGTCTACGCGCGGTGCACTCCGCGCGATCTCGCGGCGCCGTCTGCGACGGAGGCGTGTCTTGCGGCGCTTGAGACAGGCGATCTTGGGCGCATTGCCGCTTCGCTCGCGAACGATCTCGCGCTTCCCGCGTGCCGCCTGCATCCGGAGATTGCGGACGCGCTTGCGTCGCTCCGCACGGCGGGTGTGCTTGGCGCAACGGTGAGCGGCAGCGGCTCGTCGGTGTTCGGGCTTGTCGAGTCCGCGGCGCGGGCAGAGGAAGTCGCGGAGTCCCTTCGCAAGAAGGGACTCTCCGCCTGGGCTGTCCACACGCTCTGATTTCTATTGTTCTTTCGCTCCCTTTCCCACCGCGTGGTTTGCCTGTGCTGTGCTGGTTTGCCTGACAACGTGTGTGTGGTTTGCCTGACAACGTGCGGTCACGGTCGGGGCAACCGTGCTCCCTGTGCAGGGCGGTCGATTTGTGCGTCCTTCGCCCCGCTCGGCGTATACATATACGCCGTCGGGGGCGAGTCCTGCCGTAATCGTCTCACTCTCGAAGGTCCCGCCCGGCTTCGGCCCGAAACAAAGCCGCGCGTGGCACCCTCGGGAGCTGGGGCAAGACGACGCATACTCGTCGCTCGCTTCGGGGAAAAGCTCGACTCCTCCCGCGCGCTGCATCCACCATTCGCGTCACGATGCTTCGTCGGCGGGATACCGCCTCCTTGCCTCGTTCGCGCCTGGTGTTGCATCCCGCGAACCAGAGTCTCGCCGTTCCCCTGCGCTTACTCCTCGCACGCGTCGTCTTGACCCGACCTTCCGCTAAGGCGCGTTTGTTTTTGTAGCTCTTGCGCTCGCCGACGTTCCGTCAGCTCGCTTAACCTTGCCCGCGGCGAATCTTCCTCGTGGTTGATTTAGTGCGGCATGTTCGCTATAATATTCCCCAAAACCGTTGCTACTGCGGAAAGTGGCAGAAGGCAACGAAATGTAAAAAGAGAAACGCAAAAGGGGTGTTTCCCCATTTGATTGAGTTATGATTTTCAAATGTCCATATTGTGGAAAAGAGAATGAGCTTATAATGTTGCTCATGCGGGGCGGAGAGTCGCGTTCAAAGACATGCAAGGGCTGCGGCAAGCAATTCTTCGTGCGGTATACTGCACAAAAGGCCGAGGATTTCTGGGCCGAGCATTTTGCCAGCTCGGGGCGCATGAGTCTGGAGTC
>CACZHC010000112.1 GCA_902780865.1 uncultured bacterium
AGCAACATGAAACTCGTGCGCAACCTGAAGCCGGTGCGGCTCTCGAACGATGTCGTCGTGCTGTGGGACTTCGTGGAGAAGAAAGCGTATCGTCCGCAGCTTGTCTCCTCGCCCGGCACCTATACGACGTTTACCTCCGTCGGCGCGGACGGAGAGGCGATTCGCGACGGCTTGGTGATTATCCTGAGATGAGCCTCTGGCGTTTCTTCGCGTTGGCATTCGCATCGGCGGCCTTCCGGCTTTGCGCCGCCGATGTGGAATGGTCGCTTGGCCGCAACGCGGCGCGCGAGGGCGATGTCGTCGTCGTCGACACGCGCGGAACGCGCTCGGGCGGCGCGGCGCACGCGAAGCTCGACCTTGGAGGAGCGACAGGCGGCGTACGCGCGACGATTCGAGCGCGAGGAAGGGGAATCGGGAGACCTGACAAGTCCTACTTCGGGCTCAAGTTCATGTTCCACTACCGCGATCCTGCGTCCGGCACCGACCGCTGGCCGCAGGCGGACCACAAAGGCGGCGACTTCGACTGGACGACGCTGGAGCTGACGACAGACCTCGGAGGAACGCCTGTCGGCGAGGTCGGCGTTACGCTCGGGCTGCAGAACGTGGCGGGGCGCGTGGAGTTCGACGTCTCGTCGTTCAAGGTAGAGCCGTTTGCGCTCTACGAGTTCCCACGCACGAACCAAAGCTACAAAGTGCGCTATCCGGATAGCGTCGCCGCTCGTCCACAGCTGCGCGGAGCGATGCTTCCTCAAGACCCGACGGAAGACGACATAAAGACGCTCGCGGAATGGGGCGGGACGATCGGGCGGTTCCAGATGTCGCGCAACTTCCAGAAGATCGACGCGAACCTCGACTTCGACGAATACGTGAAGTGGCTCGACGGACGGCTCGACCTGCTGGAAAAAGTCCTCGTCTGGGCGCGGCGGTATGGCATGATGATCTGCGTCGACCTGCATGTTCCGCCGGGGAGCGTGCGCGACAACGCCGAGATGCGGATGTTTTCCGACAAGGCGTGCCTCGACCTGTATGTCGCCTGCTGGGAGAGGACAGCGCGGCGGTTAAGGGACAACACGGACGTAATATACGGCTATGACCTCCTGAACGAGCCGCACCAGAACCGGCACGAGGTTCCGTATTCCTACTGGGACGCGCAGCGTCTCGCCGCCGAGGCGATACGCCGCATCGATCTGGAAACGACGATCGTGATGGAGGCGAACTGGTCGTCCAGCGCGCCCGCCTACGAATACATGTCGCCGCTCGCCATGGACAACGTCATCTACGAGGTTCACATGTACATACCGTCCGGATTCACGCATCAGGGCGTGTACGGGTGGAGTCCGTCGCGCAGGTGGCCGGACGAATCGCGCGGATGGAACAAGGAAATGCTGCGCGCGAAGCTTGCGCCCGTCGCGGCCTTCGCCAAGCGACACGACGCGAAGATTCTCGTCGGCGAGTTCTCGGCGATCGCGTGGGCACCTGGCGCGGAAAGGTACCTGCAGGACTGCATCGAACTCTTCGACGAGCAGGGCTGGGACTGGTGCTATCACGCTTTCAACGAATGGCGCGGATGGAACGTGGAGTATGCCGGCGATTCGCTTGAGACTCTCCGCCGCGTGGGCGACACGCCGCGCAAGAGGGTGTTGTTGAACGGACTTAAAGGAAGGAACGGACAATGAAGGTTGCCGACGGCGCACTATCACGACGCGGATTTCTCAAACTAGGCATTGTCGGTGCGGCGATGACGTGTGCCGACTGGCGGATTTGGGCCGCAGGCGAAGGACTGCCCGCCTACTACGGCGACTACCTCGCCAGTGTCGCCGCTCGGTTGAACGCACTTTCGAAGACGTGCGACGACGCATTTTTCTTTGTCACCGACCTTCACATTCCGGCGAACCGATGCATGTCGGGAAGGATTCTCGCAAAACTTGTAGCCGAGACGCGCGTCAAGAAAGTCCTCTGCGGCGGTGACCTGCCTGAGGCGTTCGGCGGAAGAGCATCTGTCGAGCGCACGATTGCCGCGTACCGCCGCGAATGGGTCGAGGCGGTCGAGCGCACGGGCGGGGAGTTCTATCCGGCCAAGGGCAACCACGACTTCACGATACGCGACAAGCCGGACTCGCCGGATGGATGGACGCTCTCCGGCAAGGAGGCTCACGACGTACTGATGGACACTGCCGCAGTCAGGGGAAAATCCGTTACCAATCCGGAAGACCCCGAGGCGTGCTACTACTATGTCGATTCGCCGATGACGGGAATCCGCTACATCGTCGCGGATACGACCGACTCCATACGGACTGACAGGACGTACTGGGCCGTCAAATACGGCATGGGCGAGAAACAGCTGAAATGGCTTGCGAAGAAAGCACTCGCCACGATGCCCGTCGGATGGTCGGCGATCGTGATGCACCATATCCCCATTGCGGAAATCGTCAGCGGCGAAAAGGACGTGCCCGGCACTTTTGCGCCGTGGCGCAGAATCCTTGAAGCGTACCAGTCGCGCGGCAAGGCAGACGTCTGTGGCGAGGTCGTCGACTTCGCCGGCGCGCAGGGGCGCATACTCTGCAGTCTGACCGGACACGAACATGCGGAGCGACAGACCTTCCGCAACGGCATCTGGCACATAACCGAGCCGTGCGACGCCGCCTACAGCGACTACATCGTCGGATCCACTCCGTGGTGCGCCGACCTGCCGAGAAAGGAGAAGGGCACAGTCTTTGAGCAGACGTTCGATGCCGTCCACATCGACCGACAAAACAACGTCCTGCGCATCACGCGAATCGGCGGCGGGGCGGATCGCGTCATCCACCTCGTGCCAAGGAGGATCAAAGCGGGCGGCACGATTCCTCTCGCAAAATCACTTGGCGTCGGCGCAAACGCGGCATGGGGCTGCTACGACGCCGACAGAATTGGCAAGACGCAGAACCCCGTCAACAAGTACCAGTACTTCTGCAAGTACTTCAGCGATGTCGCGGAGATCGCACACGGCGATAACCTGACCGCAAAGAAGACCGGCGAATCGATTGTGGTCGCGACAATGCCGGACGGGCGAAAGGCGATATTCCCCGTTGAAGTCCGAACATAGGGAATGAAGGGTCAGAGCTTATTGATACAGTAAAATTGATACAGTAGCCGAGTTTTTGGTATAATGTCCACATGAGAAAGAACAGGGTTGTCGAGCAGAACAGGTATCAATAAGCTGACCCTTTTGACCCCGGGGCGCCCGGGGCGCGGGAAGATCGAGAAGGCCGGCGGCTCGGTCGCCTGACGCTTTCGGGAGACAGGCAAAGCCATACCCCCTTTGCGGGGGATGGCGGACAATGGCGGATTTATGATATACTAACGCAAAACCAACGCAGAAAGGGAATGCAAACATGATACTCGATCAGTTCAAGCTCGACGGCAAGGTTGCAATCGTAACGGGCGCGGGACGCGGAATCGGCCAGGCGTACGCCATCGGCCTCGCGGAAGCGGGCGCTGACGTCGCCATCGTCGACGTCATCCCGATGGACGAGACAATCGCCGCCATTGAGAAGCTCGGCCGCAAGGCCATCGGCATCAAGGCCGACCTCTCGAAGGGCGAGAAGGAGGCCCCGAAGATCGTCGCCAAGGTCGTCAAGGCGCTCAAGAAGGTCGACATCCTCGTCAACAACGCGGGCATCATCCGCCGCGAGCCGTTCACCGAGCACAGCGCGAAGAACTGGAACGACGTCATTTCGATCAACCTCTCGACTCTCGCAGGCCGTCGTCCGCCAGATGATCAAGCAGGGCAAGGGCGGAAAGATCATCAACATCGCGTCGATGCTCTCGTTCCAGGGCGGAATCCTCGTTCCCGGCTACGCGGCTTCGAAGGGCGGCATCAAGTCGCTCACGATGCTCATGGCGAACGAGCTCTCGAAAGACGGGATCTGCGTGAACGCGATCGCCCCGGGCTACATCGCGACCGCGAACACCGCGCCGATCCGCGCCGACAAGAAGCGCAACAAGGCGATCCTCGACCGCATCCCCGCCGGGCGCTGGGGCACGCCGGACGACCTCAAGGGCATCTGCGTCTTCCTCGCGGCGCCCGCGTCCGACTACATGACCGGCTACACCTACGCCTGCGACGGCGGCTGGCTGGCGCGCTAAGGCGCGTCGCCAGTCTGCAGGCGTATCGCGCGCGGGATATGGTATAATATACGCCATGGCAGAGAAAACGGCAGTATATCCCGGGACGTTCGACCCGATGACTCTCGGGCACTTCGACCTCATCAAGCGGGCGTCGAAGCTCTACGACCGCCTCGTCGTCGCAGTTGCGGCGACGAGCGCGAAGCAGGGCGCGCGCTTTTCGGCTGAGGATCGTCTCGCGATGATCCGCGAGGACGTAAAGAAGGCGCGGCTTCGCAATGTCGAAGTCAAGATACTCGACGGGCTTCTCGTCGACTTCTGCCGCCGCGAGAAGGCGAAGGTCGTCATCCGCGGCGTCAGGGTCTACAGCGACTTCGAGTACGAGTTCCAGATGGCTCTCACGAACCGCCGCATGGCTCCCGAGATCGAGACGCTCTTCATGATGCCGAGCGAGAACCTCGCCTACGTCACGGCCTCGACAGTCCGCGAGATCGCGGCCTACGGCGGCGACACGGCGCCTTTCGTGACGGCAGCCGTGCAGAAGCACCTCAAGGGCGCGAAATGAGGGAATTCTTTGACGTAACCGTCCTTTCGATCCTCCAGGGCGTAGCGGAATTCCTCCCGATCTCGAGCTCGGGACATCTTGTCATCGGACAGCACATGCTGGGGCTTGACGTCCCCGGAGTGCGACTCGACCTGATGCTCCACTTCGGAACTCTCGTCAGCATCTGCGCTTTCTACTGGCGCACGATCTGGCGCATACTTTCAAAGTTCGAATGGCAGTATGTCCTCAAGATCGTCCTAAGCGCACTCCCGGCGGTTGTGGTCTATTTCTTCTTCAAGGACTTCATAGAAGGGCTCTTCGAGAACGCCAAGATGGTCGGGGCGCTTCTCATGTTCACGGGCGCTGTCCTGATCGGAACGCGCTACCTACCCCGCGGGAACCGCGACGTCTGCTGGTCTCGTGCGCTTCTCATGGGTTGCGCCCAGGCGCTCGCGCTCCTTCCCGGCGTGAGCCGCTCGGGAATGACGCTCGCGAGCGCGCGCGGCGGGCGGGTAGACGCCGAGAAGTCGGCCGAGTTCTCGTTCCTCATGTCGGCCCCGCTCATCATCGGAGGTGTTCTTCTTGAGGTCTTAAAGGCCCTGCGCGGCACATCCGCCGCGCCCGAGGCGGCCGAGATCGGATGGGGTTTCACCATCTACGGCGCGGCTCTTGCGGCGGTTGTCGGGTATTTTTCGCTCGCCGTCCTTCTGCGCGCGCTAAAGGGCCGTTGGTTCTGGCTTTTCGGGCCGTACTGCCTGGCCGCTGGACTTCTCACGCTAATTTTGGTATAATCTTCCCTCAATTTCTCAAAAAAGGGATTAGATAGACTATGTCCAAGGAATCTGCTGTTCGCAACAACATCTGGAAATGGCTTGTTTTGCTGCTCATTGCAGTCGTTTCGTTCTATGTGACGACGCCTCTGCAGGAGAAGCTTCGCTTTGGCCTCGACCTCAAGGGCGGAACGTCGTTCACGCTCGGCGTCGACACCGAGCGCCTTGCCGAGAACATCATCGCCGACAACCCCGACATCACGAACAAGACTGGCGCTGTCGAGGCGAGGATTGACGAGATTCTGAAGGACTGCGACGCCCGCATAATAGAGGTTATACGCCGCCGCGTCGACGCGATGGGCACGAACGAGCCCGTGATCCAGGGCATGAAGGACCATCGCCTTCTCGTCCAGCTCCCTGGCGTCGACGAGGATGTCCGCAAGGCCGCCAAGGCCTCCCTCCAGAGCGCCGCCTACCTCGAGTTCCGCCTTACGCACGCCAAGAACGACCAGCTCGTCGCGAAGCTTCTCTCCAAGGACGTCGCGCCCGAGGGCTATGTCAAGAAGGGCTCCGGCTACGCCCGCGCCGAGAACTGGAAGGAAGTCTCGAAGACCCCCGGCTACGCCGCGCGTCTCGCCGCGTTCGAGGTCCCCGATCCTCGCTACGCCTTCATGCTCGAGGACAACGGCGACGGCACTTACGCGCCCAACTTCGTCGCGCGCCGCACCGATCCCCAGGTCACTGGCGAGCACCTTGAGGCCGCCGCCGTCGAGCGCGACCCGACCACGGGCCAGCTTTCCATTGGCTTCCGCCTCAACTCCGAGGGCGCGCAGAAGTTCGCGACCTTGACGCGCAACTACAAGGCGGGTGGCCCGAAGAACCCGACGGGCCGTGGCCGCCAGCTCGCGATCATCCTCGACGACCAGCTCATTTCCGCGCCTGTGATCCAGAGCGAAATCGGCGCGAACGGCCAGATCACCGGCCGCTTTGACGGTCCTTCCGCCCAGAAGCTCGCCAACGAGCTGAACGCCGGCGCGCTGCCCGCGCCGATGAAGATCCTCGCCGAGTCTTCCGTCTCGCCGACCGTAGGTGAAGACGCGAAGCACAAGGGCGTTATCGCCGCCTGCCTCGGCTTCTGCCTCGTCGCCGTCTTCATGTTCATCTACTACTGGATGACCGGCCTCGTCGCCGACATCGCGCTTTTCCTCGACATCGCGCTTCTCCCGACGGCGCTCGTATTCGTCGCGAACGTCCTCGGCGTCTTCGCGCACGACCCCGCGATGGGCGGCGGCGGCTCGATGCAGCTCCCCGTCCTTACGATGCCCGGCATCGCCGGTCTCGTCCTCTCCTTGGGCATGGCGGTCGATGCGAACGTGCTCATCTTCGAGCGCATCCGCGAGGAGTTCCAGGCCGGCCGTCGCGCGGGCGATGCGATCAAGAACGGCTACGGCCGCGCGTTCACCGCGATCTTCGACTCCAACCTCACGACGATCATCACCGGCATCATCCTCTTCGTCGTCGGCACTGGCCCGGTGCGCGGCTTCGCGATTACGCTCACCGCCGGCGTCGTGATCTCGATGTTCACGGCCGTCGTTGTCACGCGCCTCGTCCTCGACCACTGCGTCGACCCCGGCCGCGAGACGCCGTTCCGCATGATGCAGTTCTTCAAGAACCCAAACTTCGACTTCATGAAGCTCACGAAGTTCACGGTCGGCGGCTCGTTCGCGTTCATCGCCGTCGCGCTTACGATCTTCGCGATCCGCTTCATGAACAACAGGGCGTCGGTCCTCGCGGTTGACTTGACGGGCGGTACCTCGATCGTCTACAACATTAAGCAGGACGCTAAGCCGGCCATCGCCGACATCCGCGCGGCGCTCAACGACTTCGACAACGCGACGGTCATCCAGTACCAGGACGGTGGCGTCGGCGACTCGACGCTCCTCGTCAAGACCGGCGAGACGGCTGAGACGAAGAAGGGCTCCCAGCTCGAGGGCAAGGACGTCGGCGCGCATGTCACGAAGCTCCTTCGCGAGAAGTTCCCGCAGGCCGAGATCGTTCCCGCCTCGGTCGACGAGGTCGGTTCGATGGTCGGCGCGGACCTCAAGAAGAGCGGCTCCTACGCCGTCCTCTTCTCGCTCGTCGCGATCTTGGTCTACGTCGGCTTCCGCTTCCAGTTCGGCTTCGGCCTCGGCGCTCTCGTCGCGCTCGCGCATGACGCGCTCATCTCGCTCGCGATCTTCTCGCTCTGCGGGCGCCAGGTGTCGCTCATCGTGATCACCGCGCTTCTGACGATCATCGGCTACTCCGTGAACGACACGGTCGTCGTGTTCGACCGCATCCGCGAGCAGCTTCGCCACGACCGCCGCATGACGTTCGCCGAGCTCTGCAACAGCGCGGTCAACGCGTGCCTTGGCCGTACGGTCATCACGTCGGTGACGACGTTCTTCGCCGTCTTCGCGCTCTTCGCGTTCGGCGACGGTTCGATCTTCGACTTCGCGCTCACGATGCTCATCGGCGTTGTCGCGGGCACCTACTCGTCCGTCTTCATCGCGACCCCGGTCATGATGTGGTGGTACAAGGGCAAGCGCCCCGAGTTCGAGGTCGAGGCCAAGACCCAGGAAGGCTGATTTCAACCGTCTGGCTCGGGCGAAAACAGGCTGCCCGACCGGTAAGGAAACAACGAAAGGAAACAGAAAATGCCTAAGATGAAAACGAAGAAGTGCGCCACGAAGCGCATGAAACTCTCGAAGAACGGGAAGATCATGCGTTCGCAGGGCGGCCATGCACACCTCAACAACGGCAAGAAGCGCAACCGCAAGAACAACCTCTGCGGCCGCACCGCCGTCGAATCCAACAAGGTCACCAAGACCTACGCGCGCGCCCTCCAGGGTCGCTGATAGAAAAGGAGGACTAGAAAATGCGTGTTACAAATGCACCCGCTTCCCGTGAACGTCGTCGCCGCCGCCTTGCCAAGGCCAAGGGCTTCTACGGCGCCCGCTCTAAACTCTTCAGGACCGCGACGGAGGCCGTCGATCGCGCGATGCGCCTTTCGACGATCCACCGCAAGCTCAAGAAGCGCGACTACCGCCAGCTCTGGATCGCCCGCGTCAACGCGGCTTCCCGCGCAGAGGGAATCAGCTACTCGAGGTTCATCGCGGGTCTCATCAAGGCCGGCGTGACGCTGAACCGCAAGAGCCTTAGCGAGATCGCGATCCACGATCCCGAGGGCTTCAAGACGCTCGTCGAGATCGCCAAGAACGCCTGATCTCGGCGCTTCTAAAAAAGCGAAAGTCATCCGCGGCGGTTGCGCCGCGGAGCTTTTTTTTATATAATGTACGCATCAAGGAGGTTTCACATGGCCGAAGAAAAGGAAGAAGTTCTTGAGACGCAGAGTGCCGACGGCGCGGAAATCCGCGACACCGACATCGTGTTCGACTGCCCGCACTGCAGCAAGACGCTTGTAATCGACTACCGCGGGGCGGGGCTCCAGATCAGCTGCTCCGAGTGCGGCAAGGACGTGCTTGTTCCGATTCCGGACGGCATGGAGCTTACCGACCTCGACATGGATCCGGGCGAAATCCTCAAGCAGCTCTTCGCGACCCGTCGCAACTACCAGAAGGCCGAGACGCGCGTGCAGGGACTCAAGGCGCGGCTCGTGTCGCTGCAGGAGACGCTTGCCGTCATGCAGCAGGTGATTGCCGAAGGGTTGGCCGACGAGTGAGCAAAAAGGCCCTTTTCGTAAACGCGCTCACCTTTGCGCGCGTTCCGCTGATTTTCCTCTGGGCAGTTTTCGCCGTCTGGCAGGAGCTTGACGCCGCTTGCGGGGGTCGCCACGCGCCCAATTTGACTCTCGCTGTGCTTGCGTCGCTGGGGATGCTGCTTTCGGGGCTTACCGACCTCTGGGACGGCAAGCTCGCGCGCCAGTGGGGCGTCGTCTCGACTCTCGGCAAGATGGCCGACCCGCTGATGGACAAGGTGTTCTATCTTGTCGCCTTCCCAGTCCTCGTCTGGCATGCCGCGCACTCCGGCGCTGGCGATCTTCAGACGCTTTCTCTTCTCGGGCTGACAGTCCTCTATCTTCTGCGCGACACCTGGGTGACGTTCCTGAGGTCCGTCGGCACGATGTATGGGGCGGATGTCGGCGCGATGTGGCTTGGCAAGGTACGCACGGCGCTCTCGTTCCCCGGCGCGGGCTGGATATACGCGTACCTCTGTTTCCGCTGGTTTGAGCCGTTCCGCGCAGATAACTCGCTCGTGAACGTCGCCTGGCCGGCGAGCGTGCTTTTAGTGGAGGCGATTCTTGCCGTCCTTACGCTCACGAGTCTTTTTACCTACACAAAGGCCTATATGGTCTACCTCAAGCGCGCGATGAATTGACGAGGCGTATTTGCCGACACCATCCGCGGCACTTCTGCTGCGCCAGAATTGGCCTTGCCCTTACTCGCCTGACCCTACTGACCCTGCTCGACCCTAATCTGACCTTATGCTGGGTGTGTTTGCCTGACAATGTGCGGCTTTGTTTCGGGCAACCGTGCTCGCCTTGCGAGAGCGGCCGATTCCGGCGTCCTTCGCCCCGCTCGGCGTATACATATACGCCGTCGGGGGCGAGTCCTGCCGTAATCGCCTCACTCTCGAAGGTTCCGCCCGGCTTCGGCCCGAAACAAAGCCGCGCTTGGCACCCTCGGGAGTTCGGCGCGGTGCTCGGTGGCTCGGCCTCACTCCCGCTCCCTGCGACGCCGCTCCCGTCGTCTTCGCGGCGATACGCGCCGCAATGCTTCGTCGCCGGGATACCGTCTCCTCGCCTTGCGACGTGTCTCACCGCGCATCCGACGA
>CACZHC010000113.1 GCA_902780865.1 uncultured bacterium
GTGCGCGTCCTCGGCGAGAAGCACATTCTCGTCAGGAACGCGATCGTCCGCCACGTCGAAGTCCCGGAGGAGATTCTCGCGCCGATCCAGTCCGCCGCCGTCGCGAAGGAGCAGGATCTCACGAACAAGACCCAGCAGGACACGGAAAAGCGCCGCGCCGAGCTGAACACCGAAGTCGCCAAGGTCGACCAGCTCAAGCGCGAGGTCGAGCAGGAGACGGCGAAGCTCGTCGCGACCGTTGCCGCCGAGATGAAGAAGGACGTCGCCGAGATAAACGCCGAGACGAAGCTCAAGGCGGCTGAGATCGACCTCGAGTGCGCGAAGATTCAGGCGAAGATCACCGAGACGCGCGGCTCCGCAGAGGTCAAGGCGAAGTTCCTCGTCGAGAACGAGGAGGCGCTCGGCATCAAGCGCCGCGCATCGGCGTTCAAGGACCCGTCGCTCTGGGCCGACCTCGTGTTTGCCGACGCGCTCAATCCCGCCGTCAACATCCGCGTGATCCACTCCGGCGAAGGCACGCTCTGGACGGACTTGAAGGGCGCATCCCTCGCGGTCCCGGCGCAAGGCAAGAAGTAAGGATTCTGGAAACTTAATGAAACGCTATTCCGCAAATGTCTGGGAAACGCTGATCGAGGCGCTCCACGTCTACTGGCAGGTCATCAAGGAAAAATGGCCGGCGCTCTTCGCGGTCTTCGTGCCACTCCAGCTTGTGATGGCGCTCTATCGCTATTCAGTCGCGTCGAGCGGCGCGGAGAATCTTACCAACATCAGGTTCGAGAACTTTGTCGTCACGGCGCTCGGCTTGACGCTTGGGCTCGTC
This sequence comes from uncultured bacterium, assembly GCA_902780865.1. Lineage (GTDB taxonomy): Bacteria > Verrucomicrobiota > Kiritimatiellia > RFP12 > UBA1067 > UBA1067. The sequence continues at coordinate 821 of CACZHC010000113.1, forward strand.
GCAGTTGCGATTGTCGTAGACAGCGTGTTTCTAAAGTGCACCGGGCAGCGTCGTCCGTCCGGCGGCGGAATCGCCGCGGCCTGGGGGCGCATGCTGGCGACGGGGTGGCTGCGCATGATCGCCGAGGTCGCGCTTATCGTCGTCGCGATCATTGCGCTTGCCATTGTGCTCATTTTTGCATCCAACGCGCCGCTTACTCAGGTTGGCAACTCGGCGTCGGCTTTTTCCGCCATTATGGCGTGCATCATATTGGCTCCGTTGGCCGTTGCCATCGTCTGGATTCTCGTGCGCTGGAGCTTTTCCGTTGTCCTAAGCGCCATCCATCCGATTATGGGCTCGACGGCAATGGGCGCATCGTCGCGCTTCGTGCGCGGCCGGTTCGCATGCAGTCTCCTCATGATTGTCGCCGCATGGCTTGTCATGGCGGGAATTTCTGCGATTCCCAGCTTGTTGGCATCATGGTATTCGAGAGGGGAGATGGTGGGTCTGCCCGCGCCGTCCGGCACCGTGCTGGCGCGCACGGGAGTGCTGTTTTTCGGCGACCTCATCGCAAGTTTCGGCAGTCTTTTCATGGCAGTCGCACTGACGACTTTCTGGGTTCGCACCGTCGAGCCGTCTGATTTGCCCGAGAGCCTCCGCCGCGGCCCAATGCGTTTGATAGTCGTGGCGTTGCTTTTGCTGGGAGTTTTTTCCTGTTCGGTCTCAGGCCTCTTCGGTGCCAAGGCGGCGCTTCGCGCAAAAGAAGAGAGGGATCAGCAAAGAGCGGCCCAGCGCGCGTCGATGCTTAAGGCGCTTGAAGAGCTGCAGAAGAAGTCGGTTGAAACGGGCAGTGCACAATCCGCTGTGCCCATGCTTCCTGATGCCTACAAAGAGGAGCACATGCGAATGGAGAACGGCGAGCTAGTCGTTGATTCTCCATTCGATCTGTGCATCGGCTCAACGGAAGCTGCCAAGATGCTCGGCACGCAGCTGACCTCTTCCCCCGTGAATAATACTTACTCTTACGGCACGAATCTGCAATACTACGGCTTCGCCCGCCTTGCTACGCCCTACTTCGGATTTGACAAGATGAGTCTGACTTTCATGGGTGAGGAGAAAGCTCTTTTTGCCATCAATCTCTTTCAGGATGGCGACAAGTGGACGGCGCCCTAGGGGACATGAGGGACGAAGTTGCGCTCAAGCTAGGCGACGACGATAAAAGGGTAACCTACAGCCAATTCATGCGTCGCGAGACGAAGATGGACAACGGCGGCAAGATTGTCCAATATGAAGTCCGTGGCATGATAGAAACCAAAAACAAGCAACCCAACATCGAGTTCGAGATTGCGAAAGAGAATGAGCGATGAGCGAATTGGACGAGCTGAGGAATGAAGTCGATGCGGCGGATGACGCGATTCTCGCCGCGCTTATGCGGCGCTTTGCCATCACCGACCGCATCCGCGAGCTGAAAAACCGCGAGGGCGTGCCGCGCACCGACAAGGAGCGTGAGCGCGAGATACTCGCGCGCGTCGCGGCGGCAGTTCCTCCTGCGAAACGCGACACGGTCTGCGCCATCTGGGAGCGTCTCTTCGCCGGCGCGCGCGGCGAGATCGAGACGATCGCCCGTGGTGTATGCGTGAAGGACGGCAAGGTTCTCTTGTGCAGGGGAAAAGGGCTTGGCTCGACCTATCTTCCAGGCGGACACATCGAGTTCGGCGAGACTGGCGCGGAGGCGCTTGTCCGCGAAATGAGGGAAGAGACGGGGCTCGAATCGACGGCGGGGAAGTTGCTCGGCGTCGTAGAAAATTCTTTTCTCCAGCATGGCGAAAAGCACTGCGAAATAAATCTCGTCTACGAGCTCTCGATCGGGAACTGCGATGTAGCGGCGCAAGAAGACTGGATCGGGTTCGAATGGTGCCCGCTCTCCAACCTTGACGCCGCCAACCTGCTGCCAGCCGACATTCGCCGCATGATTCCGGAGAACGGCTGATGGGCTGGATAGGGGGAACGATTGGCTTTTTGGTGGGCTCCCGATTCGGTGCGCTCTCCGCTATTCTCGGCGCAGTTATCGGAAACAAGATCGGCAACTTTCTCGGCGAAGGCGCTGCAAAACTCGCCGACGGAAGTTCGCGAGCGCAAAGGTCGTATGGCAATGCGCGCGGCCGCGCCTCGTCTCGCGCCAGTTCCCCGCGTGAGCGCGAAATCATCTTCCTTACTGCAGTCGGCGCGATGCTGGCGAAGCTCGCAAAGGCGGACGGCCATATAGACGAGTCGGAGATCAGGGCCGCAGAGCAGGCGTTTGTGCGTCTCGAACTCACCCCTGGCAATCGCGCGATTTGTATACGGGCGTTCCGCGCGGCGAAGAAAGACTACCACACGATCTTCGACTACGCCGAATCGTTTGCCGCCGTCGCGCGTGGCGTTGTCATTCGCGAGTTGATGTACGACATTCTTTGGGATGTTGCCTGTGCCGACGGCGAAGTGTCCGCCAGTGAGCGTCGCGTCCTTGAGATGATCGTTACGCAGCTCCGCATACGGCCATCTCTCTTCGCCGAGCAGTGCCGCCGTCGCCTGAACGCGCGCCGTGCTTCGCGCCGGAGCTATTCATACGAGCCGTCGCCATACGACATCCTCGGCTGCGACTCGAGCGCGACGAACGACGAGTTGCGTCGTGCCTATCGCGCGCAGGCGAAGAGGCACCATCCCGATCTTCTGCGCGCCCAGGGCCTTCCCGAAGAGATGGTCTCTCGCGCGACCGAGCAGATGGCTCGCATCAACAACGCATGGGAAGAGATCAAGCGCTCCCGCGGCATTTAGGCCTTATTTCTTTCCCGCGACGAAGGCGGCGAGCTCGGCGATCTTGCGGTCGGGAGTCTTGCCCTTGAGATCGCGCACAAACGCGACATCGCGCGAGCCGACTTTGTAGAACACCGCGCGGCGGTCTTTTGCGTCGATGTTGCTGATCTTCGCCGCGGCACATGCGACGCGGAGCTTTGCAAGCGCGACAAGGCGCTTCGCCGCAGGCGGCAAGGGCCCGAACCTGTCGCGCAGCTCCGCCGCAAGCGCGACGACAACCTTCTCGTCCGTCGCCTCCGCGAAGCGCTTCATGAAGCTCATGCGCTGGACGTCTTCCTCGACATACGAGTAGGGGAGCGCGGCCGCGCTCGCGTCGTCCTCGCTCGCGGGCGAGTAGTCGATGAAGTCGAGATGCAGCTTGACCTCGACGATGTCCTGCACCTTCTCTCCCTTCATCATCGCGATAGTGCGACTGCCGCGATGTGCCCCGACTGCTGCGAGCCGAGAAGATTGCCCGCGCCGCGAAGCTCGAGATCGCGGACGGCGAGATTAAACCCAGAGCCAAGTGCGCCGTGCCGCTGGAGCGCGGCAAGGCGTTCGCGTGCGTCCGAGTCAACGAGGCCTTCCGAGGGCAGGAGGAAGTACGCGTGCCCCTCGCGCGACGAGCGCCCGACGCGGCCGCGCAGCTGGTAGAGATCCGCGAGCCCGAACATCTCGGCGTGGTCGACAATTATCGTGTTCGCCCTCGGAATGTCGATGCCGGATTCAACAATCGTCGTCGAAAGCAGGATGTCGAACTTCCCGCGCTCGAAGTCGCGCATCTTTCGCGCGAGCGTCTTCGCGTCCATCTGCCCGTGGGCGACTACGATGCGCGCGTCTGGGCATATCTGCGCGAGGTGCTTCTCCGTCTTCCCGATCGTGGACACGCGGTTGTGGAGGAAGAACACCTGTCCGCCGCGGGCGATCTCCGCCTCTATCGCGGAGCGCACGACATCGGGCAGGTCGCGCACGACCTTCGTCTCGACCGCGACTCGTTCGCGCGGGGGCGTTCGTATGAGCGAGAGGTCGCGAGCGCCTGTCATCGAGAGGTAGAGCGTTCTCGGTATCGGCGTCGCCGAGAGCGTAAGCACGTCGGCGGTCGCGCGGAGCCGCTTCAGGAACTCCTTGTGCCTCACGCCGAAGCGCTGCTCTTCGTCGATGATTATGAGCCCGAGGTCGCGGAACGCGATCTTCGACGAGAGTATCGCGTGCGTTCCGATGACGATGTCGCAGGCACCGGTCGCAAGCCGCTGGAATGTCCCCTTGTGCGTCGCCGCGGACTGGAAGCGCGAGACGGACTCGATTCGTATGGGCGTCCCGTCGAAGCGCGAGGTGAAGGTCTCGAAGTGCTGTTCCGCAAGGACCGTGGTCGGCGCGAGAACCGCCGTCTGCCTGCCGTTCATCGCGGCTATGAAGGCGGCCCGCATCGCGACTTCCGTCTTGCCGTAGCCCGCGTCGCCGCAGATAAGGCGGTCCATCGGCTTCTGCGCCGCGAGGTCCTTCTTGACGGCGGCTATCGCGGCGGCCTGGTCGGGCGTCTCCTCGTATGGGAACGCGGCCTCGAACGCGTCTATTCCGTCGCACTCCACATCGTAGGCGAATCCCGGCACGAGTTCGCGCCGCGCCTGCGTCTCGAGGAGCGCCGCGGCGAGGTCGGTGACCGCCTTTTGCGCGTCGGCCTTGTCCTTCGCCCAGCGCTTGCCGTCGAGCCGATGCAGCCGAACCGCCTCGCCTTTTACGCCGACATAGCGCGAGAGGAGATGGGCGTGAGCGGCTGGCACATGAAGCTTTGCGCCGTCGGCATACTCTATCGTGAAGACCTCTGAGCGCTTGCCGTTCACGAGGATTTCGGAAGAGCCGATGAACCTGCCTACACCGTAGTCGACGTGAACCACGTATTCGCCCGGCTCGAGTTCGTCGAAGTCGTTGAGGCGCGCGCCTCTCGCGAGCGCGGCGTTTCGGAGGTGTGTCTTCCTCTTCGCGAACACGCGGTCGGACTTGGCGACCACGAGGAGGGACCCCCCGTCCGCGCCGTCCTTCGCTGCCGGCGCGGAGAGTTCGAAGCCGCCGGAGAGGTCGTCGATCGCGAGGACGAGGTCGCCGCGCTTCTTCGCGGCGGCGAGATGGTGTTCGAGCCGGCCGCGGGCAGCGTCGAAGAGCTCGGGATGGTGCGCTTCGTCTGCGCCGAGTTCGGCGAAGCCGGGGAGGGGCGTCGTCTGGAACTTTCCCGTGGGAACACCGCGCGGCGCGGGGTCGCCGGTGTAGACGAAGGCGAGGGAGCGACTGGGCGGGGGAACGGGGAGAGAGTAGTCGTTGTGCTCAAGCGCGAGGACGGCCGAGCCGTCGGGGAGAAGGTCGAGAAGCGAGCATTGCTTGCCGGGCTCTTCGTCCTTGCCTCCGGTGGGCAGCAGCGCGGCCTTTTCGACGCGCTCTATCGACATCTGCGTGGCGGCGTCGAAGGTGCGGATGCTCTCGAGGTCATCGCCGAAGAACTCGGCTCTTATCGGGAATTCCTCTCCCGGGCTCCACGCATCGACAATGCCGCCGCGCACGGAGAAATCGCCGACTTGTTCGACCATTGGAACGCGATTGTAGCCAAAAGTGGCGAGTTTCTCGCAAATTTCGCCAAACTTTATGGGGTCTGTCCCCATTTTTTCGGGGTTTGTCCCCAGCGAAATGACGGGCGGCGCACCAGTCGGGACAGGGGAAGAGAGGGCAGGTGACGAGACGACAAGGACGCAAGGGTATGGGGAGAGCGGCCAAGCGCGAAGGGCGGCGAGCGTTTTTAGCCGAGTGCCGAGCGCGCCGACATCTCCGGAGAGAGGCGGGGGGAATTCGAGGACGCGAATATTGCGTGCGGACGGAATCGTGGCCGAAAGCATGTGAAGGTCGTCAGCAAGTCGGTCGGCGTCGGGGAGACCTGGAGTTGCCGCGAGGACGAGCCGCGAATCCTTTGAGAGCGCGAGTGCGAGAAAGGCGTCGGCGGCGCCGGTAAGAGACGAAATGGCCACCGCCCCGCCTTCCGTTGGGGAGGGGGGAGAGAAGCGCGAAGAGAACAGCTCGAGCGCGTCTTTCATCTAGCCGCAGTAGATTATACCATACTTAAGTTGATTTTTGGGCGTGGCTCTTGCGGGGCTGTGTCTTTTGGCACCGCTCGCGCCCATATCCCGCGTTGCGGAATATTGCCAAGGCGCACCCCGCATTGAGCTCGCCTTCGGCGACTTCGCTTCGCTTCGGGGGATACCGCTTCGGATTCCGTCGACCATGCACGTGTCGCAGTCCATACTGCGCGTCCGGTCGACTGCATCAGATGCCAAAAGCCCCACCCCGCTCGGCCCTCACTACATTCGTCGGTTACTTCTTCTTCGCCGCAAAGCGGTTGGGGACAGGCCCCGCGGAACCGTTGTAAAAGGCCTGTTTGCGTATTGTTGGGGGCTTGCGTGGTTGATTTCAGCGCGGCTACTTCGCTATAATATACCTTGTATATGAAATACCTTATTGTTCCGTTTCTTGTTCTCGTCTTCTCGCCTTTTGCCTTTGCGCGGCAACCAGCCTCGTGCGCCGAGTGGAGGCAGGTCGACTTTGCGGCCAATGCGTACCGGCAGGCTGCGGTTAATGCCGAGGCATATGGCAACTTCGTCCTCTCGCCGTGGAGTGTGGCGTCGCTCTTCGGGGCTCTCCAGACCGGTGCGCGCGGCGACACCGCTTGCGAGATGGCACGCACGCTGCAGCTTGGCGGCGAGGAGACACTCGCTCCTGATGCCGTCGCCGAGACGTTCCGCGCGGCCCGCGCATGCCTCGCCAGCGTCGCAAATGCCGACGTTGCGCTTGAGCTGTCCGACTCGCTCTGGCTTGCACACGGATTCAGCGTCGAGCCAGAATTTTCCGATCGACTCCGCGACGCCTTCGATGCGTCGGTGCATTCGATCGAAATGGGCCCCGTCGGCCGCAAGATCATCAACGACTTTGTCTCGAAGAAGACACACGGGCGCATCGAAGATCTAATAGCCCCCGGCGTTCTCAAGAACCGGGAAACGCTCCTTGTCGCCGTTGACACAGTCTACTTCAAGGCCAAGTGGCAGGATCCCTTCAAGAAGCGCGCCACGCAGGATCAGACTTTTCATGCGCCTTCCGGCGACGTCGACGTCCCGTTTATGCACGCTACGCGCACCGTGGAGATTCTCGATGCGCCCGAGTGCGCCGCGCTGCGCCTGCCCTACCGCTCCAGCGAGACAGAAATGCTCGTGCTTTTGCCGTCACTCTCCAATACGCTTGCGGACGTCGAGGCGAAGATGTCCGGAGCATGGCTTGAGCGTCTCGTCGAGAGACCTTGGCGGGGGATGGCCGACATTGCTCTCCCCAAGTTTGACTTCGATTCCGAGCACGACCTCAAGTCCATGCTTATTTCCATGGGCATGACCGCTCCGTTTAATGGGCTGGTCGCGAACTTCCGCGGCATCGCCTCGGGGAGCCTCTCCATCTCCACCGCAATCCAGAAGGCGAATGTAACCGTCGACGAGGAGGGCACGGAAGCCGCCGCAGCGTCTTATGTGACTATGGGTCGGGGCCGTCCTCATGGAGACCCCCCGGAGCGTTCCTTCGTCGCCGACCACCCGTTTCTCTTTCTCATCCGCGAGACCCGCACCGGTCTGATTCTCTTTGTTGGTCGCGTGATGAAACCAGTGCCTCCGCAGGTGAATGCCAGCGGTAAGAACCTGAAATGAATAAGCCGCTGCTGCGGATTTTTGGTATACTGTGCGCATGGAGGTTGAGGAGGGGAGAGTCAGGGCGATTGTCTCGCTTGGGTCCAACATCGAGCCGCGCGTGGAGTACCTTTCCCGCGCCGTCGATGCGCTTGCCGCGTTTCCGGAGACTAAGCTTGTCGCGGCGAGCGGCGCTATCGAGACAGAGCCGGTTGACGTTCCGCCCGAATTCGCCGCCATGAAGTTCATGAACCAGGTCGCGGTGTTCGAGACTGCGCTTTCGGCGCGGGAGTTCTCGAAGAGGATGCATGCGGTGGAAGACGCCCTCGGTCGGCAACGCACCGTTCGCAACGGGCCGCGCACAATCGACATCGACCTCGTGGACTTCGGCAGCATGGTGTCGGACGATCCGGAATTGACGCTTCCGCATCCCCGCGCACGAGAGAGAGATTTCGTAATGGGCCCGCTTGCGGAGCTGGGGCTCGCCATTGGCGGTTCCGGCGACAGCGGCGCGGCAGATGCACTAAGAAAGGAGAAGTAAGATGGAGGTCAATGTAAACGGCGGCAATTTCGAGGAAGAGGTGCTTCGCTCCGAGGTTCCCGTCCTCGTCGATTTCTGGGCCGAGTGGTGCGGACCCTGCATGATGCTCGGGCCCGTCGTCGCGGAGGTCGCGAAGGAGAGGGAAGGCGCGCTGAAGGTCTGCAAGGTGAACGTCGACGAGAGCCCGGAGCTCGCGGCGAAGTTCGGAATCATGTCGATTCCCGCGCTTCTCCTCTTCAAGGGCGGCGAGCTCGCCGCGCAGAAGGTCGGATACATGGGCAAGGACGAGGTCCTCGCGTTCGTGTCCTGACCCTGCCGCGCTTTTGGTATAATAGGCGCCATGGAAGAGATCGACTTCGAGGCAGACACATTTGAAGACATCGTGGCGAAGGACGACCGCTATGACGGCCGCGCCTATGCGCTTCTGATGGACGTCGTCCACTATCTCACGAAGGACGGCGCTCACGCCGGGGCGGAGGACATCATGGACGAGTTCCGCGAGACTGCGCTCGACCAGTTCGGGCCTCTCGCCTACCGCGTCCTGACGGAGTGGGGGCTCAAGTCGTGCGAGGACATAGGAGAGATGATGTTCAACCTCGCGGAATCGCACCGCATAGGCAAGGACGAGAACGACACGCACGAGAGCTTTATCGGCGGGTACGATTTCGAGGAGGCGTTCCTCGGCCCGTACCAGACGTGACGCGAGGACCCAGGAGAAAGAGACATGTTTGAGAACACCGTATTCGGGCGGCTCGACCAGAAGCTGCAGCACGCGATAAAGGACGCGGGCTACGAGACGCCGACGCCGATTCAGGAAAAGGCGATTCCATATCTTCTCGACGGGCGCGACCTGATCGGCTGCGCACAGACCGGGACGGGAAAGACCGCGGCGTTCATGCTGCCGATCCTGAACCACCTCGTCCGCGTGCGGCGGCCGCGGCGCATCGGCCACCCGCGCGCGCTCGTCCTCTCGCCTACGCGCGAACTCGCCGTGCAGACTGCCGAGAACGTGAAGCGCTACTCCAAATACGCGCAGCTGCCGTTTGCGTGCCTCATCGGCGGCGTGAGCCAGTACGGGCAGGTCAAGGACATCAAGAAGGGCGCGGAGACCGTCGTCGCGTGCCCGGGGCGGCTCATAGACCTAATGAACCAGGGAATACTCTATCTCGACCAGGTTGAATGCTTCGTTCTCGACGAAGCAGACCGCATGCTCGACATGGGCTTCCTCCCGGACATCAGGCGCATAATCTCGAAGCTCCCGAAGTCGCGCCAGTCACTTTTCTTCTCCGCGACGATGCCGCCGCCTGTCCTCAAGCTCGCTGGCGAACTCGTCCACGATCCCGCGTCCGTCACGATCTCGCCTGAGACGCCGACGGTCGAGAAGATCAACCAGAAGGTGATGTTCGTCGCGAAGAGCCAGAAGGACGCGCTTCTCGCGCATCTCCTCGAGCAGCATCCCGAGTGGAACAGGGTCATCGTCTTCACGAAGATGCGCCACGGCGCGGACCGCGTCGTGAAGAAGCTCTCGCGGACCGGTGTCGCCTGCGCCGCAATCCACTCCGACAAGACGCAGGGCCAGCGCACGCGCGCGCTCGAGGGGTTCCGCCGCGGCGACGTGCGCGTACTTGTCGCGACCGACATCGCCTCGCGCGGCATCGACGTTCCCGACGTCTCGTG
>CACZHC010000114.1 GCA_902780865.1 uncultured bacterium
TATCCGCCGGGCGTCACGCGCGAGCCGGCGCTCATGTTGTCCGCCGCGACCTGCACGATGTAGTCGCGGAACTTCGGCGCCTCGCGCGTGGAGACCGTCATGCAGCACTGCGGGAAGACGATGCGAAACGCGAGCATCATGAGATCGACGTCGCGCTCGTCGACTTCGCACGGCGGAACGAAACCGCCCTCGACGCGGCAGAAGCGCGGAAACGCGAACTGCACCTTCGACTCGTAGCACTCCTTCATGAGGTAGAGCGCGTGCGCGGCGAGCGAGGCTGCCTCGCGGCGCCACGGCGTGAGGCCGAGGAGGAACGCGCAGCCGAGGATGCGGAAGCCGGCCTTCCCGGCGCGGAGCTGCGTCCAGAGCCGCCACTCGTAGTTCGACTTCGGTCCCGCCGGATGGAAGTACTTGTACTGCTCCTGGTCGTACGTCTCCTGGAAGCACGTGAGCGACTCGAAGCCCGCCTCGAACATCGCGCGGTACCCTTCCTCGCTCTGCGGCGCGACCTCTAAGGAGAGGTTCGAGAACATCGGCTTCAGGAGCCGCGCGACGTCGCAGAAGTGCTCGACGGAGTTGACCTTCGGGTCCTCGCCCGCGACGATGAGGAGGTTGTCGATTCCGCTCGCGCGGATCGCCTCCGCCTCGAGGCGGATCTCGTCCAGCGTCAGGTTGCGCCTCACGGTGCCCGTGTGCTCGCGGCGGAAGTCGCAGTAGCGGCAGTGGTTCACGCACGTGTTGCCGATGTATAGCGGCGCGTAGACGCTCACCGTCTTTCCGTAGTACTTGATCCGCGCGAGGCGGGCCTTGCGGCGCATCTCGTCCATGAACGGATACGCCGCCGGCGAGACGAGGTTCAGCAAATCGAACCAGTCGTGGCGGTCCTTCGCAAGCGAGGCCCTCACCATCTCCGGCGTCACCTTCGCGTAGTATTCGTCGACTTCCTCGGCCGTGTATTTCAGCAGTGGAAACATTTCAATTATCCCCATCAAATGGACAGCAAATCTTCCTTCGGTCCGTTGAGTTCCATTGTGTACGTTCTTCTTTTGTTTCCGATGCCAGTATTATACCATTTATTCCGCCTCGAGCGCGCTGGTGAGCTGGTCTGGGCACGAGGTGCCGTTGCGGCGCCGGATGCCCTTCGAATCCGTCTTTTTGATTGTTTTTGTTTAGCCGCAAAGGGCGCAAAGACCGCAAAGGTGTTCACTCGCGTACCGGGAAGTCGAAGTAAGTGTCGGGATAGGGCTCGTTCGCGAGCGTGAAGTGCCACCACTCCTCGGCGAGCGGCTTGAAGCCGTGGGCGAGCATGATTTCGCGGAGCAGCATGCGGTTGGCGTACTGCTCCTTCGTCACGCCCTTGAAATCGGGATGCGATTCCTTGCCGAACCAGTCGAACGTGCCGCCCATGTCGACATCCTTGCCGGTCTTCATGTCGAAGAGCGTGAGATCCACCGTGCTGCCGCGGCTGTGCCCCGACTTCTCCGCGATGTAGCCGCGCTCGAACAGCACGGACTTGTCGAGGTCGCGGTAGAAATACGGCTTCATCCGCGTGTCGCCGACATCGGCCGCCCAGCGGACGAAATGAGCGACCGCCCGCTGCGGACGGTAGGCGTCGTAGATCTTAAGCCTGTAGCCACGCCTAACGCATTCATCACTTGCCGCCTTGAGCGCATGCGCGGCTTCCTTCGTCAGAAGCGCGCACGGCTCTTCGTATCCGTCGATGCGTTCGCCGACGAAGTTGTAGGTCGAATAGTACCTTGGCTCGAGAATAACGTCCGGCACTGCCTCGGCGAGCGCCACGAATCCGTCACCCCGTTCGGCGACATCCACCTGCACACACCCAGCCAGCACAACCGCCAGTGCCCCAACGATTCCGAGCAAGTTCTTTTTCATCGTTTTTCCGTTCGCTTTAGGTTTTCATCTTAGTTTACCCATGCTTTATCTTGCCTGAAAAAGTCGAATGACCCAAAACAAGGAATTCGCAAAAAATACCGTTAACACTATCGGCATGAACCACGCCGACAGGTTTTCTCCCCGCATGCACATTATAACCACACACGCAAACAAACTCGCAACAAGCAGCTTGGTAGTACTTATGAAATGCCATGTCAGAGTCATCATTCGGCTATGGTTTTCCTTGGTAACCTTGACCGGAACATTCCAGTGTATTGGAAATAATTCTGCAACCGACATCACGATGACGAAAACCCACATGCTAGCCAGCAAACCCCAAATCATACTCTTGCCACCATATCCGTCAATGACGCCGTCCGCGCCAAAGTGGGTGGGGATCTTGTCTGGCAGAGCGGCATAGCGACACGCCACCCAGACAGTGATTCCAATCAACAGCGCCCCGCACAGCCAGTCAACGGTCCGCACAAGCCGCGTGCGCTTCACCTTGCAGTCACATCCTTCAATCATTTCCATTCTCTCCCTTCTTTTCGATTTTGGTAATATCTGAGGAGCATCAATGCGCCGCCTCGTCACTTCATTCTTTTGAGTTCCTTATATCGGAAACAGAAGCGGGCGTGGCCGTTCCGGCACGGCGTTCCCCACTCCTTGTCGTGGTACGCACGCTCAAGGTCGTTCAGCTCGAAATATGGGCAGCGTATCTTTTTCATTGTTTTTAGCCGCAAAGGACACAAAGACCATCATTTCGGCTCCGTTTGCCGAACAACCGTAACCGCGCCTGTCTTGTTGTTAATCTGTATGACGCGCTGACTCTGCAAGGTGCTTATGATCGGCGAAACGTCTGGAAGCGGTACATGATAAGAAACCCGCAGAACTGTTTCCAGTGACTTCTTGTTCAAGACTTTCAAATGGCCGCTCCTCAAGTCTGCCACGACGGCGAGAACGGTCTCGCGCCGATACGCCTTTCCCGCCGTTACCGTTGCGCTAAGCAGTCCATCCTGGGGCACAAGCGCCTCAAACTCGCCCTTGTCGTACCAGATCGTACGGCATGAACCGCATACGTCGATCTCGACATGCCTCTTGCCGGCAGACACCTTGAGAATGCTCATTGACGCACCACAGCTCGGACACGAGCATCCAGGCTGCTCATGTCGCTTTGCGGCGCTGATCATCTCCGCCATGCTTTCCTGACTCACCGTCTTTTTGAGCACATCAATCCTGGACGACATGCCGCCGCATGCGGTACACGTGTAGCACTTGGATTTTGATTTGGTCCAGGCCTCGGTCAGCCTGCCTCCGCAGCGTGGGCAGGTAGGCGCGGCGTTTTTCGCCGTGTTCGTCGAAACCTTCTTGCCGATCTGACGAAGCTCGAAGAACTTCGTACAGGCGTTACGGAAGCTCGCCGGCGTTTTTGGGCCGCCCATGCCGTACGCCGCCTTCCCGCCTTCGCGAATCTTGGCGGCAAGCGCCGAAAAATCGCTGTCGCAGGAAACCACGCATATACCGTCGCATGGGCTCTTGTAGAGAAACTCCATCGCATCTATCACAAGAGCAATATCAGCCACGTTCTTCCCCGAGACATTGCTCACCTGGGGACGCGCAACAACCCCGTATTCACGCTGCGCCCTCGCCCATCCCCCGTCGGCCGTGAAGCAGTTCACCATCCCGTATGCTCGACGGGCTATCGGCGTCCCAATTGCATACGCCTTCTTGAAGATGTCCCCTGCAAGAGATGCACTGATGTTGTCCGCGTCAATCAGAACCGCAAGACGTTGTTCAGCCTGCACTGCCATGTCGATCCTCATGCGTATTCGGCTTCCAGCGCGCGAGCGAGCTGGTCTGGGCAGGAGGTGCCGTTGCGGCACTGGATGCCCTTCAGAAGCGCGACGACTTCCTCGACCTTGCGTCCGACGACGAGCTTCGCGACGCCCTGCGTGTTGCCGGGGCATCCCCCGACGAATTCGCACTTCGTAACGACGCCGTCCGCGACCTCGTAGTTGATCGCCCGCGAACACGTTCCTTTCGTGTTGTATGTCGTCATTGTTTTCTCCTTGACGTATATGTCGGCAGCATGGTCACTTGAAGATGTCCATCGGGCTGGTGGCGCTGGCGGTGGAGCGTTCGGCGGGCGGACCGGCCTTGATGCCGATCTCCGCGGCCTCGACGGCAAGGGCGAAGGCGCGCGCCATCTGGACGGGATCGTCCGCCGCGGCAACGGCGGTATTGGCGAGGACGGCATCCGCACCGAGCTCGATGGCCTCGGCTGCGTGGGAGGGAAGTCCGATGCCCGCATCCACGACAACGGGAACGTGGCTCTGCTCGACGATGATCTCGATCATGTCGCGCGTGCGGATTCCGCGGTTCGAGCCAATGGGGCTTCCGAGCGGCATGACCGCCGCGGCCCCTGCGTCCTCGCAGTGGCGCGCGAGCACCGGATCGGCGTTGATGTACGGAAGCACGACCATCCCGAGCTTCGCGCACTCCTTCACGGCCTCCAGCGTCTCGACGGGATCGGGCAGCAGGTAGCGCGCGTCGGGATGCACCTCGATCTTGATCCAGTTGTAGCCCGCGGCCTTCCCGAGCTTCGCGATTCTCACCGCCTCCGCCGCGTTGCGCGCGCCGGACGTGTTTAGCATCACCTCGACCTTCGAGCGGTCGATGACGCCCAAAATGTCGTCATGCTCCGCGTCGCCTTCGTGGACGCGCGTGAGCGCAGTCGTCACGAGTTCCGTTCCGCACGCCGCAAGCGCGCGTTTAAGCATTTCGCCAGAGGCGAACTTGCCCGTCCCGAGAAAAAAGCGGCTCTTGAACTTTCTGCCGCCGATAACCAGGTCCTTCATTTTATCCTTCCTCCGCCGGCATTACCCGGTTCAGGTTCGCGGGTCTGATCTCAGCCGACGCCGCACCGTGCGACGCAGCACCCCGTTACGCCGTATATTGTATCAAAAATCCTCGTCAGCTTTTCGCGTTCAGGTTCCGAACGGAAGACAGTGCGGGCTACGACAGGCCTGTGACGGTGAAGACCGTCCATTCGCCAGGCGTGGACTCGCACTTGACGCTCCCGCCGTAGGACGTCACGATTGCCTTCACGAGCGCGAGGCCAAGCCCGTTGCCCGGAAGCGACCTGCTGCCGTCGCCGCGCCAGAAGCGCTTGAAGACGTGCGGGATGTCCGCGGACGGGATGCCGGGCCCCGTGTTGGCGACGGAAAGCGAGAACGGATCCGACGCAAGCCGCACCTCTATCCTGCCTCCCTTCGGTGTGAACTTGAGCGCGTTGTCGAGGAGGTTCCCGAGCATCTGCTGAAGCCGCCCCTTGTGCGCCGAGACGTACAGCGGCGCGTCCGGCATCGTGGCGGACAGCGAGACCGACGACTCCTCCGCAAGGACCGAGTACAGCTCGATGACGTGACCCACGAACGCAACCATCTCGATCTGCTCGCGCGGCGTGCGGCGTATGCGGCTGTCCGTCTGCGATATGTCGAGCATCGTGTTTATCATCTCGAGCATGGACGACGCCTCCTCGCAGATGTCCTCGGCGAATGGATGCTCCCCTTCGGCAAGCGCGGCAGTCTCCGCAGCGGCCCGGATGCGCGTAAGCGGAGTCCTAAGGTCGTGCGCGATGTCGTCCGTGAGCACACGCAGGTCGGAGAGAGTCTTCTCGTTCTCCGCCGCCATGCTGTTGAACGCGTTCTCGAGGTCAACTATCTCCTGTCCCTCGGACGTCACCGGAACGCGCGCGGAGTAGTCCCCGGCGGCTATGCGCCCAGCCGCGTCGGCAACCTTCCTCAGCGGGGCGGTGAAGCGCCGTCCGAGGAACGCCCCAAGCCCCGCGCCGACGAGCCACACAAAGACGAGCGACGAGCCGACGAGCGCACCCATCCGCACCGCGTGCAGCTCGTCCTTCGTCACGTTGTACCCGACGGACAGCACGTATCCGTCGCCGAGCAACGACTTCCGCACCCGCACCGCGATCGGACGGATTCCGTCCGCGGACACCCCCGCTATGCGGTATGTCCTCGACTTTGATGCGGCGTTCTCGACCATCTCCTCGAGTATGGTCTTGTTGTGCGTGCTGCTCACCTTCACCGCGCCGTCACTATCGGTGACGAGAAGGAAGACGTTTTCGTGTCCGTGGGTCTCCGAGTTCTCCGCGAAGAACTTCGCCATCTTCGCCGCGTCTCCCCCGCACTCCTCGTACTCCTGCGTCAGATCGCCCGAGAGCCGTACGAGCACCTCGTGGTAGTCGTTCGTCGTGTGGCGCAGCGTCGCGAACATCACGAGCGCCCCGACGAACGTGAAGAGGAGTCCGAACGACAGGAACGACCAGAGCGCGATGCGCACCCACATCGGACGCACTCTGCCGCGCGGCGGCTCAGCCGAGGACATAGCCCACCCCCCTCACCGTCGAGATCAGCTTGCGCGGAGAGTTCCTGTCGATCTTCTCGCGGAGACGGCATACGCGCGCCTCGACGACGTTGGTGTGCGGATCGAAGTCGTAGTCCCACACGCGCTCGAGTATGGTGTTGCGCGACACGACCCTGCCGCGGTTGCGCATGAGGTACTC
>CACZHC010000115.1 GCA_902780865.1 uncultured bacterium
CAACCTCTTCTTCGGGCGCGACAAGTCCGTGCATCTCCAGTATGTGCTGGTCGAGCCGGACCGGCTGGCGGGAGGCGAAGGCGCCTCGACGCGTCCTGCTGACGCGACGCGGCCCTTTGGCGAGGCCGAGGCGGGAGCGCTTCCAAAGACTCGCGACGACTGGCGCAAGTTCGACGTCATCGTCCTTGGCGATCTCGGGCGCGATGTGCTGACCGACGAGGTCTGCGCGGACATCCGCTACTGCGTCGAGGAGCGCGGCGCCCTGCTCGTCCTGACTGCGGGCGAGAGAAACATGCCGTACGACTTTGCTTCGGGTCCTATGTCGGACCTCCTTCCGGTCGCCGTGACAAACGAGACGGGAAGCGTCGTCGCCCGTTGGCGCGCGGCGAAGACGCCGTTTGCCCTTACGCCGTCCGGCCGCGGGCATCCGGCCGCAGCCGTTGCATCGTCGCCTTCGGAGAACGAACGCATCTGGAATTCGCTGCCGCCTGCGCGTGGACGCGTGGAAGGCGTGGCCGTAAAGACCGGAGCGGAGGTGCTGCTTTTCGCCGGAGACTCGACGGCCCTCGTTTCGCCGCTCATGACCGTGCGCGAGACAGGGCGGGGGAAGGTAGTCTTCTTCTCGACGGACGAGACGTGGCATTTGCGCTATCGCATGGGCGACACGTACCATCATCGTTTCTGGGGTGGCGTGCTCCGCTGGGGTGCGGGCGAGAAGCTGCGCGACGGCAATCTGCATGCGAGGGCCGGGACGGACGCGCTCCGCTATCTTCCCGGGGAGCCGGTGAAGCTGCTCGTGCGTTTTTCCGACAAGGACTTCCTTCCGATCGCGTCGGCACGGGCGAAGGCCGAGGTGAAGCTTCCCGACGGCACGCTTCGCACGGTCGACCTCCTAAAACGTTCCGGCGCAAATGGCTTCTACGAGGCCGTGTTCGACGCTACGGCTCGCGAAGGCGCCTACGAAGTCACGATCGACGCGCCCGAGGTCGAACAGGTGCTCGGTAGCGAATGGCCGAAACCGCTCGTAACGCGATTTGCCGTAGACCAGGGCGTCGCGCCAGTCGAATACGTGCATCCTTCGGCCGACATCGCCTTGCCGAAGGAAATGGCGCGTCTTACAGGTGGCGCTGTGTTTGTGGCGCAGGACGACTTTGATTCGCTCGCCGAGGCCTTCGGCGCAGGGCGGAGCGAGATAACCGAGCACGTCGAGGACGCGATCTGGAACCATCCGCTTGTGTTCGTACTGCTGGCGCTTTCGCTTGTCTTGGTCTGGATTCTCCGAAAGAGAAGGGGGCTTGCATGATTGGAATGCCGGAATCGGTCAAGGCCATTCTCGACGCGTCCATTTGGCGCGTACGGCGCATCTATCTCCTTCGCGGTCTTGTGGCGACGCTTTTCGTGGCGATTACCGCGACGCTCGTGGTGATGGCCGTCGACGCATGCTTTACGCTCTTCTCCGATGCGGCGCGTTGGCTCCTTTCGTCTCTCCTGTACGGCTGCATACTTCTCGCTGGCTATCTTTCGCTTGTGCGCCCGCTGGCGCGACGCCTCGACGCGCGGCGCATGGCGAAGATCCTCGATGCGCGTCATCCCGAAAACGAGGAATGCCTGACGACGCTCGTAGAGCTCGTGGAGACGGCGGAGCGGAATCCCGGGCGGGCCAATTTTTCCGCTGAGTTGCTCGAACTTCTTTCCAAGAAGGCCGCGGCCGCCGCCCTGTCGGTCGACGCCGAGCGCGAGTTCACGTCGCGGACGATCCTCCGTCGGCTTAAGGCGCTGCTCGCCATCGTGGCGCTGCTCGCCCTTTCTTTTGTAATTGTTCCGCATCTGGCCGGTCGGCTTTTTGTGCGGGCGGTGGCGCCGTGGGCGGACGTCGGGAATCTCTATTCAAGCGACATCACCGTAAAGCCGGGTGACGTTGCCGTTCTTGGAGGAATGGTCGTGCGCATCGAGGCGACGGTCGCCGAGGGGTTCCCGTATGCGCCAAGCATACGCATCTCGCGCAAAGGCGCGCTTGGCTGGGGTGAAGAATATGTTGAGCCAATGGACGGTGGAGTATACGAGGCAACGGCCGATCTCGCCGAGCCCGAATGGAGATACCGCGTGTGCGCAGGACCCGCAGTCTCCCGATACTATACGGTACGGGTCTGCGAAATGCCTAGGTACAAGTCTTTTTCGGCGCGGATCGACTATCCGGACTATACCGGTTTCTCGCCAAGCGTCGTCTCGAACGACGAGGTTTCGACGCTTGAGGCGGTCGATGGATCGCGCGTATCCTTCTCGCTCGACCTCGGAGACCGCGCGGTGAATGCCGCGCTGCTCGTGAACGGCCGCGCGGCAACCCGACATGAAATGGTCTCGAACCGAGTGGCAAACTGGACGCTTGACCTCGTGAGTCCAGAGGGCTTTGCCGCGCCGCGCCGCGGAGGACTTCTCAAGAGCTTTCTCGACGCGCCGCCTACCGTGGTCATCGAAGAGCCGGCTGTGAAGTCTCTTCGCCTCGCGCCGCACGCGAAGTTTCCGATTGTATTCTCAGCGAGCGACGACATCGGCGTAGAGACGCCGTCGCTCCGCTATGCGCGTGACGGAGGGCCGTGGCAGGACCTGCGAACGGTGGCGTCGTTTGCGAAAAGCGGCGCGTCGCTTTGGAAGGGGAGGGACGAGATCGACCTTTCGATGTTCGATCTTGACGGGGTGCGCTCGGTCTCCTTCGACATCGTGGTGCGCGACCGGTTTCCCGCCGAGCGCGGCGGACCACATGCGGCGACTTCTACGCCGGTAGTCGTGCAGCTCGAGACAAGGGCCGCAAGCATCGGCGAACAGAGTCTTTCCAAGGCGACAGAGACTGCGCGCAAGCTGCTGGAGGAGGCGCGTCGGCGCCTGGACGACGCGCGGCACCCTGCGGCGCAGGCGAAAGACCAGATCCGCCGCGAGCAGAAGGTGAGCGAATGGGCCGACAAGAACGTAGAGCGCGCGGTACACGAGACATCCGAAGCGCGCAAGCGCGTCGACGAGCTTGAACGGCATTTCAGGGAAGACCGGCGTTTCGAGCCGATTGCCGACATGCTCAAGTCCGTGCGTGAGCAGAAGATCGACCCTGTGCTGGCCAAGCTCGAGTCCGCGCAGTTTGACGCGCCCGAACGCCGCGCCGACGCGTTGGAGGCGGCGCTGCCCGAGATGCGCGATGCGCTGGAAGCATTGAAGAAGATGGACGAGCCCATACGCGACCGCGTGCAGAAGCTCGAGAACTACGAGAAGACGAAGGACCTTGCGGCCCGGCAGGACGCCCTTGCGCGGGAGGCCGAGGCTATCCTGCGCGAAAGGCCGGTCGACACGCGCAAGCTCGATGCCTGGAGGCGCATGCAGGAAGAGGCGGCGAACAAGGCGCGCGAACTAGAGTGGCGGACAAAGGGCGGCGACATGGACGTTGCGCGGCGGAAGATGTCCAAGGCGGCGGAACTGATGGACGAACTCAAGCGCCAGCTGGACATTGCGGCGGACAGGAACCGCAACGACATTCGCAAGGCGCAGGCCCGCGATCAATATGAAGAGGAGCTTTCCCGTCGGCGCGACGAAGCGCTTCGCCAGGCCGTCAATGCCGAGAAGGACGCCAGGAAGAAGCTGGAGCAGGCGCGCGCGAACGGCGACAAGAGGGCGCGCGAGGCGCTCATGCGCGATGCCGTTGCCGCGCAGTCCCGCGCGGAAGACCTGCTGGAGCAGGCCGAGGCGACAAAAGAGGTTAAGGACGCGCAACGCGAGGCACGGCTGAGGAACGATAATCCCGAGACGGCGGAACAGGCGCTCAGGGAGTCTCTTCCCCGGCAGGGTGAGGCGCTGGCGGCAGCAGAGGCGGAGCTTGCCGCGCGTGAAAAGGCCCGCCAGGAAGGATTGCAAGTTCGCAAGGAGCGCGACGATGTGGCGAGGCGTTCGCTTGCGGCGCAGAGCGCGGACGAACGTCGCGAGGCGCAGCACCACGAGGCGCGCATGGCCGCCATGAAAGCGCAGAACAAGGCGCTTTCCGCATTTGAAGAGGCGGCAAAGAGCGAGGACGAGAACCGCAGTCGGCAGTTGCGGCAGCAGGCGGCAGACGCGGTGCGCGAAGCGGCGCGGCAACTCGAGAAGAGCGGCGTCGACCCCACTCTCGCAGATGCGCAGGAGAAATCGCTCGCAGTGGCGCAGGCGGCAGTGGAAGAGCCGTCCGCTGGCAAAGTCGCCGAAGATGTACAACGCAAGACGGTCGATGCGCTCGCAGCTGTGGACAAGGCGGAGCAGCTCGAGTCCGCGGCGGCGGCCAAGGAACTCGCGGAAAGTCTGGAGCGCGAAAGCAATCTGCCGGAAGATGTTCTCCAGGGATTGGAGCGCCTGAAAAAATCTGACCCGTCTCCTGGTCAAGCCGCCAGCGAGATGCGCGAAGCGGCTACTGCGGCGCGGGAAGACGCCGCTCGCAAGATCGAAGAAGCTGCCGCGGCGGCCGAACAGGCCGGACAGTTGGCAGAGAATGCTACGCGTGCGGATGCCGCGGGCGCGGAAGCAGCGGCGCAGCAGACGAGCTCTCCGCAGGGCATGGGTGAGCAAGGCGATAGAAAACAGGACGAAGGAGAACAGGGAAAGGGTGGACAAGCCCAGTCCAATCAAGAGTCGGCAGGGGAGTCGCAAGGGCGCCCCAGTGCAAGCGATAAGTCTGCGGAGGCGGCGGAAGCGATGCGGAAGGAGGCGGAACGGCAGGCAAGCGCGCTTGGGATCCCAGATGGTCAGGGAGAGGAACAAGGCCAGTCGGAAGAGTCAAGCCCTTCGGAGCAGCAAGGAGAGCCCAATTCGGGAGAGCCCAATTCCGGAGAGTCAAAGTCGGGAGAGGGGAAGGGAACGATGGAGTCTCAGGGCGGAGGAGGCCTTTCGGCGGAAATCGCACGGCTTATGCGCGAGCAGGCGTCCAAAGCCGATCCTGCGGCGTTGGGCAGGATTCTCGAGAGCCAGGGATGGTTCCGCATCAAGGGTGCGGCGAAGGACGGCCTGGGCGAAGGGAATCTCAAAGACGTCCCTGCGGAATATCGCGATCTTGTCCGCGCCTACTTCTTGAAGCTTTCCGAAGAGAAGTAGTTCGCCGGCTTTTTTATGCCCTTTTAACATGGGCATAAAAAAAGCTGGCGACGTCCTACTCTCGCACGTCCGCCGCCGCTGCGCGGCAAATCCGTCGCGTATTTGTCGCACCCCCGCTAGGGCGCCCTTCGGGCTCGGCTTCGCCGAGGGGAATATAGCTTTTTTATACTTTTTTTAAAATCGTATCACCTGGTTACGCACAACGCGGACAAATATGGTATAATACATGCCGATGACAAGAAACATCATCATTCGAATTATCATTGGACTTGACGGGTGCAGATCCGCCGGGTATTCCGTTGCATAGTTCGACGACAGACCCAAGGCACCCAAGTAAAAAGGCGGATCACCGAAGACGGCGATTCGCCTTTCTGCATAATGGCGACCGACGGAAACAAAACACGAAAGGCAAAAATGAACGAACTGAAGGAGATATCGTCGCGCATAAAGGAACTGCGCGAAATCGGTGGCAAGACGACGGCCGACATGGCTCGTCTAACGGAGGTCCCCGAGAGGGACTACATTGCCATCGAGTCCGGGCACATGGACCCGCCGTTCACGTTCCTCCACAAGTGTGCGCTTGCGTTCGGCATTGACATCACCGCGCTTCTCGAAGGCCATTCCGCCAAGCTCTCGCATTTCCAGGTGAACCGCGCAGGGCAAGGCCCCGTCACCGTCAACGAGCAGGGCATCCTCATCCGCAACATGGCTGCGATGTTCAAGGGCCGCCTTGCGACTCCCTACTTCGTCACGTACGAATACGACGAACGCCAGCAGAAGATGCCCATCCACACGACGACCCACGACGGCCAGGAGTTCGACTACGTCGTCTCCGGCTCGATGCGCGTCAAGGTTGGCGACCACGAGGAGACGCTGAACGCCGGCGACTCGATATTCTACAAGTCGTCGACGCCCCACGGCATGATAGCGGTCGGCGGCGAGAAGTGCACGTTTATCGCGATGATCATGGCGGGCAACACCGAGGAGCAGGCGCTCCCGATGGTAAGGATGCGACGCCGCAAGCCGAACGAGCCGCTGCTCGCCGAGAAGTTCGTCAAGTGCGAGGAGGACGAAAACGGGAAGCTCGCCCACATCCGTTACGAGCACGACGACGAGTTCAACTTCGCGTTCGACATCGTCGACGAGATCGCGAAGAAGGACCCGAACCGCCTCGCGATGCTCCATGTCTCGGCGCACATGCGCGA
>CACZHC010000116.1 GCA_902780865.1 uncultured bacterium
AACGTCTGGGCCAGCATGGACTTGACACACCGGCGCGGAACAATGAACGCAAGCCGTCATGCGTGTGGAATCCAGGAGCTTGACTACACGCTCGCCTACGCTAACTCGTTCGGCCCCGTAGACATTGAGATTGGGCACATCTGGTACTCGTTCCCATACGGAAACGGGCGCTCCACCGAAGAGCTCTACGGAACCGTAGCGTACAACAACCCGATCGTTACTCCCTCGTTCACGGCGTACTGGGACTACCTAGACACCGCCGGCAACGACGTCTCGGCCGTGTACGCGACGTTCGCGCTCTCGCACGAGTTCGAGGCAGCGGACAAGCTGACGGTCACGCCGTCGGCCGCCTTGAACTTCGCCAACCACGCCTACACCGGTTCGTCCGGCGGCACCGAGGCGACCGACTTGACGATCGGAGTCGCGGCGGCCTACGCCGTCACTGAATGGCTCTCGCTCGGCGCGCAGGTCAACTACACATGGACGCCCTCGCACACGCTGCGGCACGAGGGCTACATGGGCGAAGGCGAACACCAGATCGTCTGGGGCGGCGTCAACGCAACGCTCAAGTTCTAAACCCTTTGGCCTGCGGCGGTGGTTTTCGTATTTGCTCCCCCGCCGCAGGCCTCTTTTCAAGTGAAAGGACTTTACAAGATCTCAGCGGCAACGCCGCGGCTTCACCTAGGGGACGCCGCGGCGAATGCAAAAGAGATGACTCGGCTCGCCCGCAAGGCGGCCGAGTCTGGCGTTGCCGCAATCGTGTTCCCGGAACTCAGCGTCACCGGCTACACATGTGGCGACGTCTTTTTCCGCGGCGAATTTCTCGATGCAGCCGAAAAGGCGCTTGCCGACTTCGCGACTGCGACGGCGGGCCTTCCAATCGTCACTATCGTCGGCTTCCCAGAAAAGTCAGGCCCCGCGATATACAATTCCGCGGCAGTCGTCTTCGCCGGAAAGGTGGTGGGCATCGTCCGCAAGCGCTGCCTCCCGACATACCGCGAATACTACGAGGCGCGGCAGTTCACGCCAGCGCCGCGCAACGAGCCGCCAAAGGTCTTCAAGGCGGGAGGGCTCAGCTTTTGCGTAGAGATATGCGAAGACCTTTGGGCAGCGGTGCCACCGAGCTCGCTCGCCGCCGCAAGCGGAGTAGACGTAGTTTTCAACCTTTCCGCCAGCACAGACTATCTCGGCAAATCCGCTCGCCGCCGCGAGATGGTGCGCCAGCAGAGCCAGCGCCTCGGCTGCGCCTATGCAATGGCATGCGCCGGCATCGGCGAGTCGAGCTCGGATGCCGTCTTCGGCGGAGACTCCATGATCGCGACAGCCGGACGCATCGCCGCGGACAGCGGACTCTTCGCCGGCGAGCCGTCAGTCGTCGATGCAGTAGTAGATGTCGACGCCCTTCGCTATCGCAGGCGAAGTGCGACATCAATGGCGTCGGCAGAACCGGTCGCTGAAATCGTGGCGATTGACGCGAAACTCCCCGAGGCGGAGCCGAGCGAGATTTCACGCTCCCCCTTCCTAGACGAATTCGGGGAACCCGACTGGCACCGCGGCATTCTCGCGATCCAGGCGGCGGCGCTTGCGCGGCGCATGGAAAGCGCGCATTCCGAAAAGCTCGTCGTCGGCGTCTCGGGCGGCGCGGATTCCGCGCTTGCGCTTCTTGGCGCGGCGGCGGCGCTCGATCGGCTCAAGCTCCCACGCACCAATCTCGTCGCCATCGTCATGCCGGGCTTCGGCTCGACAGGGCACACGCAAAGCACCGCTGCAGAACTTGGACGCGCCGTCGGGGCGACATGCCGCGTCGTCGACATCTGCGAATCGTGCAAGCGACATCTCGCGGACATCGGGCACGACGAAGCGACGCATGACATCGCCTACGAAAACGTCCAGGCGAGGATGCGCACGATGGTGCTAATGGACGTCGCCAACATGGAGCGCGCGCTCGTCGTCGGGACGGGCGACCTTTCAGAGATCGCGCTCGGATGGAACACATACAACGGCGACCACATGAGCATGTACCAGCTCAACTGCTCGGTGCCGAAGACAATGGTACTCGGTGCGCTCAAGCTTGTCGCGGAGGAGTCGGCAGAACCCCTTCGGTCGATTCTCAACGGAATCGCCAATGCGCCTATTACGCCCGAGCTCGTCCCTGGCGCGGCGGCGAACGACTCGGAGGTGCGGCTCGGTCCTTATGAGCTGCACGACTTCTTCCTCTTTCACTATCTTGTGGATGGCGCGGCGGCGGACAAGCTGCGCGAAATGGCGCGAATTGCGTTTGCCGGCAAATATTCGCCCGAAGAGGTCGGCGACACGCTTTGCAAGTTCATCAGACGTTTCCGCGCCGCCCAGTATAAACGCAACTGCGTCCCTGACGGTCCGAAAATCACGCTTTCCCTCTCCCCGCGCGCAGACTGGCGGATGCCAAGCGACATGTAATTCTTCTGTCGGCAGCAACGAATAGATAAAGAACACAATTTGGCCTGCGGCGGTGGTTTTCGTATTTGCTCCCCCGCCGCAGGCCCTTTTTATTCCGTGGGATTTCGCACCCGAATGCGACTTGCCGGCATATAGGTTTTGCCTATTGCCGTTGCATAAATCTTCCAATTACCATATGCGCCGGGGAACATGCGATAATATGTCCCGTCGACGCGACAAAGGAGCGGAGACAGAAATGCAAAGGAAAGGAGCAGCAACATGAGCGACAGAAAATTCCACATTGAGACGCTGGCGGTTCACGCGGGTCAGGACGCACACGGCGACCCCGCCACGAATGCAAGGGCCGTTCCGGTCTACAGGACGACGGCCTACAACTTCCGCGACTCCAAGCACGGGGCCGACCTCTTCGGTCTCAGGGAGCTCGGCAACATCTACCAAGCGCATCGCGGCGCTCGAGGGCGGCGCGGCTGCGCAGACGCTCTCCTCCGGCACGGCGGCGATTTTCTTCACCATCACGAACATCGCCCGCGCTGGCGACGAGGTTGTCGCTGCCTCTAACCTCTACGGCGGCACGTTCAGCCAGTTCGACGCAATCCTCCCGAACGCGGGCATCAAGGTGAATTTCACCCCCGTCAACGACTTTGGGGCCGTCGAAGCGGCGATAAACGAGAAGACTAGGCTTCTCTTTATCGAGGCGGTCGGCAACCCCGCCCTTGACATCGCGGACATAGAGAAGTATGCGGAAGTCGCGCACAGGCACCACCTTCCGCTCGTCGTGGACGCCACGTTTACGCCGCCGCCGCTTGGATTGGCGGGCACGGCACCGGCATCGGCGGTGTCGTAGTCGAGAAGGGCGGCTTCGACTGGACCGACCCCAAGTTTGCGCTCTACAACGAGCCGGACGCGGGCTACCACGGTCTCAGGTTCGCTCACGACCTCCCCGAGCCGCTTAAGCCCGTCGCGTTTTCGATTCGCCTTCTCACGGTAGGGATCCGCAACCAGGGCCCGACGCTCGCGCCGGACGCCGCGTGGATCTTCCTGCAGGGCGTCGAGTCGCTGCCGCTCCGCATCGCGCGCCACAGCGAAAACGCGCTCGCGGTCGCAAAACACCTCGAGAAGCACCCGAAGGTCGCTTGGGTCAAGTACCCTTCCCTTACGCAGCCGGAACTCGCGAAGAAGTACCTTCCGAACGGCGCAGGCGGAATGGTCGTCTTCGGCGTCAAGGGCGGCTCCGATAAGGCCCGATGTTTCGCGGACGCGCTCAATGGCGAGATCTTCTCGATCCTCGCCAACGTCGGAGACGCGAAGTCGCTTGTCATACACCCTGCCTCGACGACGCACTCGCAGCTCTCCGACGAGGATCTCAGGAAAGGCGGGGTCCTGCCCGAGCTGATCCGGCTCTCGATCGGCATCGAGCACGTCGACGACATAATCTCGGAGCTCGACAGAGCGCTGGAAACAATCTAACCCCCCGCCCTGCCCTGGCAACGGGGCGGGGCATTTAAAGACAACAAAACACATCAAAACAACTAAAGAAAAGGAATCACACAATGAACAACAACAACAACATCAAGAACAGCAAGTCCATCCGCGTCGCAGCCGCTCTCTCTTTCGCGGCGGTCGCTGCGCTAGGAACCGCCTACGGAGGTGTACCGCTAAACAACCTGCAGGGCGCGGGAGGCATTGCCTTCAACCCCCTCGCATACACGGCAGGCCAGCCGTGGGAGGGCGGCGAGTCGAACTCGCTAAACAACGTCGTCTCGAAGCCGCAGTTCGGCGCGTGGTACGTCAACCTCAATGACGCCGACATCAACTGGGGTGCCTTCGGCGCCGCGTTCACCGTCGCAAACCGCCTCGAGCTCTCGGCCGGCTACGAACTCGTCAACGCGAGGAAGTACGGCGACAGGTCGATCAACAAGTACAACCTCGGCGCGAAGGTTCGCCTTCTCGACGAGAATGCGTTCGACACCTCGTGGGTCCCGGCGATAGCAGTCGGCGGCATCTACAAGTACACTGACTCGCGGACTGTTGACGCCCTCAAGCTCGACAACGACGGATTCGACGCATACGTCGTCGCGTCGAAGCTGATCACCCAGACTCCGTGGCCGATCCTTCTCTCGGCGGGCCTTCTCTACACCGACGAGGTGGTGAACGGCGTCGTCGGGCACAACGACTACGATCTTGTCGCCTTCGGCAACATCGACGTGCTGCCGGCGTCCAACGTCGCGATTGGCCTTGAATACAAGCAGGGCGCGCGCGTCGGTGACGGAATCCGCAACCACGACTACTACGACGGCCATGTCGCGTGGTTCGTCAACGACAACCTGACGCTCGTCGCAGCGTATGTCCAGACTGGCGACAAGGACAAGTTCTACCGCCATGGCTCCGCGAAGAACCTCGGCGTCGGCTCGGGTCTCGTCTTCAGCATCCAGTACCAGTTCTGAAAGGTTGAAGGATAGGACAAAGGACGGAGGACAAAAGACAAAGGCTTAGCCACTAACGACTAACTATGATATAATATAACGAAAGGAAAATCGTCATGAGCAACACAGTAAAGAACATTCTGGCGAAGGTCGGCGGAACGCCACTCGTCGAGATCTCCAACAAGCTCAACAAGGGCGGAGCCAAGGTGCTCGCAAAGGTCGAGTACTTCAACCCCGGCGGCAGCGTCAAGGACCGTATCGCCCTCTCGATGGTGGAGGCGGCCGAGAAGTCGGGCGTCCTCAAGCCCGGCGCGACGATCATCGAGCCAACGAGCGGCAACACCGGCGTCGGCCTCGCTCTCGTCAGCGCGGTGAAGGGATATCACCTCATTCTCACCATGCCCGAGACGATGTCGATCGAGCGTCGCAAGCTCGCGGCGGCCTACGGCGCGGAGATCGTCCTCACGCCCGGCGCGGCGGGCATGAAGGGCGCGATCGCCAAGGCGAACGAGCTTCGCGACTCCACGCCCGGCGCGGTGATCCTGCAGCAGTTCGAGAACCCGGCGAACCCCGACTTCCACTACCGCACGACGGGACCAGAAGTCTGGGCGGACACGAATGGCGAGGTCGCTGCGTTCGTGGGCGGCGTCGGCACGGGCGGCACGATCACGGGAACTGGAAAGTACCTCAAGGAGAAGAACCCGAACGTTAAGCTCTTTGCGGTAGAACCCGACACGTCGCCTGTCCTCTCCGGCGGACAGCCCGGTCCCCACAAGATCCAGGGCATCGGCGCGGGCTTCGTCCCGAAAGTGCTCGACACCTCGATCCTGACGGAGGTCATCAAGGCCTCGGCCGAGAACGCCGGCGCGACTGCTCGCGCAGCCGCTGCGCAGGAAGGTCTTCTCGTCGGCATCTCGTCCGGCGCGGCGCTCTGGGCGGCGCTGGAGCTCTCGAAGCGTCCCGAGTTCGCCGGCAAGACGATTGTCGCGCTCCTTCCCGACACGGGCGAGCGCTATCTCTCGACCTGGCTCTTCGAGTAAGTAGTTAGCCGTGCAGAGCGTGTAGAAACGTGTAAGTGTTCCGCACGCTCTACACGTTCTGCATGGCTAAAAAGCCGATTGGCCAATGTCCGGCGAAAGGACAGGCAATGACTCCATTTCTCCAGAATGCCGCAGACACGGTTCAGTTTCGATGTTGGACGTCGCATCTCTGATGTGACGCAACCGACAATCTAACTGAACTCCGAAAGGCATTCTAGGAAATGAAAGAACAGACTCTGATCATTCACGGCGGCATCGACGGCGATGCCGCGACAGGCGCGGTAAACGTGCCGATCTACCAGACCTCGACCTATCGCCAACGGGCGCTAGGCGAGAACACCGGCTGGGAATACTCCCGCACCGGCAACCCGACGCGCGCCGCGCTGGAGGCGCTCATGTCAGACCTCGAAGGAGGTACGCGCGGCTTCGCTTTCGCCTCTGGCATGGCGGCGATCTCGGCGGTCCTGTCGCTCTTCAAGTCGGGCGACAAGATACTCATCTCGAAGAACGTCTATGGCGGGACCTTCCGAGTCCTCGACAAGGTTTTCAAGCAGTTCGGACTCGGTTACGCGCTTGCGGACACCGACGATGCGTCCGCGCTCGATGCGGCGATCACGCCGGACGTGAAGGCGATTCTCGTGGAGTCGCCGGCGAACCCGCTCCTCACCGTCACCGACCTTGCCGCGGCAGATGCGCCGCGCGTGCATCAAGTAGAGTCGCGGCACTTTTGCCACGCACGTGCGCTCGGCTAACCAACCAACTTGACCTTGCGGCGATAGGAGAGCAGCGGGGACAAGGCGGATGTGCCGCAGGTCTTGATGACGAGGCGGAAGTCCCGCGGCGAATCAGCCGCAAATGTTCTACTCCGTCACCTTGCGGAATTTTAACGACAGCTTCTCGCTTAAGCCATCCCACTCGGAAAATGGCCCAGGCGAAAGATACAGCCCCTTCTCGTCCTCTCCAAGATAATAGCTATCGGAACAAGTTGTATTCTTGGGGCCTTTTGAAAGGTGTACGCGCCATAGCCATCCTGAAGGAAGAAGATCGTCATCCTTTCGCGCTTTGGCCGCATCTACATCGTCCTTGCCTTCAAGCGTCCATACGGAATAGCGTCCGGCATTCCAATCAGAAGAGGTGTCAATATTTCCAAAGTAGAACTCATATCCGGCCGGAACATGAGAGGCAACCTTGCCGGATGCGTCAAGCGTCAGGCAGTGCCTGTCAAGATCATTCGCATACCGGCAGTTGAACCCATGCTGAAGCCATACCCGCGACTCATGGTCGGCAGACCATTTGCCCGGAAGCCGCTTCAGCACCTCCTCACGAGAAATATCTTTCCTGGCTTTCCATCCTCCAGGATTCGCCTTGGGCAGCACAAACTGAATCACGATTCGTCCATCAGAATCCGGCTTTACCTCCGCTGTCTTGAACTTCTTGTTGTTCCACCAACTTGCATAGTCCGGACAAGATACCCAGCAATGGCCCTTTAAGTGGAATGTTCCGTCCAGTGAAATCTCGCCTGCCGCATCTGTTATTTCGGAGAATTTTTCTTCACCCATCCAAAAGTAATCGGCTTTCTGGATCCGTCCCTTGACTTTCGCTCCGGGAACAGGCTGTCCGAATTCATCGACAACGCGAATGTAGAAGCTGCGCTTCGGCTGGCAGAGGTCGTATGGCAGGCAAACCAGATCCACCAGCGGCGAGACGACGCACTCGTCAACCACAAAACCCGCCGCCGCAATGGGAATACCAACAATTCCAATTGGTATCGTCCATTCGCCGCCACGCTTCTGCACGCCCCAGACTCCCATCATAAGAGGCGCAGTATAGACGAAGGAACCAGGGCCCGGGCACATCCGCGTCGTCTGGAACAACTGTCCGCTGCGTGGCGCAAACATGCCGGTCTTGCAACCTGCGAGCGCCGCCATGAGCGCGAGGGATGAGACGAGAGTTTTCTTTGTCAGTTTATTCATGGTTCATCAACTCCTTTCACCTGCCGCCGCAGGGCGCACTCCGCCCGCACGCCACACGCAAAAATCCATCACGAACCATAATCCACCTACCAATGCAAATTGATTACAGGTAAAACCGGGAATCGTCCGTCGGGAATGCGGTTTATGAGTCCTATCTGAAGCGCAGGCATATCAGAATAATTATAGAAGCCGACCTGAACTATGAAACCCGACATATCATACCCAGAGACATCGTTTATCACGCCGACCTGCAAACCACGCACGGTCTCACTATAGTAACAAGTGTTATAACACCCAACCATACACCCATCTATGTCTTCGGCAAAATTTATCGGTCCAACCATCACACCTTGCGTTCTGCCATTAGCGTTGACAAGCATCCCCGCCGTCACGCCACGCATCGTTCCGGACATAGACGAAACCTTTCCCAAATGACCGCAAAACCCCAAAATCCCAAGATTCAAGAGCAGGCCATTCACTTCTCCACATTCGCCTAAAAGGAAATTTACGCCAAGTCCGATGACTCCAGGATTGTCTAGTTTGTCTCCATGACCTCCATAACGGCCAACCCACGGATACGCATTATCCATGAACGATGCGCCAACTGGAGAGTACCATGTGATGTCTGTCGGCTTTTCAACGTCAGCACGGACATCAGTGCCAATCACCGCCATAAGCGCGAAGGATGAGACGAGGATCCCCCTACGCAGAGCGACTAAGGACAAGTTGATCCGTGCAAAGGGTTTCATGGAATGTTCCTTTCATAAAGCGGAATGGAGGAAGCCAACAGGGTCAGACCCTGTAGCCTCCAACCCCAAATGGGATAGCAACTGTTCACAATCCAGTGCGACAATAGGCAAAATAGACGATAAGACCTATTAAGATATAGCCAGAAATCAGAACGCCGAGAATTCTGACCAACCAACATACCCACTTTCTCTTAATCCGAAACGACCGCTTGACCATCCATATCCCCAAGGCGATTAGCCCGATGAGAATGGCCATCTGAACAACGGCAAAGACGGCATCTAACCAAAGCGGTGTCATGTCACCAGTCCTTTCGACCGCGTGAGAAGTTGAAGATCGGCAGCCACTTGACGAGGCCGCGCGGGTTGTAGTTGAGCAAGCCGACCTGCAAACAGGCACTGCGGTCGCCGTAATCTCCGTCGTCGCCATTGATCGCGGCGTTAAGCAAGCCAATCTGCACGTGCCCATCGGCATTGAGTGCG
Organism: uncultured bacterium; assembly: GCA_902780865.1. Taxonomy (GTDB): domain Bacteria; phylum Verrucomicrobiota; class Kiritimatiellia; order RFP12; family UBA1067; genus UBA1067. The sequence goes on from CACZHC010000116.1 coordinate 9,105, forward strand.
CCGACTTGAAAACTGCCGCCAATGTTGTAGAAGCCGGCCTGCAACCCGCCGCCGGCGTTGACCAGCCCGACCTGCGAGCCCA